>NZ_JBQKFA010000002.1:0-340739 GCF_052121015.1 Collinsella sp. LCP19S3_F2
ACGTAGTTAGCCGGGGCTTCTTCTGCAGGTACAGTCTCGTCTCTTCCCTGCTGAAAGCGGTTTACGACCCGAAGGCCTCCGTCCCGCACGCGGCGTCGCTGCGTCAGGGTTGCCCCCATTGCGCAAGATTCCCCACTGCTGCCTCCCGTAGGAGTCTGGGCCGTGTCTCAGTCCCAATCTGGCCGGTCGGTCTCTCAACCCGGCTACCCGTTGTCGGCACGGTGGGCCGTCACCCCGCCGTCTACCTGATGGGCCGCGGAGCCATCCCCTCCCGTCGGGGCTTTAGCCCGGGCGCCATGCGGCGCCCGGGGGTATCCGGTATTACCCGTCCTTTCGGGCGGCTATCCCGGGGGAGGGGGCAGGTTCTCCACGTGTTACTCAGCCGTTCGCCACTCGCCTCTATCCGAAGATAGGTGCCGTTCGACTTGCATGTGTTAGGCGCGCCGCCAGCGTTCATCCTGAGCCAGGATCGAACTCTCCGTCCAAATATGTTTGGGCCTCGAGCCCGTCCGGTCCTCTCAGTCATCGCTGATCGGTTCCGTTCGATTCATATGGTTCTGTTTGATAGGAAAAGGAATTTCTCGGGGCCGCCTCTCGGCGGCCTTGCGAAAAACGAATCCAAGTCAGACCATTTCAAATGGTTCGATGTCTGCCCGGATGCGACACATCTGGTGTGTCCATCCTCGCAGTATCCGGTTCTCAAGGTGCACGCCTGCGCCGGTTCCCGGTCCGACCGGGCCGCGCGGCAAGGAGATATATTGCCAGACCGGAGGGGCCCCGGGGGCGGGAATCACGCACTCCATATTTTGTTCACAAATAAATTGATCCTTCAGCTGTTCCACTGAAGTCATATCTGAAGCATCGGCTTCCGGTATTGGCGATGACCAGCTGGTTTATAGGTGTTGAGGTATCGGTCATCTCTGGTGCGCTACTTTACTCTAACGGCATCTGGTTTTGGTTTCCTGTCGGTAAAAGGCTGGTTTTGGCCGCCAGGCGTCCTTATATATAGAGAAGATCGGGTTCGAACCCGTGCACCGGCAACAAAAAAGCGGCCGGCATCCGCCAGTCGCTTTTCTATTCTATGGTGGGCCGTCAGGGGTTCGGGCCCGCTGCGCGGGCGGCCGCTTCGGCGCCCCCGCGCCTCGCGCGCTGCGCTGGCAAACGCTGACGCGTTTCCTCAGCTCCGCGCCCTTTCGGGTTCGAACCCGTGCACCGGCAACAAAAAAGCGGCCGGCATCCGCCAGTCGCTTTTCTATTCTATGGTGGGCCGTCAGGGGTTCGAACCCTGGACCTTGGGATTAAAAGTCCCCTGCTCTGCCAGCTGAGCTAACGGCCCGCGGATGGCATTGTACCACGGTCTGAGACTATTCCCAACTCCATTGGCCGTTCTGGAAAATCACAATTTCACGTCCATCAGGTGTAATGCCCGTAATATCGATGTCGTCCGTGCCAATCATAAAGTCAACGTGCGTGCTCGAAACGTTGACGCCATGCTCCAGAAGTTCCTCTTTGGACATGTCATACCCGCTTTCGATGCACTCGGGAAAACCGACACCCAACGCAAGGTGACAGCTGGCGTTCTCGTCATAGAGTGTGTCGTAGAATAGAATGCCGCTTTCACGAATCGGTGTGTTCTTGGAAATAAGCGCAACCTCGCCCAGATGAGCAGCACCTTCATCGGTTTCAATAATGCTCGCAAGCGTTGCCTTACCCACGCGAGCGTCATAGTCCACTACGCGGCCGTTCTCGAACTTAATCCAAAAATCGTCAACCTTATTGCCGTGGTGAATGAGCGGCATAGCCGAGTACACGATGCCGTCGGCGCGCATACGATCGGGCGAGGTGAAGACCTCCTCGGTGGGAATGTTGGGGAAGAAAGGGTGACCGTCGGGAGTTTTTCCCTTGCCGCCGGCCCACTCATGGCCTTTCGTCATTCCAATCGTCAGATCAGTTCCATTCGAAGCGGTGTAGTGCAGGCAATCAAATTGATTATCGTTTAGGAAGCGCAGGTTCTTTTCGAATGTGGCGTCATGGAGCTCCCAGTCGCTCTCCGGGTCCTGGCCATCAGCACGAGCGGTGTGCAGAATCGCATTCCACAGCTTATAGACTGCAACCTCATCGGCGTCTCCCGGGAATACCTCGCGCGCCCAAGCAGCGACCGGAGCGCCGGCGATGCACCACGGGTTAATGTTGTAGTCCAGTCCACGGCGGAAGACCTTACACTGCATGTTCCTCGCCTTAGAAGCTGCGGCAGGCTTAGCGGGATCGATGCCCTTGAGGGCAGCAGGGTCCGTGCCCTCAATAAAGATAAAGCAGGCTCCGTCCTGAGCCAACGAATCCAGCTGCATGCGCTTCCACTCGGGAGTCTGCTCAAAATAGCTTTTCTCGACATACTCGTAGGTAAGCCTCGTCACGGCATCGTCAGCCCAGATGACCGTCACGTGACCGGCACCGGCGTCATAAGCCTCCGCAACCACCACGCGCGCAAATGACGCGCACTCGACAGGAGACTGAACGACGACCTCCTGACCGGGCTTAACGTTGACGCCCTTGCGGACAACGAGACGCGCATAATTTCTAATCTTGGGCTCCAGGGACTTCATACCCTCCAGAGCCTCTTCGACCGTCAGGGCAGCTCGAATCATGTGCCACTCCATCTATCTACAGGACAGTAAAAAGGCGCGCCGCAAAAAACGACGCGCCTTATATCTTAGCGATATCTATAGGTTGTAACGCTACTACTTCTTCTTGGAGGCCTTCTTGTCCTCTTTGGCAGCCGAGCGCTCGATGATAGCGTTGAGCTTGTTATCGGACATGCCCTCGGCCTGCGCGCGATACATATTACGCAAGGGACGGATGCGCACGAAGTCGTAGATGAAGTCACCCAGAATGACGATGTAGGACAAAACAATGCCGGCCATCTGGACGGGGCTGGACACCATGCCAGCGGGAGCGAAGTACAGCGAAGACCAAATGGCCACGACGAGCACCATGCCGATAGTAAGCACGGCCCACCAGATGCGGCGGCGCTTGGTGTAGTCCTCATCCTGCTTGAGAAGGATACTCGACACCGTGTAGATGCGGTCCTCCTTGGCGCGCCGCTTAGCCTTGCGGGCGCGCTTCTCCTCTTTAGAGAGGCCCTCGAGGCTCTCGCCCTTCTCGAGCTCCTTGCGGCGTGCCTTGGATGATGCCGGCACGACGCGAACAGAACTCGCTGCCTGACGAGCTGGCTTGGCGGATGCGGCGGACTTGCGCGCAACCCCGGTAACCTCGTGGGATTGCGTGCGCTTGTTCGTGGCGCTGCGGGTACTCACTTACGCGTTCTCCTTCATGCTTGTAAACTGGGAGCCCGTGATGATCTGGAAGGCCTCGCGATAGCGCTCGGACGTGCCATCGATGACCTCGGCGGGCAGATGCGGGGTCTCCCCCGTCATATCCCAGTTGGCCTTGAGCCAATTGCGGACGAATTGCTTGTCGTAGCTAGGCTGAATCTTACCCTCCTCGTAGCTGGCGGCAGGCCAGAAACGGCTGGAGTCGGGCGTGAGGCACTCGTCGATCAGCGTGACCTTGCCATCGATGACACCAAACTCAAACTTGGTGTCGGCAATGATGATGCCACGGGTCGCTGCATACTCGGCGGCAGCCTTGTAGATCTTAAGAGATAGATCGCGAATCTGCGTGGCGATGTCCTCGCCAACGATCTCGCAGCAACGCTCAAACGAGATATTCTCGTCGTGATCACCGATCTCGGCCTTCGTGGACGGGGTGAACAGCGGCTCGGGGAGCTTGGAGGCCTCGGTCAGGCCCTCAGGCAGCTGGATGCCGCAGACGGTGCCGTTCTCGTCGTAGGTCTTCTTGCCCGAACCGGTCAGATAGCCGCGGACGATGCACTCGATAGGAATCGTCTGGGCCTTCTTAACCAGCATGGCGCGGCCTGCGAGATAGTCACGATACTCGGCAAACTCCTTGGGGAAATCCGCCGGATCGATGGAGACGAGGTGATTGGGGACGATATCGGCAAACTTGTCGAACCAGAACGCCGAGATACGGTTGAGCACCTCTCCCTTAAACGGAATTTCGTCGGGAAGAATAAAGTCGAACGCAGAAATGCGATCGGTGGCGACCATCAACAGGTTTTCGCCGGCATCGTAGATATCACGAACCTTGCCACGGGAATCCGGACGACGCTCCATCGTTGTCACGTGAGTCACTCCTTACCTAAATACGACAGAAATGCGGGTTCTTTACCGCACGTTTTCGCAAACTCGGAGCGGCAGGGACGCGGTCCCTCCTTCACCGAATAGCGAAAAGCTAGTGCTCCATTGTAGTAGATGCCGCGTCCGCCGTGTGCTCGCGGGGCAGATGAATCGTAAAAGTCGTACCCTTTCCAAGCTCCGACTCCACGGATATGTAGCCATGGTGACGCTCGACGATCTGTTTAGTTACGGCGAGGCCGACGCCCAGGCCGCCAGCTTCGCGGGCGCGGCTGGCATCGGCGCGCCAAAATCGTCCGAAGATACGCGACAGATCGTCCTTGGCAATACCGATACCGGTATCCGAAACGGCAATACTGACATGCTTGCGGTCACTGAGCACCGACACTACGACCCAACCGCCCTCGGGGGTGTAGCGCATGGCGTTGCTCATGAGGTTGATGACGCATTGCGTGATCATGTCGGGATCGGCCTCGACGACATCGTCGTGCCCCTGGGTTTCATCTGCAAAGCGAAGGCGAAGGTCACGGTCGGCAAACAGACGCTCCTGGCCGTTCACAATCGATCGCACGAACGGAACCATGTCCACCGGTTCGAGATTGAGCGGAGCCGTGCTGTTTTCCATACGCGATAGGTCGAGCATCTGCTGCACCAAACGAGCGAGGCGACGCGTCTCGGAAGCGACCGTCTCCAGATGCTCGTCGTCGGTGGGGTACACGCCGTCTTGCATGGCCTCGACCGTTGCAAGCATGGCCATGAGCGGTGTACGAAGCTCGTGTGCGACATCCGAGGTCAGGCGCTTTTCGTGCTTCATATCTTTCTCGAGCGAGGTGGCCATCTCGTCAAAGGTCTCACCCAGCTGATCGATTTCGTCATCGCCGCGCAAGCCCGTACGAGCAGACAGATCGCCGTCGCGAATTTGCTTGGCTGTGCTCGTAATACGATGAATCGGCTTGGTAAGCATGCGCGACACGAGCGATCCGATAACGACCGAGATGCAGATTGCAACAACCGCGGCAAGAGCCATGGCGTTAAAGGTCTTCTCCCTAAATGCAGAATCTGCCTTAGTGAGCAGAGCGTCGGAGCCGATAGCCCATAGCTTTACCTGTCCGACATGCTCGCCAGAGGACGTAACGATTTCGACGTTGGCAACGCTATCGGAGTCGGTGGGCGCTGACGAGACCGGGCTATGCGAGGCCTTTTTACCGCTCGAGCTGCTCGACGGCAATTCGCTCTCGCGCACATCGGCGGTCGCACTTGCCGAAGGCCATGAGTCGTCATAAACGACAACGCCCTTTTTGTTGACGACCTGCATACCCAGGTCGTCGGACACCAAGCTCGATGTCGCGACCGTGCGCAGCTCGCCCGCAGTCCAATTGCCGTTTTCCTCATACGACGTCGCAAGCTTTTCGGCAGCAGAATTGGCGATCTCGACGATATTGGAGCGCGTGTAATCCGAAAAGACGGTGCCCCACACAACGGAGACAACGCCCACCAGCACCAATACCGTCATGAGCGATGTCAGGGCAAAAGCCAAAGCCATACGCGAGGGATAGCTCATCGCCGGCCGTGAATCGGAACGAGGCGTGTTCCAACTTGCCTTGGAACCCGCCTCGTTCTCCTGCTTGTGCTTTTGTCCGATTTCAAAGCGCGCAGGTGTCATATGTGATTTACCTATTTCTCGTCCGGCTTATCGGTCTTGGCCGGAGCCTCGAAGCGATAACCGACGCCGTGAACGGTATAGAGCCACTTAGGCTTCTTGGGGTCGTCGCCCAGCTTGGCGCGAAGGTTCTTCACGTGGCTGTCGATGGTGCGCTCGTAGCCCTCAAAGTCGTAGCCGAGCACCTTCTCGACCAGCTCCATACGGTTATAGACGCGACCGGGGTGGCGAGCAAGCGTGGTGAGCAGCTTAAACTCGGAAGCGGTCAAATCAACTTCCTTGCCCTCGACCAAGATCTTGTGGCCCGAGATATCGATGACCAGATCGCCAAAGTCGAGTACCTCAACGGCGGGCTCGTCTGTCTGGTGAGCACGACGGAACAGGGCGCGAACGCGGGCGACGAGCTCGCGCGGCGAGAACGGCTTGATCAGGTAGTCGTCGGCACCAAGCTCGAGGCCGATGATGCGATCCTCGATCTCGCCCTTGGCGGTAAGCATGATGATGGGCACATCCGAGGTATCGCGGATAGTGCGGCAAACGCGCTCGCCGGGGATCTTGGGGAGCATAAGGTCGAGCACAACCAGGTCGAACTGGTGCTTCTCGAACTCCTCGATCGCAGACTGGCCATCGCCAACGCCAACAACCCAGTAGCCCTCGCGCTCGAGATAGGCAGCGACAGCGTCACGGATCGCCTTCTCGTCCTCGACCAGCAGAATCTTTTTTGCATCTGAAGCCATAACACGGCCCCCCTGTCTCAATTAGCTAAGAACAAGCCCATTTTAACGCACCTGAGCCCACCGGGCATCGCATGGGCGCGACAGCTCGGCGGGCGGTACTCACGGTTACAATGGGCTTATTCCCCCGTTGGCGCCTTTTTAACCCCTCGGCGCTAAAGAGAGAACAGGCGAGCGGTAACCGTCTCGGGAATTCCTTGGCTATTACGCACCGTGGCATAGGTTAAAAACGTATTCGATTTTCCCGCCGTAGCTGGATAGTCGCCATATTCGAGAGCGCGGTCGGGCGACAGCAGCGAACCATAGGTTTTAGCGGAGGTATCGATCAGAAAATGCGATGCCTGAACCTTAACCAGATATTTGCCCTTCCTGCCGGCGGCGCACGCAAGCGGTTCGCGCGATAGAAATTGATACGGGCCGCCCTCGTTACCAATGTAGGTACCCATATTGCCCAGGCCGCCCACGCCGGCATAGGTCGCCTCAATGGAGAACACAAACGTATCGCCCATATATACGGCCTCGAAAGGTGACACCGACGAAGGAAGGACCAGCTGAGCCCTCTTGGTATTGTTGCCGTCCGTCAGGTCGATCGCCGTCATGCCGTAGTAGACGCCCTCGTCATTGCGCACGCGGGGTGAGATAGTCAGGATGCCATCGCTCACGCGCGGTGCAGACGCAAAGCGGCCTGTCGACTTCCAGATTGCCTCCGCTTTAGATTCATCGAGCGAACGGCGGTAGCAATATGAATCGCTGCCGGTCTTATTGCCACCGGTCGAAGGCATCTTGTACCAGATGACCGACGAGTCAAAGGCGGTAAACAGCGGAGGGTCGTAGTCCTCACCGCCGCGATCAAGCTCAACGGCATTACCAGTAAGCGCCGCGCCCGACAGGGTTTGCGCATAGAGCTTCCACGACGAATTCGCGTAGTTCATCTCAACCCACGCAAACACGCTATCGGTGGCGCGAACGTCGTAAAACGCATAACCGGAACCCTCGACAGGATCGTCAATCAACGTGGTGAGTGAGCCGTCCCCCATGTTGAACACGCCAAGCGTGTTGGCATGCAGCGCAGATGCGGGCGCCATCATCGCCGCAGCGTAACCGCCATCGCAGTAGTACAGCAGCGTCCCCAATGGCAACGTCCACGACGCCGTCGGCTTAAGATCAATGTCGACGGCCTCATACTCTTCGGTAATCGAGACGATCTTGGAATCATCTTTGATAACCTGCGGCTCACCGGCAGCATCATCGCTGGTGCCCGTTTTTTTCGAGCACCCCGCAAGCAGCGTGGCAGCACTCGCGGCAGCACCACCCAACACAAATCCTCGGCGCGTTACCCCATTCTTAACGCGATCAAAAATACTCATTAGGCAATCTCGGCACGCGCGGCCTCGATGGCACGCGTAAGCTGGTCGGCACAGGAGGTCTTTTTCGTGCCGCACGTATTGCCGGCCAACACCTCAATCACGCGATCGGAAGAAACACCTTCGACCAATTTAGAGATGGCCTTGAGGTTGCCGTTGCAGCCGCCGGTAAACTCAACGCCCAGCACTTTGCTGCCGTCATCGGAAAGATTGAGGTGAATATTGCGAGTACACACGCCCTGGGGCTTGTAATCAAACGAAATCATGCGATCTCCTTCTCAGAATGTCATTCGAGACGACTATTATCCCCGTCTTTCCATAAATGCAACGAGGCGCTTTACCGGCAACACACATTACCAGCAAAGCGCCCTAAAAAGCTAACGTTATGCCCGAACCTACTCGAAGTTCAGCTGCTCCAGACGATCGAAGACCGTATCGATGCGGGTGAGGAAGTCCCACGGATCAAAGATCTCGTCGAGCTTCTCCTGGCTGACGGTGCAGCGCGGATCGGCCTCGAGGCGCTCCTTGAAGGTGGGGCCGGAAACGCAGTCCTGCACCTCATGCCAGGTCGCCATGGCGTTTTCCTGCACGATTGCGTAGGCGTCCTCACGGGTAATGCCCGTATCGACGAGGGCCAACAGAACCTTGGAGGAGAAGATGAGACCGCGGGTCTTGTTGAGGTTGGCCATCATGCGAGCCGGATACAGCTGGAGGCCATCGATAACGCGGATAAGGCACTGGAACATGTGGTCAAGCGCGATAAAGCTATCGGCCTGGGCGACGCGCTCGGCAGAAGAGTGCGAAATGTCACGCTCATGCCACAGGGCGACGTTGTCGAAGGCGACCTGGGCGTTGGACTTCACGATGCGCGACAGGCCACAGACCTTCTCCATGGTGATGGGATTACGCTTGTGCGGCATGGCGGAGCTGCCCTTTTGACCCTTGCGGAACGGCTCCTCGGCCTCGAGTGTATCGGTCTTCTGCAGATTGCGAACCTCGGTAGCAATGCGCTCGCAGGTGGCCGCCGTGGTGGCGAGGACGCCAGCGAGGTAGGCATGATGGTCGCGGCTGATAACCTGCGTGGACAGCGGGTCGTGAACCAAACCCAGGTGCTCGCAGACATACTCCTCGACAAACGGCTCGATGGAGCTGTAGGTGCCAACGGCACCCGAGATGGCACCGAAGGCGACGTTCTTGCGAGCGTCCTCAAGGCGATCCAGATCGCGCTTGAGCTCCCAGGCCCAAGAGCCAAACTTCATACCAAAGGTCATAGGCTCGGCGTGGATGCCGTGAGTGCGACCGGCGCAGAGCGTGTTACGCTCCTCGAAAGCGCGACGTTTGCAGATCTCGCCGAGTTTCTTGACGTCCTCGATAATTAGGTCGCAGGCCTGGGTGAGCTGATAGCACAGGGCCGTATCGCCCAAGTCAGAGCTGGTCATGCCATAGTGAACCCAACGGCTGGGTTTAGGCTCGCCCTCGGGAACATCGGCGTCGATATACTCCTTCATATTGGTCAGGAAGGCAATGACGTCATGGCGCGTGACTTCTTCGATCTCGTCGACCTTCGCCTTCTCAAAGTTGGCGTGGTCGCGGATCCACTGAGCTTCTTCTTTAGAAATACCGATCTTGCCGAGCTCCGCCTGGGCCTCGCAGGCCAGAACCTCAATCTCCTGCCAAATGGCGTACTTGTTCTCGAGGGAGAAGATGTGTCCCATCTCCGGGCGGGTATAGCGATCGATCATAGCGGCTCCTTTTTGGTTATTGGCACGTTGGTCGTAACCCAACCATTGTACCGTGCGCAGGTGCAAGTATAGGCAGCAGGTATTAACCTAACATTTTGCCATTTGCCTAACGTTCACACCTTGTCGGGTTCGAGTCCCGGCGCTTTATTGAAAAAAGCACGACACCGTGATGGTGCCGTGCTTGTACTTTTAACTGGAGCGGGCAACGGGACATCCGCGCATTTGCTTCGCAAATCCGCACCGGCTTCAGGCGCCTGTCGGCGCCTTCACCTGCTCGCTACAAACGCTTCGCGTTTGCTTAACGCTCACACCCTGTCGGGTTCGAGTCCCGGCGCTTTATTGAAAAAAGCACGACACCGTGATGGTGCCGTGCTTGTACTTTTAACTGGAGCGGGCAACGGGACTCGAACCCGCGAGTGTCAGCTTGGGAAGCTGATGCCTTACCACTTGGCGATGCCCGCATATGTGGGGGATAGTATAACGCGGTTGTCTTGTTTGATACAAGGGCGCTAACCCTTGTTTTACGCATGGAAAATCATCTTCTTGTTGCTCGAATTGCGAAAACAGGGACTCGAGTAACCTGTTTTACACCGTCTTCTACCTGCTCTTTTGTTTGATTATCTAAAACCGGTCTCCATTTGTTGGGAACTTGGCAAGTTCTTGGTCAGCTCGCGGTACTTACCCGTATGACCCCCGGCGCTAATCTCATCCCACGCGCCGCAATCTCCCAGCGCGGCGCACAAAGGATAAGGAGCAGCCATGTCCAATGCACCCACGCACTCTGTCCACAGCGCAATCGCAACAGCACCGCTGCTCCTATTCCTCTTGTTGTTTCTAGCCTGCGCCACGCCTGGTACCGCCTGCGCCGTCGATGGAAACGATACGCTTAGTTTTCGCACCATCAGCGATATGTGCGGACCGTTTGGCATTGGCAAGTATGAGGCACAAGACGCCTCGATTTCTTACTGCATGAACCAAGACTGCCCCGGCCCCAGCAGCCCGGGAGGACCCTGGCGGACCTACAATCAGGGTTGGACATGGCTCGACAACGAGTTTGCCGCCGTCATCTGCCATGGATACCCTTCCGCCACATCATTTGGCGGCCATGACCTAACGGCCGAACGCGCCCGCGCCGCAACCCAGATTGCCGTGTGGATGCTCAAAGGAACCACGCGCCCCGATGGCTCTTTTGCGTATACAAACAACGCCGGCGTTGCCAAAAGCGGCAAGTTCGATCAAGACGCCGAGGTTGTCGCGGCGGCGCGCTGGCTCTACGACAACGCAAAAGCCGGAAATATTAAGGCCGACCCGCATCGCGCCAGACGCTATCACGGACCCGTCTCTAACGAAGGCCGGCACCAGGATATGCTCTACGTTTTGCCCACCATCAACGTATCCTTTGAGAAAAGATCTGCAGACACTGTCATTACCAGCGGGAACGATACGTATCAGTTAGGTGGGGCGACGTTTAACATCTTTGAGGAAAACACGGACAAACACGTCGGCAGCATCAAAATGGACGGCAACGGTCGTGCACGGGCAACACTTTTGCCCAACACGGCATACTACCTAATCGAAACCAAAGCGCCGACAGGCTATCTGTCCCGACGCGATCGCATTGCCTTTACCACCGGAAATAGCGGCGGACATGTCACAATCAACGAGCAGCCAGGTTCTATCACGCTGCGTGTCGTCAAAACCGATGCCGCCACGAATGCCGGAGCGCAGGCGGGAACCTCGCTCGCCAAAGCCGAATTTACCTGTGTCTCGCAATCTACCCCTGGGTGGACGCGTACCTTCACGACCGAAGGCGATGGCCAGGCGACCTTAAGCGGCATTCCCCTGGGAACCTTTACCCTCTACGAATCGAAAGCGCCAGAGGGCTACCTGCTCCCCCATGACAGCTGGACCTATACGGTCGGTCCCAATCAACTAAACGACATGGGCGTCGTTGAGCTCGAACGCCGCATCCCCAATACTCATGTTGCGTTTGATATCGAGATTTCCAAGTTCAAGGATTACGGGAACGGCGAGCAATCGGGATTAGAACAGCCAGCGGAAGGCGTCGTCTTTGAAATCGTCAGCAACAGCTCTAAGCAGGTCGTAGGCACATTGACGACAAATATCTATGGCTTCGCATCCACCAAAGACCAGCCCAAGGCCTGGTTTGGCGCGGGCACACGACCGGACGGCGTCCATGGAGCCATCCCCTACGATCGTGAGGGCTATACCGTTCGCGAGGTCCCGGAAACTGTTCCCACAGGCTTCAAGCGGGCAGAGGATTGGACCATCGCGCCCGAGCAAATCGCCGACGGAGCCAAGCTTCAGTACATAGTGGACAATCACACCCTTTCGACACATCTCCAAATCATCAAACGCGATGCCCAGACGGGAGCTTCCGTCCCCCTTGCCGGCTTTAGTTTTCAGCTGCTCAACAGCAACCGTGAACCCATCTCTCAAACATGCTGGTATCCGACGCACAACGTTATGAACACCTTTACCACCAATGCGACCGGCACCGTCACGTTGCCAGAATCGCTCAAGCCGGGCACATATTACGTACGAGAAGTCGCAGCCAAAGCGCCCTACCTTGTGGGCGACGAACTGAAGGTGACGATTCCTGCCGATGCAGATCTCACACCTATCGCCGCCGTCTCGTATTTCAACAGCGCGGCAACCGGAAGCATCGAGATCGTGAAGGCTGACGCAGTAGACGGCAGTGCCCTATCTGGTGCCAAGTTTGAAATTCGCGCTACCGACGATATCGTTTGCCCCGATGGCCACATTGCCGCCCTTGCCGGTGAAGCCGTTGCCGCCGTCACAACTGATGAACAGGGTAAAGCTCGCGTAGACAACCTTTCGCTGGGTTGCGGAACGGCACGATACGAAGTCGTTGAAACCCAGTCTCCCGACGGCTATCTACTTGATCGGACAGCACATATCGTTGAGCTTGCTTATATCGACCAGAAGGTCCCCGTGGTCGAGTCGCAGATCAAATTGTCTAATGATTACACCAAGGTCGATTTCTCCAAGGTCGATATAACAGACAAGCATGAAGTTAAAGGCGCCCGACTGGTCTTATGCGACGCCGATGGAACAGAAATTGATTCTTGGATATCATCCGAGCAGCCCCATCGCGTGGAGCACCTTGAACCCGGTTCTTATACCCTACGCGAAACAATGTCCCCGCGCTCCTATGACCTCGCTGAAGACGTATCCTTTGAAGTCGAGGATACGGGGAAGATCCAGGCCGTAACCATGACGGATGCACCGATTGAGATTAAGGGGAGCGTCGACAAGCGACAAGAAATCGCGCGGCCAACCGCAAAGGGAACAGTGGCGAACGGCGACGGTAAAAACCGGGCGGCGACGCAACCCGACAGTAAGGGCTCCTATTCCTACACCATCGACGCTCAAAACGAATCGAGCACCTGGGTCGACGAGTTCACCGTCACCGACGATCTCGAATGTGCCAAAGACGGCACGGCCAAACTTGTCGCCATTAAAACCCCGATCGCCGTCGGCGACTTAAACGGGCTCTGCAATGTTTGGTATCGAACGTCACCGGCAGACAAGTTGGGCATAAAGGAAAAGGCCAACGCCACACTTGACGATGAACACACCAACCCGTGGCTCGAGACAGCCGAGGTCAAAGAGCGGCTGGGCGAGGATGTGCGGATTGTCGATTACGATGGCTGGAGTCTTTGGAAAGCCGATGTCTCGACCACGGAGTCTTCCACCCTCGAAGTAAAGGACCTTACGCTTTCGGACGACGATGTTATCACGGGGATTCGCTTTGAGTATGGCTCGGTTTCCGCAGACTTTACGACCCGGCGCGACAACGATTCTTGGAATCGCAATGGGCTTAAAGACGAGCATGACGACCTTGACGACGCGACGGCATCCCTCAAATCGGATTTACACGGAGCAATCATCCGGATGTGTGCAACCTCATCCTATACGCCCCAAACCGCACTCGCCAACAGTGCCCGTGTTGACCTTTGCCGCAACGGAGGAGGCGAAAAACTCGAGTCGCACGATAAAGATCGTGTTGTTCAAAAATGCGCCATTCCGCAGGATCTTCCAAATACGGGCAATGCACCCATCATCTCTTTTCTCACCGCATTATTGACCGCCGGTGGCACAGCAATTTGGCTCACTTGGCTAAGCTCGGCATCAAAAGAGGAGTAGGTAGAAATAACGGGCGAGCCGATATGCCGGCTCGCCCGTTATCTGGCGTATGTAACCAAAGGCTATTCCGTAGGCGCAGACCCGCCGTCAACAAGTTCCAGATCGCCATCCGAAATGCCGTCGGCACCCAAACTCTGCTCTTGCTCCACCTCTTCGCTCATCGTGGACCTGGGCGTCGACCCCTTAGCGCCCACGATATATGCGGCCCCCAGACCCATAGCGATGGCGATCAAAAACAGAACCACATAGACGGGCCAATGGCGTTTGATGTATGAAAACACGCTAACTCCTTAGAGGTCCGCTACGAACGGCGGATGACCTCGGTGACAACCTCGGACACCGTAGCGATGTTCGTCGGGTTGACGTTGTACGGCAAATCGTCTCCGGTGCGCGCGCAGGCAAGACGCGGGCCATCGACACCGGCAATTGTGAGGGCGCGACGGCTCGCCTCGAGCGCGGCATAGGCATCGGTCTTGGCATAGGGCATCTCAAACGCGCCACAATCAACGTGGAACGACTTGCACACCTTGCTGACCAGATTCATGATGCGGCGATCACCCTTGAGCAACTGCTGCTCGCCTTCGACCGTCACGACCGAAAGCCTACCGGCTCCAATGGACTCAAGATTGATAAAGAACACACCACGCAGCTTATCGCGATGGGCTTCGAGGAACGCCTTCATACCGGCGCCGTCACAATCCGAGGCACCCGTTGCCACAAACCAGATATCGTGACCAAGCAGCTCGTCATCACCCATGGAGGCAACAGCCGAAAGCATGTCCTCGGCAGAAGCGCCGTCAGAAGAGGTGGCACCGCCCTTCCAGCCGTTATCATCGTCCTCAAAGTTATCCCAAGAGCCGATACCGCGGCCAGACTTCTTGGCATCGTAGTCATCCTCGACGCCCAGCCAGTCGCTCATGCTGTTCTGCTCATTCTTCTTTTTGCGTCCGAACAAGCCGCCCAGACCGCGCTTCTGAGGCTTTGCCTCCTTGACGACGGGAGCCGAGATGGTTTCGATGGGCTGAGCGCCCGAAGAAACGGGCATGGAGGGGGCAACCGGCGCCGACGTGGGCTCGGGCCCCTGAGCCGTCGCGAAAGGATCGTCGGCCTGAGCCGAGGGGTCGGGGAGATCGAAGAGGGATGTGCGGGATGCGACGTTTGCCTGCTGCATCGAGGGCAGCGATGGATCGGGGACCGAGGCAAGCGGCGAAGAAGAAGGTGTGAGCACCGGAGCAGAAGCGGGATCGGGGATATTCATCTGCGGACGCGGTGCGGCCTTGGACGAAATCTGTGCCATGAGCGAATCAACCGTCTCGACCTGCGCCGATGCGGGGTTGGCAACCGTGGAGCCGGGATCGCTCGGGGCAGGCATGGTAAAGATCTGCGTAGAGTACGGCCTGGACTCATCGGCGTTAGAAATCACCGGGGTCTCTTCTTGCTCAACGACGACCGTCGCGTCGGCTTCAATCTCGTCGGCGGTGTTCGTCTCGGCGTCAACGTTCTCAACCTGCTCGGCATCGACACTCTCAGCCGGCTCGGCTTCGGGCGCCTCGATCTCATCTGCAGCATCCTGGGACTCATCGGAAACAGAAAGGGGATCGGCGATGGCAGTACCCTGCTTCTCGAACGTTATCGTGGCATCGAACTTCGCGGCATCGAGCGTCTCGGTGGCGTCGATTGGCTGCTGGGCCTCAAAGGACGTCGTAGCCTCGGCGACCTCCGTCGCGGCAGGCTGCTCAGCCTCATGCTGTTCAAATTCCCGCGCCGCACGCTCACGCTCGGCCTCGGCAGCCTGCTGGTGGGCAATAGCCTCCTGCTCTGCCACCTCGCGCGCAGCGGCACGCTTTTCCTCAAGGTCGTCGACAAGTTTTTTACCCTTAGCGAGTGCGCCCTTAAAGAAGCTTGAAGCGCTGGCTCCAATCGAAGAGAACGCAGATGCTATATCGGCATGGGGCGTCGCGACCGGTAGATCGGCCGAAAAAACGGTATCGCTCTCATAAGAAACGCGCTGCGGATACTCATCGTAATCGCTGGCGGAATCGTCGTACACATCCTGAACCACCGGAGCGGGTGCAGCGGTGTCCGGCTCGGGTGCAGGGCTGGGCTCGGGTTCCGTCTCGGGCTCGGTATCGACGACGGGCTCGTCGGCAGGCGCGGCGACAGGTTCAACCGAAGCAGGCGCGGGATCGATCGTCGGCTCCTCGCCCTCTTCGTAATCAAGCGTGCACGACTCGGGAAGCATCCCCAAGGCACGAATGGCATCAGAACCAAAGCGAATATTACCGGCGGCATTGCGATACAGCTTGGGCTCGGGCTCGCTCGGCTCGGCGACAGCGGGCGCCCCAATCGACTCGACGACATCCTCATCCGCGACCGGCTCGGCAGCAACCTCGGCTTCAGCCTGAGCCTCGGGAGCAATGACACCAATCAGGGTTTCGTCAGCTGAGGCACCCCCAAAGCCATCGATCTGCTCGTCAAAAACTTCGCCCTGCTCGGATTCGGGAGCGATCGGCTGGCCAAACTCGTCCTCGGTGTAGGAGGGCTCTTCGTACTCGATGGTGTTGCCGTAGTCGTTTTGCTGCTGGGCAGCGGCATACTCAGCCGCCGCGCGCGCCATCTCCTCGGCACGACGCTTTTGCTCACCAAAATAGTCATCAAACGGAATGTCGTTGGGGAACTCGTTTTCGCCCTGGTAAGGGGCAACGTTATCCATGACACCGAGCATCGCGGCTACAGAAGACTTATTGCAGACCGCACCGGACGTATAGGGAAGAACAAAACGGTTGGCAATGATATTGGCCGCGTTGGCGAGCGCCACAAGAGAGGCGAGGATCGCAACGATCCAAAGCAGAACCTTCAGAGCGCCGGGGAGCGGCAGTATACGCAGAATGGCGACGGCAGCGGGGACAATCGTGGCGACCGGCAGCATCTTGGCGATGAGCGCGCGATACGGCGCGTACGGTTCGCGAGCGAGGAGCTCGGCACGCGGAGAATCGTAATGGGCGACAACAACCACCGGACGGTTGCGCGGAGATGCAAGCGGACCTGTGGCCTTGTGATAGGCAATGACATTTTGACTCACGCCCGTCTTGCCCAGACGAGAGATAACAGGGCGACCGGTACGCTCGAGCACATACAACACGGCACCGGCGATGGCCAGCAGAACACCGATTAAGCCGATGCTGCCGCCAATACCCATAAGCAGGGCACCGGCAAAAGACAGGATGCCTGTGACGGCAAATGCCAGCCTGCTGGGTGCAGGAGCGTTAAATTCCTGGACTTCGGGATCAAAGCCATGATTGCGGAAGATCTGGGCGATATCCTCGGCAGCCAAACGCTCTTCTTCGCTGCACGCCGGCGTGATGCCCGTGCCCTGCAGCAGGTGATTGATATAGTTCTGGGTGTTCGCCATGTGCGCTCCACATCCATAATCCGACAAATAGGCCCAATGCTTGCACATTAGAACCGTATATAGTCGAAAGTATACCCCGAGCGAACGCAATCGGCCGAAATCTGGGCATCTTAACGCACTGAGCGGACAAGGATATAGCCTAATCTCCATATCGGATTAAAATCATGGCATCAAATAACCTTCCCATGCGAGGATTCTATGACGGTAAGCGATATGACCGCGACAAACAAAACAAATGCGCCAGAACCCGGTTTCGACAAAACCGCCCAGCGTATCCTCAACCTTTTCTTTGTCCTCAACAGTTCCCCCGAGCCTCTAACAACCGAGCAGATCGTGCTGGATTCTGACCTAGGCTACGGATCGGGCAACGTCGACTCGGATAAGCGAAAATTTCGCCGCGACCGCGACAAGCTGCTCGAGCGGGGCATTGTGATCAAGGAAGTTCGCGCCGCAGGTGCCCAGGAGACCGAGGAGAGCGCCTGGACGATCGACCGTGAGCATACGTTTGCCGCGGGCGGCTTGATCACCGCAGACGATGCCGACATTCTGCTAAACGCTATCGATCAGACCCTCACCACGGGCTCTTCGGCCTTTGCGACCCCGCTCGCCGACATACGCTCCAAAATTGCCTATCTTACTGGCGAGACGAATACGGCCGAACCCCCCGTTGTTCACTCGCCGACGGTCGATGCGGTATGGAGCGCGTTTGCCGACCGATGCGCGCTGCGTTTTTTGTATCAAAACGGACGGGGTGAGCAACGACAACGCACTGTTTGCGTCTACGGCATGTTCGAGCGCGAAGGAACAGCCTACTTTTGCGGCCTAGATGACGCCACCGGAAAAATCAGAACCTTTCGCTGCGATCGCATCGTTCGTGCGTGGCGTCCATCGCGGGCCTACGCCATTCCCGCAGACTTCAATCTCAACGATTACCTCTTCTTTGAATTCGATTTCTCCGATTGCCAGCCCGTCACGGCAACTTTCTCGTTTGCTCCGCAGGCTCAATCCGACATGGTCCACGGCCTCACACGTGGGCGAGGAAGGCTCGAGCACGCCAAAGACGGCTGGACCTGGACCGTTGACGTTCGCGACCTGAATGCGGCGGCGTCATTTTGCATGGAACACAGCGTTGACGGTATGAGGCCCGTAGCGCCCAACGAACTCAAGCAGGCGTGGAACCGCCTCATCGAAAGGACAGTGAGCGCTCATGGCCGTGCGTAAGCTCACCAGCGAACAAAGGCTCTCGCGCTCCATCGACATTATGGAGGCACTCTATGCCGCCGGCGAGGCGGGCATGACGCGAGACGAAATCTGCAGTCGCTTCGATATCTCCGGAGCTTCGCTCGACGAGATCATCGGCATCATCTCGACGCTCGCAGACCGCGAATCGGGCGCGCGCATCATTTGCGAATGCCACGATGAACGTGTGGTTCTCATCGGCGATGCGGGCCGTGTGCTGCCGCTTCGCCTGAGTGCCGCCGAGGGCGCCGTACTCAATCATGAATTGGAGTCACTCGGAATCGAGGAGTGCGCGGCGGCGCGCATCCGGCGCGCACTCCTTCCGGCGGAACTCGGATACAACCAACGCGTTGACGATACCGTCGCCCGCGGATCTTATTGGCAGCAACTCTGTTGTGCAATTCAGGATGGCGTGCGATGCCTCGTCACCTACCGCTCCCTGGACGACCAGCATCCACGCAGGCGATTGATCGACCCCCTAAAGATTACGACCAACGGCGACCAAACGTACCTGATTGCCTGGGATGTCGAGGCAGACGGGCAGCGCTCCTACCGTATGGACAAGATCGAGGAGCTTCTGCTGACGGAAGACTCCGTCGTGCGTCACACGACCGAAACCACGTCCCTGCACGATTCCCTTGCACAGGCAAGCCAGAGCGTTAAGCTCCTGATGCCGCTCGATATGGCAGAACGCGTGAGGTGGGCAGGTATCAGGTCAATTAAAGCCGATGGGGAGGGTACGGCAAGCGTGACCGTTTGCTATAGCTCCGAAAACTGGCTGTTTAGCCAGATTATCGCAGCGGGCGGAGCCATCCGCATCGCAGACGACCCCGCCCTTTCAAAGCGTCTATGTGATGCCGCCGAGGCAATGGCCTTCCGTTCTTAGCGATGGCGTTCGTGCGCTTGGCGCCATAACTGAAGATAGTGGCCGATCTGCGCCGTTTCGATGCGCTGATACGAGCTGGTAGGCAGCGATGTCAGAAATTTCTTTCCGTAACCCTTCGTCACCAGACGCGGGTCGGCCAAAATCAACACGCCGCAATCGGTCGATGAACGAATCAGGCGACCGGCCGCCTGCTTGACCTCGAGAACCGCCTCGGGCAGCGAGTAGCGTACCCAGGCGCGGTCCTCGCGCAGATTGCGCTCGCACGAGAGAGGATCGGTGGGGCTCGAGAATGGCAGCTTGGGGATAATGACGCATCTCAGCGTCTCGCCGCTGGCATCGAAGCCCTCCCAAAATGCTTTGAGAGCAAAGAGCGACGAGGTCGACTCGTTGATAAAGCGATCGCGCAAGCGACGGGGAGACGAATTGCGCTGCTGACAATTGAGTTCCAGGCCGGCACGCGCCAGCTTGGGCTCAACCCGAGCGTACAGGTCTTCCATATCGCGGCGATTGGTGAACAGCGTGAGTACCGACCCGCCCATGGCAAGATGGGCATCGACCAATACGCGCTCGAGCGCGGACAGATAGCCCTCGCGGTCGCGAGGGTCGGGAATGTCCCCCGCCACGACTACGGCCATGTTCGAATCGAAGTCATAGCTCGAATCCAGGTGCAGTGACGAGGATGCCGAAGCGCCAATGCGATCGAGGCCTACGGCATGGTTAAAGTGCTCAAAGCTCTTGGACACCGTCATGGTTGCCGAGGCAAAGATGGCCGTATGCACCTCGGGCAGCCACTCGTTCGCCAGGGCCTCGCCGATGTCGATGCGCTCGGCGGTCATGGATTCTCCGCCCGCACGTAGGCGGCGGTTGACCTGCAGCGAGTACACATAATGCTCGTCGGTGCCGTCAATGATGAGCTTGAGGTTCTCGGCCAGCTCGTGCAGACGGCGCGAAATATCGCCCAGGTCGACGACGACCTCGGGTTTATCGGCAGCGACAGCCTGCACCAGCGCGGCAACATTTTTATCCGCCTGCTCCAGGGCATCGATAGCAGCGCTGGCAGACTGCAAGAAGTCATGCCAGTCATCCGACTCGCGCAACTCGGGGCCAATCCACAGATTTGCGCTGTCATAGCCACCGCGGGCGCGACGGCCGAGCTCACGCACGCCGTCAAACACCTCGGCGAGTGCCATGCTCGCGCGTGCGACCGTAGACGTCGCCTTCGCGGTGAGCCCCAGATAAAGCGTGGAGCCTTCGGATGTCGCCAAATCACGAGATACCTGGCTCAATGCACCGGAGCTCGACCCGCCAAGGCGCTCAAATAGCACGCGAGATTCGTCTGCCGAGACCACGCGC
Organism: Collinsella sp. LCP19S3_F2; assembly: GCF_052121015.1. Taxonomy (NCBI): domain Bacteria; kingdom Bacillati; phylum Actinomycetota; class Coriobacteriia; order Coriobacteriales; family Coriobacteriaceae; genus Collinsella; species Collinsella sp. LCP19S3_F2. The sequence goes on from NZ_JBQKFA010000002.1 coordinate 20,796, forward strand.
GCCCACTGGCGGCGCGCCTCGCGCTCGATGGAATGGGCCTCGTCGATTACCCAGTGGCGGATGGGAGGCAAAATTCTCCCTTCGGCCGCAACGTTGCGAAATAGCAGGGAATGATTTGTGACCACGATATCGGCATGCGCCGCGCGACGACGGGCACCGTGGACGAGGCATTTATCGGGGAAGAACGGACACAGGCGGCGAGCGCATTCGCGCGAGGCCGTCGTAAAGTCGGGGCGGTTGACGCTGCGCCAGCGAATGCCGAGCGAATCGAGGTCACCATCGGCAGATTGGCACACATACGCCATGATCACCGCAACCGCTGTGAGCGTGTCGGCAGGATCGCGGTTGGTGGTAATCTCGGTCTGACTTCGGCTCATGCGCTCGAGTTTGCGCAGGCACGGATAGTGGTCATATCCCTTGAGCGCACAGAATGACAAGCCTCCGTCCAGCTGTTCGGCGAGTTTTGGCAGCTCGTGGTACATAAGCTGATCGGCAAGATTATTCGATTTGGTCGCAATGCCAACGGTAATGTTGTTTCGGCGGGCGGCCTCGGCAAAGGGCACGAGATACGCCATCGATTTACCGACACCCGTACCGGCCTCTATCACGCGATGCGTATCCGTAACCAACGCGTCGCGTACCTCGAGCGCCATGGCAATCTGCTCGTCGCGCGGCTCATATGTGGGATACATGCGGCTGACTAGGCCACCAGGGGCATAATCCGCCTCAATCTCTTCGCGACTCGGCATGTTAAGAACCGGCAGCTCGTCGGCATCCACGCGATCATCGGCGCGATCGGCCTTGAGCACGTCGGCGCGGGCGGCGGCAAGCGAGAAAATCGAGCCGGGGTTTTGACCTGCCAAAAACGAGAAAATGGGACGATAGGACCAAGGAACATCCGCGTGCATATCCGCCAGACGCGCCATAAGGCCCTGCGGCAAGTCCGTAAGGGCAACCAGCAGCACGCGCCACACCCCACACAGGGCATCGACATCGGCATTTGCACGGTGCGACACGGAGTCGCAGCCAAACAGATCGGCCATAAAGGACAACTTGTGCGATGCCAGGCGCGGCAGCGCGATACGGGACAACGCCAGCGAATCGATCCAGATGTCGCTGACGTTGACACCGCCCTTGACCGATTCGATGAACGATCGGTCAAACGTGGCATTGTGCGCGATAACCGGGCACCCGCCCACAAAATCGGCGAGCGCAGCCACGGCCTCTACAGCCGAGGGGGCATCGGCCACATCGGCGTTTGTGATGCTTGTGAGCTCAGTGATTTCGGCAGGGATCAGCTGCTTGGGATGCACAAACGTATCAAAGCGGTCAACGACCTCGCGGCCCGAAAGACGGGCCGCGGAAATCTCGATAAGTTCGTTGTCCTGGACCGAAAGACCCGTGGTCTCGGTATCGAGGACGATAACATCCTCCTCGATAAGGCCAAACGATTGTGTGCGGGCACGCTCGGCGAGCGTTGCATAGGAATCAATGACAAACTGCGGCGTTCCAGGAGATACAGCGTCCTCGATTAGCATGCAATGCCCGCTCGACGGAGACCCATGCGAATCAGACTGTCGCAGACCTGCGGGAAGGTCATGTCTTCGGTATGACGAATCTCGTCCGGATACAGCGACGTATCGGTCATACCGGGAATCGTATTGGTCTCGAGGATGACGGGGCCGTCCTCGCTCACGATAAAATCGCTGCGCGAAATGCCCAGACAGCCGAGGGCTCTGTGGGCCGCACAGGCAAGTTCCTGGGCACGAGCATAGTTTTCGGGCGAAATCTGCGCCGGAATACGGTGGATATCCGTGGGATCGACGTACTTCACATCCAGGTCATAGAACTCGCAGTCCTCAGGCTTGCGAATCTCGACGATCGGCAGGGCGCGCACGTCATCCTCGCCGTAGACGCCTACGGTAATCTCGGTTCCCTCGATGCACTTTTCGACCAGCACCTTATCGCCGTACTCAAAGGCCTTGGCGATGGCGGCAGGCAGCTCAGAGGGCTCGTGTACCAGGGAGATGCCGTAGCTGGAGCCGTTGACGGCGGGCTTTACAAAGCAACGCTCGCCGCAAATCTCAACGATGCGATCGATATCGACCTCGTCGCCCGCCTCAAGCGCCAAACCGGGGGCAATGGGGATGCCCGCCTTGGCATACAGAAGCTTTGAAACCTCTTTATCGGCGCCACACGCGCTGGCGAGCACACCCGACGCCGTGTAGGGGATACCCAGCGTCTCCATGGCTCCCTGCATGGCGCCATCCTCGCCGCCGGCGCCGTGCATGGCGATAAACGCCACGTCAAAATCGCCAGTTGCCATAGTCACCATAAAATCATCGGCAGCCGTATCGAGCAGCTCCACCGAAGTGTAGCCAGCCTCCTTTAGGGCCACCACGACGTTCTTTCCCGAATTGAGCGAAATCTCGCGCTCGGCGGAATGGCCGCCCGCCAAGACCGCTACGTGCATGTTCTCTAGGCTTTTACCCGGCATGGGCAGACTCCTCCTCTATGATTTCTGCAGCTGATACCATATTGTAGCGATACCCCCTACGTTTCCCCAAAATCGAAAGGCTTCCATGAATCCCAGGACTAAATCTCAGGACATTCGCGACTTGAGCCAAAACGATATTCGCGAGCTCGTGGCCGAACTCGGCCAGCCCGCTTTCCGCGCGAAGCAGCTCATTGAATGGGTTTTTGAGAAGAACGTTTGTTCGTTTGACGATATGACCAACCTTCCCAAGGCTTTCCGCGAGCAGTTAAAGGAGGCATTTGCCTTCGACACGCCGACCGAGCTCACTAAGCAGGTGTCCAAGGACGGCTCTCGTAAATACCTACTCGAGTACCACGATGGCATTTCTGTCGAGACCGTCGGCATGCCCCGTCGTAACAAGCTCTCTGTCTGCGTATCCACCCAAGCCGGCTGCGGAATGGGCTGTGCTTTTTGCGCTACCGGTCTCAACGGCCTCAGGCGCTCGCTGACCGCCCAGGAAATCGTCGACCAGGTACTTCACGTTTCCAATGATTTTGGCGAGCGCGCGACAAGCGTAGTGTTCATGGGCCAGGGCGAGCCTTTTGCCAACTACGATGAGGTTCTTAAGGCGCTGCGCATCCTTAATGACCCCGACGGTATCGGCATTGGAGCGCGCCATCTCACCGTGTCTACCAGCGGTGTTATTCCTGGCATCCGTAAGTTTGCCGACATTCCCGAGCAGTTCACCCTAGCTGTCTCGCTGCACTCCGCTATCCAGTCCACACGCAATAAGCTCATGCCCGGTGTCAAGAAATACACACTCCTGCGCCTTCACGAGGCACTGCAGCTCTACACCGAGAAGACCGGCCGCCGTCCGACGTACGAATATGCCATGATCGAGGGCGTCAACGACACCAACCCCGAAATGCAGGCGCTCTGCGACTTCTGTGAGGGCACGCTGTGCCACGTCAACTTGATTCAGCTCAACGATATTGAGGGCAGCCCGCTCAAGCCGTCACCGATCCATAAGGTAGAAGACCTTCAACGCCGTCTTGAGTCCCGTGGTATCGAGACCACGATTCGCAACTCCCGTGGTAACGATATCGATGCGGCTTGCGGCCAACTCAAGCAGCGTTTCAAAGTTCAGAAGAATGCGTAGGGGCGACCAGCCCAAACGTTTCATGTGAAACATCAGAAAGCCCCGGTTGCTTAATTGCAACCGGGGCTGTTTCATATTCATCGATTATCTGCATCATACGAATGTCCAGCATTATTTAGGACGATATTTGGGATCCCTGTACTGGTGATCAGACAGGGAACCCTTCAGAATAGATGAGTTATTGTTAGGTACCTAAAAGCCTACATTTTCCCATTGATGATTAACCCAATCTTGGTTGATCTTGGGATTCTTAGTCATCTGAGCCGTACGCATGGCAACGTCCTCGGTCATAACATCCATTTTCTTTTTTGAGGTATCAACGATATCCTGCGCTCCGCGAAGTAAACGACCACGCAATTCATCATCTGTCGCAATCTTATAACCGGCAAAAGCGCCAACTGCAACAGTAGCAGCCAAAGCGACAGCAGTCAGAACTTTATTCCTCATCCTGACCTCCTTGATCAAACTGAATGATTTCGCCAAGAATGCGAGAGAGTTCCTCTTCATCCTTAAATTCAATCTCGATCTTGTTCTTTCCGCGCGAGCTTTTTACGCGAACGTTGGTGTTAAACACCTGACGCAGAACGCGTGCCGCCTTCTTAAAAGACTGAGGCGTTGCGGTTCGAGGCGTTTTTGAGGTCTCTCCGGCAGAAAACAACGGAGCAAGATTTTCTGTCGCGCGGACGGACAATCCTTCCGCAACAACCTTCTCAGCTAACCTAATACGTGCATCTTCGTATGGAACTGCAAGAATTGCACGAGCATGTCCAGCAGTCAGCTTACCTTCAAAGATCATCTGCTGAACAACCTCTGGGAGATCAAGTAGTCGCAACGAATTGGTGATTGCAGAGCGAGACTTGCTAACAGCCTTCGACAAGGCCTCTTGAGTCATGCCGCTCGCATCGATGAGCTGTCGATACCCCTTAGCCTCTTCGACGGGATTGAGATCAGAGCGTTGCAGGTTTTCAATCAATGCAAGCGCAAGCATCTGTTCATCATCAACATCTTTTATTATGACAGGAACTTCCTCAAGTCCAGCAAGCTTAGAAGCCTGATAACGGCGCTCACCCGCGATAATCTCATAGCCATTATCGTGCTTGCGTACAAGAAGCGGCTGAAGAACGCCATGCTCCTGAATCGACTCACTCAACTCTCGAAGCTCGGTCTCATTAAAATGAATTCTGGGTTGGTTGGGGTTCGGAACGATATCCTCGATTGGAAGTTTAGTTTCCGAAGCAGTATTGGATGCGGACGTCGCAGATCCACCGGTCTCATATTCTGCTTCGGAGACCAATGCATTGAGTCCGCGACCCAAACCGCCACGCTTCCTTGGACTAGGCACGCTTGATCACCTCTCTGGCAAGGTTCATATACGCCTTTGCACCCTTATTTTGTGGCGCATATGTAATTACCGGCTCACCGAACGACGGTGCTTCTGATATTTTAACCGTACGCGGAATCAAGGTCTTAAATGCCTTATCGCCAAAGTACGACTTCACTTCTTCGACAACCTGATTTGAGAGCGATGTGCGCGAATCATACATCGTCATAAGCACACCATAGGTATCAAGGCTCTTATTTAGGCGTGTTTTGACCATCTTCATCGACTCAAGCAGCTTCGTGACACCTTCGAGTGCGTAATACTCGCACTGAATTGGAATCAGAACACTGTCCGCCGCCGTCAACGCATTAATGGTCAACAAGCCAAGTGAAGGCGGACAGTCGATAAATATAAAGTCAAACTCATCCTTAACAGGCTCAAGCAGATCCTTCAAGCGCGTTTCTCGTGCAATCGCGCTTACAAGCTCAATTTCGGCACCTGCAAGCTGGATAGTAGCCGGTATTACAAATACCTTACTGCAATTTGTATCAAGAACAAGCGATTCTGCCGGAACATCATTCAGCAATGCATCATAAATGCAGTTATCGAGTTCTTCTTTTTCGATTCCAAAGCCGCTCGTGCTATTACCCTGTGGATCAAAATCGACAATCAGCGTCTTTCGACCCTGTTCACCCAGTGCTGCTGCAAGGTTTACAGCTGTGGTGGACTTACCCACACCACCCTTTTGATTGATGATTGCAATGATACGCGTGTCTTTTGCGCTCTTTGAACGCTTAACGTCGCGAAATCCCACGGTCCCTCCTGGTGTATTTTAAGCTGTTAAACGGAGGATGTTTCACGTGAAACATTCCGATTCATCATCTGTTATGTTTCACGTGAAACATAACAAGTAATTACTATCCATTATGTTTCACGTGAAACATCTAGGCAAGCGGATTCTTCTTCGCCATGCCATTAGCACGTGGAAGCGAAATAGCTGCCGGACGAGATTTTTTTAGAATGATAAACTCGCGATGACCCAAGCCATTTGGCAAATCTAAATCATCCGTCATAAGTGTGGTGAACCCACATATACTAGCGGCAGTTAGACCAGACTGAAGTTCGACGTCTGATGGGTTTCCCTTAGTAATAACAAAGAGACCACTATCTATTAGAAATGGTGAAGCATACTCGACGAGAACTGGTAACGGTGCAAGTGCACGAGCGGTAACAACAGCAAACTGTTTCTTATGGCTTCGGGCATATTCTTCAAGACGATCATGAACCGCTTGTGCATACTTGAGACCGAGAGCCTCAACAAATGAGTTGACGGCATCAACCTTCTTGCCAACCGAATCGATATAGGTAGCCTTACGTCCGCTAGCAATTGTCAAAGGGATACCAGGAAAACCAGCACCAGTACCCATGTCTAACAAAGCACCTTCTGGAGCTATGTCTATATAGGGAAGCAACACAAGCGAATCAAGAATATGGAGAACAGCCGCATCTTCGACATTGAGAATGCGCGTAAGATTGGTGGTCTTATTAGCCTCCAAAACAAGATCAAGATGCTCAATACAGGAGCGTAGGGCATCATGGGAGACCTTCAAAGAATAGTCTTCGCAATACGAAATTAGACGACTAAGCATCTGGCTTGTCTGCTCATCGGTTAGTACAAACAAGACAAACTCCTATCTGACAAAAATCAGTGTATCAAGAACTTTTGACAAAAAAAGGGGACGTGGAAACCACGCCCCCTTAAGATAAGCTCGTTTAGGTTATCGAGCAACAATCACAACATGGCGATCGGGGTCAGAACCCTCAGAATGCGTGTCGACGGCATCGTTGCCGCGAAGAGCAATATGAACAAGACGGCGCTCGTAGGCATTCATGGGAGGAAGCGAAACGCTTTTGTGAGTGCGAACTGCCCGCTCGGCAGCAGACTGAGCCATAGAGGCAACCTTGTCCTGGCGGCGGCTCTTATATCCCTCGACGTCGACGACAACCGGATACCTAAAGCCAATCTTTCGGCTCACCAACAGCGAGAACATAACCTGAAGGGCATCAAGGGTGCGACCATGACGACCGATTAGGACGGCAAGGTCGGGAGCCGTTACATCAAGAATCAGTTCGCCCTCGTCGCCCTCGTACTCATCGATAGGAGAGTTGGCGGCGTCGAAATGCGAAAGGATGGAACGAAGAATAGAAATCGCAACATCGGCAATGGTGTCGAGCTCTTCATCCGTAAGCTCTTCACCAGCCTTGTAGCGCTGTGCAATCTCGAGATAATCGCCCGCGGCCTGCGGGGCAACCTCCTCAAGCATATCCTCGACGATCTCTTCAGACATAACGTACTCCAAAAGTTAGGTACCTAAATAAGATTACTATACCGCTACTTCTTCTTGTGTGGGCGCGGCTTCTTCTCGCGACGCGTGACCTCAACCTGCAGCGGGGCGTTCTTAAGACGCTCCTCCTCTTCGGCCTTAGCCTTCTCGATAACCTTCTGCGTCACAAAGATCTGCTGGATGACCTGCCAGGCAGAAGACACGTCGTAGTACAAAAGAACACCAACGGGCAGGCTCCAACCCATCCAGAGCATCATGACGGTCATGACGACGGCCATCATGCGCATGCTCTGGGCCTGCTGACCGGTCTGATTGCGCGACATGTACAGCTGCGGAATCAGGGTCAGGACAGCAAACAGAATCAGGCAAATCAGCGCAGGCAGTGCGACCATAAAGCCATCGGCAAAAGAGGCGCTCGGCGTGGTAGTCAGATCGGGCAGAATGTTGAAGAACGAGAAGGTGCCCTCGTTAAAGTACTGCGGCAGGTTGCGCAGAAGTGTAAACAGGGCGATGAGGATAGGCATCTGAATCAGAAGCGGCAGGCAGCCGGACAGCGGATTGAACTTGTTCTCGCTGTAGAACTTCTGCATCTCCTCGGCCTGACGCTGGGGATCGTCGGCGTAGCGCTCCTGGATCTCGAGCATCTTGGGCTGCAGCACCTGCATACGGGCCGTCGACTTGGTCGACTTGAGCATGAGCGGCGTCAGCAGCAGACGGACGATGACCACCAGGATAATGATGGACAGGCCCCAGTCGACCGCAAAGGTCTGGATGAGCTTGAGCAGCTCGAAAAGGATGTTAACGATCCAATCCCACATGTAATTTTTCCTCCGATAGCGAGTGCCCGCTAGGGCACAGGGTCATAACCGCCGACGTGCAGGGGATTGCAGCGAGCGATGCGCCTCACGGCAAGCCAGCAGCCTCTACAAACACCGTATTTCTCGATAGCCTGGACGGCGTAATGAGAACACGTTGGATAATAAATGCAGGCGTCAGGCAATAAGGGCGAAATAACCTGTTGATATATGTGAATAGGAGCGATGGCAACACGTCGCAAAACGTGATTGCTCATCGCTCCTCCCCGGCAACGCCGGCGCGTATCACAAGCGAACGCAATGCCTCGTTCATCTCCTCCGGCGACGAGATCCTCGTCTTGGGGGTCGCGAACAAGATGATGTCATAACCCGCAACGGGAAATCCGCAGCTGCGGGCGGCCTCGCGCATCACACGCTTAGAACGGTTGCGCACAACTGCGCAACCGAGTCGTTTAGCACCAACGAAGGCGACCCTTCCAGAGTCGCCTTCGCCAACCGATTCACATATGGTCATTCGAATCAGAGGATGATTGAAACGACGCCCCTGACTGAACACATGCTCGAAATCTTGCCGAGACTTAATAGTCTTCATGCGAGATGTGTGTATCGCTGCTAGACAGTGAGACGCTTGCGGCCCTTGGCGCGGCGACGGGCGAGCACGGCACGACCACCCTTGGTGGCCATACGGGCACGGAAGCCATGGGTCTTGGCACGCTTACGCTTATTAGGCTGATACGTACGCTTCATCTTAAGTTCCTCCTGCTGCATTTCGAGTGTCCGCGAGGGCGCGGACGCAGATATAGACACGTGAGCTTGAAGATTGTAGGGAAATCAATGTTCAAATGTCAAGAAATCAAAGGTAAAAGGTTGCGCAGTTCACACGGTTCCGCCATAAGCCGGATGAGTTTTTGAGTATGACTCCAACTTTTCACGATATTTCACCGAGTTTTCAACAGGTCATGTTGCCAATGTTGAGAACTTTTCGCCCATTTTCCAAAGTTTTCAACATGTTTTGAAAACTTGTCGAAAGATGAGAAACATTGCGCGGTGAGCTACTATTTATCCGAAACCTTTTGAAAGATTGCGAGCGGCATGTCTGACGACTTTTACACCATGGTCGATTCCGGTGACCCGGCACCCGACAACGAGCACATCAACGGCGTACGCGAAGAGCGCGAAGAGGGCGAGCAGACATCGAAACAGACACCGAAAACCATGTATGCGGCGCGCATCGCCGTCTATGACGACATGCTTTCGACCCCGCGCGTGATCGTCATCGAGCCGCAAGACATCCGCACGTATCTGGAAGAGACGACTAACACCGTCTACCAGTGCATGAAAGAGCAAGGCGGACACATCTCACTCATGGTTATCCGCGAGATTGTCGAAAACTTTATCCACGCCCACTTTGCCGAGCCCATTATCTCGATCCTGGACGGCGGGGAAACTATCCGCTTTGCCGACCAAGGTCCGGGCATCGACGACAAAGAGCGCGCCTTCGACTTTGGCGTCACCAGCGCAAACAGCAAGATGAAGCGGTATATACGCGGCACCGGGGCAGGTTTTCCCATGGTGCAGGAATACCTGGAAAACGCCGGCGGGGCAGTCTCCATCGAAGACAACATGGGCAACGGCACCGTCGTCACGGTGAGCCTCGACCCCAAGCGCGTGCAGGAAATTGAGCGCGCGGGAGGGCGCGGGGCAGCCGTGCGCCCCGAGGCCCAGGGGTCGGAATACCCACTGCCGGGAGCATTTCCACAGCAAGCAATGATGACTCCGCAGCAAACCATGGCCGCGTCCCCACTACAACAGCCCATGGCTTCGCAGCAGATGCATCAACCCGGCATGCCGCCCATGCAGGACCCCCAGCCCGCGGGACAGACGACAACTCAAGGCTCGGCAGAGTCCATGGTCCCGGCCGATTTGGATGCAGCCGCGATGCAGCAGGTGACGGGCATGCAAGGAGCTCGGCAGATGGGCTTCCAACCGTACCCGCAGGCATATCCGGGACAATATATGCCGCAGCAGGGATACTCCCAGCAATATATGCAGCAGTATCCCCAGGGCTATCAGCAGCCGTATCAGCAGATGCCGCAGCCGTACAATCCCTGGGCCCAGCAGATGCCGCCGCAGCCATACCAACAGTGGCCGCAAAGTTTTCAACAGCCGATGCCAACCATGCAGAGTTCTCAACAACCAGCAGCTCAAATGATGTATCCTAATGCGGCGAATCAATACGCACAGCCGCAACCGGACGTATTTGTGAGCGAGCGCGGCAACGCGGCGCTGGGATATCTGGCTCAAAACCAAGAGTGCGGCGCCACCGACCTGGCGCGAGCATTTGGAAACTCCGCACCCACGTGGTCACGCACACTCAATGACTTGGCGCAGGCCGGCTTGGTGATCAAACACGGTCAGAAATACCATCTGACCGAACTCGGCAGCGCTCGCGTGCGTGCCCAAAGTTAAGGAACGGGAGAGACAGTGGACGAGGAAGCAAGCATCATCCTGGAGGATGCCATCGCCTTTTGCCAGCGCGACGGCCAAGATGCACGCCTCATCAACATGTTGGGGCAATCGCGTGCCGTGAACCTGACCGAGGACACCTTGACCATCGAGGCACCGTCGCGCTTTGCCATTGCGCAGCTCAAAAAGCACCAGCCGACTATCGAGCACTACCTAGAAGAGATTGCCTTTGCGCCGATCGCGCTCAACATCGTGGCCCCGCAGGGTCCCACGACAGGCGCCACAGGGGCGGCACCCGTCACTCCCCCTTTGACGACCGTCGCCCCCGTGGCGGCTCCGGAGACCAATGCGAGCGATGTTTCCCGTGAAACCATGCCCCACGCAACAGCCGTGCCGGTAGCAACCGCGCCCAGCGTTTCACACATGCCCGTCGCGCACGACGCGGCGCCGGGCGAAGAACCGGGCATCGCGATCAAAAACACGCTGTCGGCCGACGATTTCCGCCGCATGATGAATCAGATGAAGGGCGTGGCACCCGCCAAGAGCGCAAAACCAGTCTCGACATCGCCTGTGAGCGTGCCTGCGGCTGCGGCGCCGGGCGAGCAGAACGCCGATGGCGCGCCCCTCGTGGCCAACTCAAAATTCACCTTCGAAAACTTTGTCTACGGCCCCGAAAACAGCCACGCCTATCGTTCGGCGCTTAAATTCGCCGCACTCGCAGACGAACGCGGTACTTGCACATCCCTGTTCATCTATGGCAAATCGGGCTTGGGCAAGACCCACCTGCTGCTCGCCATCAAAAACGAGCTCGCCGAGAAGTCGCCCGAGATCAAAGTGAAATACGCCAACTCACAGGCATACATCGATGATCTGATGACAGAATTCGACCGCCAAAAGAAGAGTAACGCCCCCATCATGCAGGCATACCACGGCGTGGACGTGCTCATCATCGATGACATCCAAAACATCATCGGCAAGCGCGCGAGCGTGGATTACTTTTTCCAGCTCATGGACGAGTTTATCCGCAACAACAAGAAGGTCGTGATTGCCGCAGACCGTGCGCCCAAGGACCTGAACATGGACGAGCGCCTGACCAGCCGCTTTAACGCCGGCATGCTCTGCTTGGTAGCAGAGCCCAGCTACGAGATGAAGTACAAGATTCTGCAACGCTATTACGAGAACACGATCGCGGCGGCGCCCGAGGCGGGCGACGACTCGCTGCTGGCGGCCTACGGTGGCGACAGCGGACATCTGACCGACAAGCACTTTAAACATATGGCGGAGGTATCGGGCACCAACATCCGTGAGCTCGAGAGCTTCTGCGAGCGCTGCGCCGGGGAGGCGGGCGACCGCGAGCGCGAGGGTAGCGAGCTGAGCTTCGACGACATCGACGCCATCGCCAGCCAGTACTTCGACACGTCGGCCAAAAAGATCAACGTGCAGACAGTTCAGTCTGTTATCGAGGAGCAGTACGGCGTGACGCATGAGGAGCTCATTGGTCCGCGACGCAATGCCAATATCGCCAAGGCTCGCCATATCGCCATTTACCTAGCGATCGAGATGTGCGAGATGACAACCACCGCCGTGGGTGCGGAGTTTGGCAACCGCAACCACTCGACCGTCAGCACGAGCTACAAAAAAGTCCAGAAGATGATCCAGGAAGACCGGACCGTGACCGAGGACCTCAAATCGCTACGAGACAAAATTACACTGCGCTCGTAGGGAAATAGGCACACCTGTTGAAAACTTGTCGAAACCGCGGGCATAAGGTGTCTAAAACCCAGCCTGCTCCGATGAAAAGTTTTGCGCAGGTTTTGAACGTGGAAAACGACCCCTGTTGCACACAGGGAACTGTCGATTCTCTTTTTGGGTTTGACCTGCATGTTTGGGAGTAATCAACAGTTTCGTCAGTACTATTACTATTATTAAGATATTTATATCTATAGAAAGGTATTAAAAGATGAAGTTCACCGTCAGCCAGAGCTCGCTTACGCAAGCAATCGGCGTCGTCATGAAGGGTGTCGCTTCGGCATCCACCCTCCCCATTCTGTCGGGCGTGCTCATCAAGGCACAAGACGGCATCTTGGAATTCCAGACCTCTAACTACACTATCTCGATTCGTCACCGCATCGCGGCACATGTGGAAGAGGAAGGTGAGATGGTAATCCCCTGCAAGATGCTCTCCAACATCACCAAGACCCTTCCCGATGCCCCAGTTACCTTTGAGCTTTCGGAGCGCCAGGTGCTGATCGGTTGCGAGAAGAGTTCCTTCCGCCTGAATACGCTCGATGCCAACGATTTCCCCGAGTTCCCGGCCTATGCCATCGAGAGCGCCGTTGAGCTCCCGACCGACATTCTGTCCGAGATGGTCAGCCGCGTGTGGCGCGTCACCTCGACCGACAAGGCCCGCCCCATCCTGGGCGGTGTGCATATGAGGGTCGAAAACAACACCGTGCGCCTGGTGGCGACCGACTCCTTCCGTCTGGCCGTGTGCGATACGCAGGTGGAGACCTCGACGCTCGAGGGCTCCTTTGAGCTCAACGTGCCGGCCGATGCCTTCAACGACGCCCTGAGCATCATGGCGAGCCAGGCGACCATTATGATCGGTGCCACCGACACCCAGGTTGTCTTTGAAGCCGGCAACACCACCTACGTGTCGCGCCGCATAGAGGGTATGTATCCCAACTACAAGCAGCTCATCCCCGATTCGTGCGTAACGAGCGTCAAGATCGACGTGGCGGCTTTTAATGCCGCCCTCAAGCGCGTGGCGGTCATCGCGAGCGCCAACCCCGCCGTCAAGTTTGAGATCGATGTCGAGAACGGCCAGATGGGCCTGTCCTCCATCTCCAATGACCAGGATCTGGCGCAGGAGACGATCGATGTCGAGGCCGAGGGCGAGTCGGGTACCATTGCCTTTAACTACCACTACATCTTTGGCTGTCTCAACGCCCTGTCCAAGGAGAAGGAGATCACGCTGGAGCTCAAGAGCTACTCGCAGGCCGGCATCTTTAAGTCCTACGACAAGATCAACTATCTGTACCTGGTCATGCCGGTGCGCATCTAGCGGCGCCCTATGGCCATGTTCGCCCGCGACCTTTCCGTCGCGCGCTACCGCAGCTTCGATAGCTATCGCCTGGAACTGAGCGATGGCGTGACGGTGCTCGCGGGGCCCAACGCGGCGGGAAAGACCAACCTCATAGAGGCGCTGCAGCTGCTAACGAGCGGCGCCTCGTTTAGGCATTCCACTGCCGTCGAGCTTGTGCACGACGGCACGGGTTTGTGCAAGGCCGAGCTTAGGCTCGAGGGCGATGGCCGCGTGCTGGACATGGGCCTATGCGTGGAGGACGGTAAGCGTTCGTTTAGCCGCAACGGCAAGCGATGTGCCGCCTCTGGCGTGCGCGGCGTGCTGCCGAGTGTTTTGTTCTGCCCCGATCATCTGGATATGGTTAAGCGCGGTGCCAGCGTGCGTCGCGCCGCGCTCGACGACTTTGGTGTGCAGCTGAGCGCCCGCTATGCCGATCTGGCAAGCGCCTATGGCCGCTGCGTGACGCAGCGTAACGCCCTGCTCAAAGAGACATGGTGCTGCCGTGAGATGCTCGGTGCGTGGAATGAGTCGATTGCCCGCGCCGGATCGGCCCTGCTGGTGCACCGCTTGGCCTTGCTCGATCGCTTGGGCGCCCACGTGCGCAATGCCTACAGGCTGGTTGCGTCCGGGGAGGAGGCCGATGTGGCCTATGCGTCCACGTTGGGGGAGCTGCCCCAGACCGATGACCGCGAGGAGCTGAGGGGCTGGGCATACGAGCGCATGCTCGCGGCGCTCGACGAGCGCGCCGACGAGGAAATCCGCCGCGGCGTGACACTCGTGGGTCCGCACCGCGACGAGATTGAGTTTTCGGTCGCCGGCCGCTCGGCGCGCTCGTTTGCCAGTCAGGGTCAGCAACGTACGTTGGTCCTGGCTTGGAAGGTGGCCGAGGTGGCCGTAGCCCGCGATATTCTGGGTACCGCCCCGCTGCTGCTTTTGGATGACGTGATGAGCGAGCTCGACGGCGATCGTCGCGCCGCTTTTTTGCAGCTGATCGGCGACGACATCCAGACAGTCATAACCACCACCAATTTGGGATACTTTACCGATGAGTTACTTGATCGAGCCAAGGTGGTGAGCATGGGTGAGGCATGCTAATTACGAGCGTGAGAACGGCGCGGCTGCCTTCAGTGACTTTTTGGGTGCCGAGCGCCAGCGCATCTTGGCGTCGGCCACGCCCGAGCGTCGTGCGCAAATGGAGGCCGCCGAGGAATCGCGTGCGGTCTACCGTGCTTGGAACGCGGTGTGCTCGGGCACGCGCGAGGGCCGGCACGTGACGGGGCTGCGTTATCTTCCCGAGTCCAACGAGCTGCTGGTGTATCTCGATTCGCCCTCGTGGACACAGGAGATGACACTTTTGCGCGAGATAATCCGCGCACGCATGGAGCGTGCCGGCGCGCATGTGGATGGCCTGGTATTTAAGACGACCCGCCCCGGCCACACGCCGCCCGCGGCAAAAGAGCGCCTGCGCCCGGTCGCGCCCGAGCGCCCGCCCGCGCCGCATGCCGACCTGAATGAAGCCGAGCGCGCCGAGATCGAGCGCCAGGTGTCGCCCATCGAAGACCAAAAACTGCGTGAGGCCCTCCAGAACGCCATGAGGGCCAGTGCCGAGTGGGCCAAGGGCGTGCAAAGCAAAAAAGAGTCTTAAATCGCATCTGGTGGCCTTGTATAGGCAAATACCCTCGTCCCCGAGGGTATTTTTTACGATAAAATAGTAAGGCTATACAGATTTTCTTAACCGAAGGAGGACGTGTGGCAAACGAAAACGATTACGATGGCGGCGAAATTAAGATCCTCGAGGGTCTCGAAGCCGTCCGTAAGCGCCCGGGCATGTATATCGGCTCGACGAGCGCCAGCGGTCTGCACCACCTGGTGTGGGAGATCGTTGACAACTCCGTCGACGAGGCCATGGCCGGTTTCTGCACCGAGATTCAGGTGACGGTCCACGCCGACAACTCCATTACGGTCGTCGATAACGGGCGCGGCATCCCCGTCGACGAGCACCCTGTCAAAAAGATTCCGACGCTCGAGGTCGTCATGACGATCCTTCACGCCGGCGGTAAGTTCGATAACTCGGCCTATAAGGTTTCCGGCGGCCTGCACGGCGTGGGCATCTCCGTTGTCAACGCCCTGTCCAAGCGCGTGGTCGTACAGGTGCGCCGCGACGGCAATATCTACGAGATGGAATTCTCGCGCGGCAAGACCGTCAAGAAGATGGAGGTCGTGGGCACCTCGGATTCGACGGGCACCACCGTCTCCTTCTGGCCCGACGACGAGATCTTCGAGACCTGCGTCTACGATTTCGATACACTGCACAATCGTCTGCAAGAGACGGCGTTTCTCAACAAGAACCTCAAGATCGTGCTGACTGACGAGCGTGAGTCGGCTCCCCGCGTGGAGGAGTTTTGCTACGAGGGCGGCATCATCGACTTCGTCAAGTTCCTCAACGACGGCAAGGACGTCCCCGAGGCCTTTAAGGAGCCCATCTACATTGAGGGTAAATCGGACCCGGATGCGCCCGTGGCCAAGATGGGCGAGGTCGAGGTGTCCCTGCAGTGGAACGCCGGTTATGGCGAGAACGTCATGTCGTTTGCCAACGACATCTACACCCCCGAGGGCGGCATGCACCTTGAGGGCTTCCGCACCGCCCTCACCCGCGTGATTAACGATTACGCCCGCAAGCAGAACCTGCTTAAGGAGAAAGAGGCCAACCTGAGCGGTGACGACGTGCGCGAGGGTCTCTCGGCCGTCATCTCGGTCAAGCTGCCCGATCCGCAGTTTGAGGGCCAGACCAAGGCCAAGCTCGGTAGTTCCTACATGCGCGCGCTTACGCTCAAGATCGTGACCGACGGTCTTGCCGACTACCTCGAGGAGCACCCCAAGCCCGCCCGCGAGATCGTCAAGAAGGCGCAGCAGGCCTGCAAGGCCCGCAACGCCGCACGCAAGGCGCGCGAGGCGACCCGTCGCAAGAGCCTGCTCGAGACGGCGTCGCTGCCCGGCAAACTCGCCGACTGCTCGGTGCGCGATGCCGAGCTGACCGAGCTCTTCATCGTAGAGGGCGACTCGGCAGGCGGTTCGGCCAAGGACGGCCGCCGCCGAGACATCCAGGCGATTCTGCCCCTGCGCGGCAAGATTCTGAACGTCGAGCGCGTGGGTGACCATCGTGCGTTCTCGAGCGACACCATCCAGTCGCTGATCACCGCGATCGGTTGCGGCGTCACGACGAGCGCCGGCGACGGCGGCGACTTCGATATCACCAAGGCGCGCTACCACAAGATCATCATCATGACCGATGCAGACGTCGACGGTGCGCATATCCGCATCCTGCTGCTGACGTTCTTCTACAAGTACATGCGTCCGCTGATCGATGCCGGCTATGTCTATGTTGCCTGCCCGCCCATCTTTGGCATTAAGGTGCGCAACAAGATCCACTACGTGTATCCCAACGGCCGACAGCCCGAAGACGAGATTCTGCGCGACACCATTCAGAGCCTGGGCCTGAACCCCGACGACAACGACGAGGACGGCAAGGCCAAGGATGGCAAGATCACCAAGAAGCGCAAGGGCTATACCGTCCAGCGCTACAAGGGCCTGGGTGAGATGGACCCCAAGCAGCTTGCCTCGACGACGATGGACCCCAAGACCCGAATTTTGCAGCGCGTGACGATCGAGGATGCCGTGGTGGCGGACCGTGCCGTACGCGAGCTCATGGGTTCCGAGGTGGGCTATCGCCGCGAGTACATTGAAAAACACGCGCATGATGCACGCTTCTTAGATGCCTAACCTGTTCGGCTTTCCCAGCTACCGCACCTTCGCCCTCAATCGTCGGTTGCGTACCCAAGTACGCTTCCCTCCTCTCTCGGGCGAATCTGCGGCACCTGGAAAAGCCGTCTCCGTGGTAGGGAACTAATGGACCACGCAAACCATGAGGAGGTAACGTGGCAGACGATATCAACAACAACGAGGGTATGGACGAGGCCGGCGACGCCGGTATGCCCGATGATCTGAAGCGCCTGCTCGCCCGCGCCGAGCAGGGCGAGGACGGCGATCCGGATTCCTACAACCCCGATGTCGAGGATGAAGAGGAAGAGGACGACGACGCCGAGCTCGAGGAGAGCTTTGGCGCGGTCGATCGCGGCGCCTCGGCCGGCGAGGACATCAACGGCGGCCAGCTCCAGATTTCGGAGTTTGGCCGCGAGATGAAGCAGTCGTTTATCGAGTACTCGATGTCGGTCATTACGGCACGCGCCCTGCCGGACGTGCGCGACGGCTTAAAGCCGGTGCACCGCCGCATCCTGTACGCCATGAACGAGAGCGGCATCTACCCCAACCGCCCGCACAAGAAGTCGGCCTGGACGGTCGGCGAAGTTATCGGTAAGTACCACCCCCACGGCGACTCCGCGGTCTATGAGACCATGGTTCGTCTGGCGCAGTGGTTCTCCATGCGCACGCCGCTTATCGACGGCCACGGCAACTTTGGCAACATCGACGGCGACGGTGCCGCAGCTATGCGTTACACCGAGAGCCGTCTGGCAAAGCCCGCCATGGAGCTGCTCCGCGACCTGCAGAAGGATACCGTCGACTGGCAGCCCAACTACGACGAGTCGCTCGCCGAGCCCGTGGTACTGCCCGCACGCTTCCCCAACCTGCTGGTTAACGGCAGCCAAGGCATCGCTGTAGGCATGGCCACCAATATCGCCCCGCATAACCTCACCGAGGCGATCGAGGCCACCTGCTACCTGATCGACAACCCCGACGCCACCGTCGACGAGCTCATGCAGATTATGCCCGGCCCGGACTTTCCCACCGGTGCCATCATCATGGGTAGCGCCGGCATTAGGCAGAGCTACGAGACCGGCCGCGGTTCCATCACCGTGCGCGCCAAGGCCCATGTGGAGTCCACCAAGACCGGCCGCAGCCGCCTGGTCTTTACCGAGATTCCCTACATGGTCAACAAGGGCACCCTGCAGGAGAAAATCGCCCAGCTCGTAAACGACAAGCGCATCGAGGGCATCTCGGACATGCGCGACGAGTCCAACCAAAAGGGCATCCGTCTGGTCATTGAGCTCAAGAAGGGCGTTATCCCGCAGGTCGTACTTAACAACCTGTATAAGTACACCTCGCTGCAGACCACCTTTGGTGCCAACAATCTGGCGCTCGTCAATGGCGTTCCTAAATGCCTGAGCCTGCGCGAGATGCTGCAGCACTACATCGACCACCAGGTCGACGTAGTCACCCGCCGCACCCACTTTGACCTTAAAAAGGCCCAGGCCCGTGCACATATCCTTGAGGGCTACCTTATGGCCCTCGACCATATCGACGAGGTCATTAGCATCATCCGCTCCTCGCAGACCGATTCCGAGGCCAGCAGCCGCCTGATTGAGCGTTTTGGCTTTACGCCCGAGCAGACCACGGCCATCCTCGAGATGAAGCTGCGTCGCCTGACCGGCCTGGAGCGCGACAAGATCCAGGAAGAGCTGGACGGCCTGCGCCGTGCTATCGCCTACTACGAGGACCTGCTGACGCACGAGGAGAAGATTCTGGGCGTCATCAAGGAAGAGATGCGCGAAATCTCCAAGAAGTTTGGCGACAAGCGCCGTACCGAGATCAGCCAGGTCGAGAAGGATCTGGACGTCGAGGACCTCATCGCCGACGAGGACATGGTCGTGACCATCACCCACACCGGCTATGTGAAGCGTATCCCGGTGGCCGCTTACCGCGCCCAGAAGCGCGGCGGCAAGGGCGTGTCGGGCGTCAACCTTAAAGAGGACGACGTTATCGACGAGATGTTTATCGCGTCCACCCACGAGTATGTGCTGTTCTTCTCGAGCAAGGGCAAGGTCTACCGTCTGAAGGTGCACGAGCTGCCGGTTGGTACGCGCCAGGCGCGCGGCACCGCAATCGTCAACCTGCTTCCCTTTGAGGAAGGCGAGAAGATCGCGAGCGTCATTAGCTGTCGTGAGTTCCCCGCCGATGAGTACCTGATGTTTGCCACCAAGAACGGCATGGTCAAGAAGACCGTGATGAGCGCCTATGATCGCAGCCGCCGCGATGGCCTAATCGCCATCAACCTGAGGGACGACGACGCGCTGCTCGCCGTGCGCCGCGTGCGCGAGGGCGACAAGGTCATCATGGCCACCACTGCGGGCAAGGCGATCATGTTCCCCGAGGACCAGGTTCGCGCTACCGGTCGCGACACCAGCGGTGTCCGCGGCATTGGCATGAAGGACGGCGTGAGTGTCTTGGGCATGGAGGTCACCAACGGCGAGGGCGACCTGTTTGTCATTACCGAGTGCGGCTACGGCAAGCGCACGCCGGTCTCGGATTATCCGGAGCAAAACCGCGGCGGCCAGGGTGTCTACACCATCCAAATGACCGAGCGCAAGGGCAACCTTGCGGCCATGAAGGCGGTCGGCCCGCAGCATGAGCTGTTTATCGTGACGGAGGGCGCGACGGTCATTCGCGTCAAGACCGACGAGATCAGCCAGACCGGTCGAACCACGCAGGGTGTCAAGATGATGACCGTAAGCGATGACGACCGCGTGTGCGCCGTTGCCCGCATGACGGCCGCCGAAGAGAAGCCCGAGGGCGAAAGTGCCGAGACCGCAGACGTCACCGAAGAGGCCCCAGTCGACCTGGGCGACGGCAACGACATGCCAGAGGATCTCCTAGACGAGTAAGAGGACCTAGCTGGTAAAAATCATCAGACCCCATATATCGGCGGTCGGCGCACCTGCGCGCCGACCGCTTTTTTGAAAACCTTGGGACCCCATGGTCGCTGGGCTGGCGAGATAGTGTTGGTTTGTCGCGAGTTCCGCACGCAAAGAAGGCCACTTAATGTGGCCTTCGTCTTGCGCAGGACTGCCCGAGCAGCAAACCAACACTATCTCGCCAGCCCAGCGACCACCCCTCCCAAAGATTTTCAAAAAAGTTGTTGACGCGCGCGTAACGACTCGTCTAATATATCCCTTGCGCGATGGACCTGTAGCTCAGTTGGTTAGAGCGTCCGGCTGATAACCGGGAGGTCACAAGTTCGAATCTTGTCAGGTCCACCACTTTCTTTCGCAATAAACACCCCAGCGAGAGCCGAGTCGCCGCTGGGGTGTTTATTACTGTCTCCGTGGGGGTTTAGCTCAGCTGGGAGAGCGCGGGCTTTGCAAGCCTGAGGTCAGGGGTTCGATCCCCCTAACCTCCACCATGATGGACCTGTAGCTCAGTTGGTTAGAGCGTCCGGCTGATAACCGGGAGGTCACAAGTTCGAATCTTGTCAGGTCCACCATCTAAAACGTAAAGAGCCCCGAGCTATTGCCTCGGGGCTCTTTTCTTACCTATCCAATAAGTTTTTGTGTGCGGTGCGAAAGTTTGGGTAGTATAGCTATTCAATGCGGCGGAGCTGCCGCGCATGCCAATCACAACGTACCGGAGGTGTTCCATGGTTCGTGTCGACATAGAGACCATCGTCATGGCCGCCGGTCCCGTGCCATCGCTGATCGTCTTGCGCGAGCGTTGCCGTAAGTCGGATTCGTCCGCGCCGCTGCGCTCTCTTTCCATCCAGACCGGTTCCTACGAGGCAGCGGCCATCAGCCGCGGTATCGATACCGGCCGCACCGATCGCCCCATCACCCACGATCTTTTGCTCGATACCATCGAAGTGGTGGGAGCGAAGATCGAGCGTATCGAGATCGTGCGCGCCGAGCCGCCGGTGTTCTACGCGACGGTCGTCGTGCACACCGATAGGGGCGAGCGTATGCTTGACGCACGACCGAGCGACGCTATCGCCCTTGCCGTGCGCAGCAATGCCCCCATGTTTGTGGAGGACGACATCATGAATCGCTTGGGCACCGTCTCTCCGCTTGCCGACGAGGTTGACGACGAGAGTGAATTCGAGAAGTTTGACGAGTTTGTCCACACGCTCTCGCCCGATGATTTCTAAATGTCGGTTGAGCACGATGCACGGCGAGCGCTGATGGGTACCAGTGTGTCGACCGAAGCAGCCGCTATCGCGCGTGAGGCCCATATGCGCGCCGAGGCATTTGAGGTCGCGCGCATTGCGTATGTGACGCAGGCTCGCACCCTTCGCGAGCGCCGTGACTCCTATATCAAGATGGTTGTTGTCTCCGCGCTTGCCGCGGTAATCTTGTCGCGGCTTCGTGGTACAGTTGGTGCGCTTGGGTTTTCGATTTCGACGGGCCTGGTGATCTGGGGCGTGGTCGATGCGGTAATGCTGACCAACCAGATCAAGGTGCTCGACAAGCGCGCTGCGGATATGGTTCGCGCCCGTGACGCTGCCGCCAGAATCGCGGCCGAGGCACAGGAGTTATAACGACGCCGAATGCGATGGGAAGGTCAAAAGATGGCACAGGATATGAAGGACGCCGGTAACGTCTCCGCCGAGCTCGACGCCATGGTGTGCGATCTGATCGGTGCGTTTTTGGATGACCTTGCCGCCGGTGAAAACCCGGGCGTTGTCGTGGCAATCGAGGATGCCGCCTCCAACCGCTATCTTGCGGCTCTCGACGAGGACGGTGAGGAGGCATGCCTGGAGGCTGCCACCAACTTTATCTCCGAGCACAAGATGGGTCTCAAGGACGAAGGCCTGGGCCGCATCGCCCGCTATGCCATCGGCTATACCGGCTGTGTGGAGATCGAGGGCGGATATCACGACGCTTTGCTCGTTAGCTTCTTCGAGACCACGCTCGAGAGCGGTTTTTCGGCATATGTGCTGTACGAGGGCATGGGCGCCGGCGATGGTTTTATGTGGAGCGACCCTGAACCTGCAGGTGAGGAAACCCCTCTCATCTAGAATCGCTAAAATAAACGAGTTTTTCGGTAAAAGGCTCAATATTCCCGCCGAGCGTTGTGTTGCTGGACGGGTCACATACGCGTGCCGTTTGTATATAGATAGAAGATAGGGGAACTACATGCGCGTAGACAATCTGAGGAACATCGCCATTATCGCCCACGTCGACCACGGTAAGACGACGATGGTCGATAAGCTCCTGCGTGCCACGGACGCCTTCCGTGCCAACCAGCAGGTCGAGGATCGCGTCCTGGACTCCAACGACCAGGAGCGCGAGCGCGGCATCACGATTCTCGCCAAGAACATCTCTATCGAGTACAAGGACGTTAAGATCAACGTCATCGACACCCCGGGCCACGCCGACTTTGGCGGTGAGGTCGAGCGCGTGCTGCGCATGGCCGACGGCGCTCTGCTGCTGGTCGACGCCTTTGAGGGCCCCATGCCCCAGACCCGCTTTGTCCTACGTCACGCCATCGACACCGGCCTTAAGATCATGATCGTCATCAACAAGATCGACCGTCCGGGCGCCAACCCCGAGAAGGCCTACAACGACTGTCTGGACCTTATGGCCGACCTGGGCGCCACCGACGACCAGCTCGAGTTTGCCATGGAGCACGTGGTCTATGCCAGCGCCATGAATGGCTTTGCCCGCCTTGACCCCAACGACGGCAACATGGACATGTACCCGCTGCTCGACATGATCATCGACGACATGCCCGCGCCCGAGGTTGACGAGACCGCGCCGCTCGCTATGCAGTGCGTGACCATCGACCACTCCAACTTTGTCGGCCGCATCGGCATCGGCCGTGTGTACTCCGGCAGCATTCGCCAGGGCGATCAGATCCTGGTCGTCAAGAACGACGGTTCCAGCGCCACCGCTACCGTCAAGCAGCTCTTTACCTTCGACTACCTGGGCCGCACCGAGTGCCAGGAAGTCGGCGCCGGCGACATTGCCGCCGTCGTGGGTATCGAGCGCACCGACATCGGCGATGTCTACACTGATCCCGAGAACCCCGTCGAGCTCGAGCCTATCGAGATCGATCCGCCGACCCTGTCCATCGTCTTCGAGGCCTCGACCTCTCCGCTCGTCGGCCGCGATGGCGACATTGTGGGCGCCCGTCAGCTCAAGGAGCGCCTGTTCAATGAGGCCGAGAACAATGTGACCATGAAGATTGAGGAGCTCGAGGACAAGAGCGGCGTCGAGGTCTCGGGCCGCGGCATTCTGCACCTGTCCGTCCTGATGGAGTCCATGCGTCGCGAGGGCTTTGAGTTCCAGGTCGGCCGTCCCCGCGTTCTGTTTAAGAAGGATGAGAACGGCAACAAGATGGAGCCCGTCGAGCAGGCTGTCGTCGAGTGCCCGGACGAGTACTCGGGCAAGGTCGTCGAGGTCTTTGGCACCTCTGGCGGCATTATGACCAGCATGGACACCTCGGGCATCGTGACGCACCTTGAGTTTAAGATCCCGACCCGCGGCATCATGGGCCTTAAGAACCGCATCATGAACGTCACTCACGGCGAGGGCGTGTTCTATCACACCTTCCTGGAGTACGGTCCTTACGCCGGCGAGATCGGCAACCGTCAGAACGGCGCCATGATCTCCATGACCACCGAGAAGGCCGTTGCCTACGCTCTGGGCACGCTGCAGGAGCGCGGCCAGCTGTTTGTTGAGCCGGGTGTCGAGTGCTACGAGGGCATGATCGTGGGCGAGCGCAGCAAGGCCGGCGACATGGTCGTCAACATCGCCCGTACCAAGAACCTGGGCAACCAGCGTTCCTCGACCTCCGATATCTCCGTGCAGCTGGTGCCGCCTCGCACCTTCTCGCTGGAGGAGGCACTGGAGTACATCGCCGATGACGAACTGGTGGAGATCACCCCCAAGAACATCCGTCTGCGCAAGCGTCTGCTCAACGCCACTGATCGCAAGAAGGCTGCCGTTCGCGCCGGTCAGGTCAACAAATAAGCTCTGAGCTCTGTAGCATTCACAAGAAAGGGCGCCGACCATCGCGGCCGGCGCCCTTTTTGTACCACCACAAAGAGGAAGGGCACCTTTGCGGTGGTTGGCGGTTAGGCGGAGGGAAGGCCCGGGGTGTTGGGGGCCTTTTGCGGTTTGACGTGGGCGCTGCGCCAGATGATCTGAATGAGATAGCCCAGCATAAAGACGAAGGCTACGCCGCTGATAAAGTTGCCCATAAGGGGAAGTGCTGTAAGGGCGCCGGCGATGGCGCCGCCTACGGCGGCCATGGCGTAGCGGTTCTGGCTGTGCCCGACCATGCGTGCGACCGCGGTGCCCGCAAAGGCCGACGAGACCAGGGCGATGCCGATGACGCCGCACATCAGGGCTCCGGCGAGCGACAGGCCGGCAATAGAGATGATGAGCAGCAAGATGGCGGGAACGGCGGCTACCGTGCCCAAAAGACCGCTCACCCACAGCGGGGCAGGGTGCTGGTGAAGCATGCCGGCCGCGCTGGCTGTTGCACGCGGAAGGACGAGCTCAAGGAGAATCGCGACAAAGCAGGTGGAAAGAGCTGCGGCAACGATGCCGCCGATGACGTCGTTGATGGTGGAGGTATCCTCGTTCTCGGTGCGGTCGATCTTGAGGGCTCCCACTTTGGCGCCGTCGGCGCGTTCGGGATCCTGTGAGACATGAGCGTTTACGGTGCCGGTGATGTTGGCGTTTTTGCCGAGCACCAGCTTGTCGGCCCAGACCTCAACATCGCCATCGACAGTGCCGTCGATGGTTACCGTACTGCCCGCGAGCGCTGCCGACTTGGCGGAGCCGCGCAGGGCAACCGTCTCACCTGCGGCATAGAAGCAATTGGCGGTACTGCCGGAGTTAAGTACGACGTGCTGAGCGGCAACCGTCACGCTTCCATCAATGGTGGTCTTGGCGATATCGATGGTGCGCGCCGCCAGGCGAACGGCGCCGCCTACGGTGCAGTCGCGAATCGACAGGCTTTCGCCGGCGGCGATGATATCGCGGCCGATGGACGCGTCGTCCAGGCTAAGGCTTTGACCGGCCCAGTACAGATCGCCCCCGATGCCGGATGGACTGGAATCCCCGTCGGACACGAAAACATTGCCCGCGGTGTCGGTGCCGGCGAATGCCATGGAAGGCAGCGCGGTAAACGCCAGCGCGATAAGCGCGAAGGCCATAATGAGGTGTCCGCGCATGCTGTGATGTTGCGCCGCCGCGGGTTGGTTGTGAGGCATGGTGAATCCTTTGCTTGGTGATTTGCATACGCCCAATATGGTACCCATTGCGCCTTCGCTCTAAAAGAAACTCGCGGTTGCAGTATTCTGCATGGGCAATTGCCTACGTAAGGTGTCGTGGGATATCGGGCCTGCGGCCGGTTGTAGACAGGCTGTCACCTTGCGATGGGCCGGGCCGTGCTATCTATTTTTTACGATGTAGGAAACGCGCGATATCGTCCTCGGTGGGGCTTTTGATGTCAAAGCGCAGCGAGAGCCAGCGCAGGCCCATGGTCACTGCGACGCAAACGACCAGCGCGACGACATTGCTGACCAAGCCGCTCATGACAAGGCAAACATAGCTTGCCGATCCAGCGATAGCCGCGATGGCATAGAAGTTGGTGCGCTGGAAAATACCCGGCACCACGCCCATAAAACCATCGCGCAGCATGCCGCCGCCTACCGCGGTAAAAAAGCCCATCATGATGCACACGACCGGTGCAAATCCGTACACGAGCGCCTTATCTGCGCCGGTTGCCGCATAAATACCCACCGAGATGATGTCGAGCAGGGGGATGAGCTTGTCGGGCTTGTCGACGATGGCAGGGAAGATGTAGATGATGGCCGCCGTGGCGATGGACAGCGGAAGCGCCATGGGCTGGTTAAGGATGTAGACGTTGCCCACCTGGAGCGTCATATCGCGCAAAAGACCGCCGCCCAGACCGCAGACCACGGCGAGCGCGACGGCGCCCACCAGATCGAGTTTGTGCTCGCGCGCAACCAGTACACCCGAAATCGACGCCGCGACGACAGCGAACATCTCGAGCCAAAACGGGATGGCAACCATGGCATCCGAGGCGTGTGCGGTAACGATTACAGTGGCGATGACGGGCAAGGTGGGTTCCTTTGGGTAGTTGGATTGGAAAATGCCCGTACATAGTACATGGTTGTGGGAGGTCGTGACCCCATTGCTCGGTAAACGGTCGGAACTGGGCGCGGTCACAGGTTCCAAACATGTACATCAGCATCCAAAAACGACATTTTTTGACATCTTTGGAGGGTGATGTACATGTTTGGAGGTCTGGGTTGGTGTTGAACGCCCTGGCGGGTTCGAACCCCTCCTCCGCCGCCGTATTTGTCTGTAAGGGATTCAAAACAAAAAAGCTCCCTTTGTTGGGAGCTTTCTCAACCAAAATGGCGGAGGAGGAGGGATTCGAACCCTCGTGACCTTATACAGGCCAAACGGTTTTCGAGACCGCCGCATTCAACCACTCTGCCACCCCTCCGCGTGGGGTAAAAACAAAGCAGGCACAAAGGCCTGCTTTGGAATTAACTGGCGGAGAGTCAGGGATTTGAACCCTGGAGACGCTTTTGACGCCTACACGATTTCCAATCGTGCTCCTTCGGCCACTCGGACAACTCTCCGTTAAATGCGGGATTCATTGTACATGAAGTTTGGGGTTTGGCAAATAAAAATCTTCGGATAGCAAAAATTGCCTCCGTCTTGGCCTTGGTGCCCGGCGGGGCCTGGATGAATCGGCTCTCGCGGCCGTCGACACCGCGGTTGCGGGGCGAGCGGGCGTTTTGCGCCCACGGCCGGCTTAAAAGTGGGACAAAGGTCGAGATAGCTGGGACAAATACACGAGATCGACCTGGCGTTAAAACGAGAAGTGCGCGCCCGTATTCTAAATGGCAGCTGCAGTGGCAAAGGTTTAAGCCTTTGCAAATATCGGTTGATTCAAATCATATTTAGGGAGGATATGGTGAAAATCGATATCCAAGGAGCGATGAAGCGCTTCTCGGGCGCAATCATCAAGCCGGTCATGTTTCTCGCTGTTGCCGGCATCCTGCTCGCCTTCAGCGTCATTCTCAAAATGGACGGTATGCCCGCCCCGCTCAACGTTCTCGGTCAGCTTCTGTACAATTGCGTCAACTCGGGTGTCGTGGGAAACCTCGGTCTGATCTTTTGCATCGGCCTCACGTGCGCCTTGGCCAATAAGAAGAAGGGCGATGCGGCCGTGATTGCGGCGTCGACGTTCCTGATTTTCCTGTTTGCCAACAATTTCTGGCTCACCCAGAACAACATGCTGGTGGATGCCACCAACGGCCTCTATGGTACCGGCCAAGGCATGGTCCTTGGCGTGCAGGTGGTCGATATGGGCGTGTTTATCGGCATTATTCTGGGCTGCATCAACGGCTGGGCGTTTAACAAGTTCTGCGATGTCAAATTCCCCGAGGTCATCAGCACCTATGGCGGCACCCGCTTTGTCTTTCTCATCACGCTCGTGATTGCGATCGTGCTCGGCGTTGCGATGTGCTATGTGTGGCCGGTCGTCAATGGCTGGATCAACAGCCTGCAGAGCTTCATGTATTCCGCCAGTTACGCCGGTCAGTGGGTCTACGGTTTCCTCAACAAGCTCCTGATCCCCACAGGTATGCACCACCTGCTCTGGATGCCCTTTATGTACTCCGCCGTGGGCGGCACCGCTCAGATCGCCGGCGAGGCTGTCTCTGGCTCTTACAACATCTTTATGGCCGAGCTTGGCAACACCGCATCTATCACCGCCATGGATCCCTCCATCAGGTTCAGCCTGCTCGGTTTTGGCAAGTGGTTTGGCACCATCGGCACGGTCCTCGCCTTTATCAGCGTGGCCAAGCCCGAGCACCGTTCGCAGGTTCGCGCCATGCTCGTTCCGGCCGCCCTTGTGGCTATCCTTGCCGGTATCACCGAGCCGTTCGAGTTCATGTATCTCTGGGCCTCGCCGATTCTCTTTGTGGTCAACGCAGCGCTCGACGGCCTGTTCCAGTGCATCCTGTTCGCAACCGGGTGGCGCGCGCTGCTTACCGGCTTCATCGAGACGGTTCCCGGCCTGATCGCCCTTCCTGCGGACCTCTCCCACTGGTTTGTAATCATTCCTGTCGGCGCAATTGCAATCCTCGTGTGGTTCGTTGTCTTCCGCTTCCTGATTCTCAAGCTCAACCTCGTCACGCCGGGCCGCGAGGACGATTTTGGCAGCGATGTCTCGGGCGAGATCGGCTCTGGTGAGCAGTCCTCGGCCGTCTCTGCGGAGGATGTCCAGACGCTTATCGAGGGCTTTGGCGGTCCCGCCAACATCAAGCGCGTCATGAACTGCTTCACTCGCTTGCGCGTTGACGTCAACGACATGGGCCTTGTCGACAAGGACACTCTCAACAAGGTGCAGAACAGCGGTATCGTCGAGGGTGGTCCCAACAATATCCAGGTCGTCGTGGGCATGAAGGTCCAGGAGGTTGCGGACGCCGTCAACCACGCGCTCGGCCGTGAAGGGGATTAATCCCTCTCATAGAGCCTAGGTCCTATACGCGGACCTCTCAAGTTAGTCGGTCCGGGGTGGGGCCAAGGCTTCACCCCGACTTAATCAAGATTAAGGAGAACATCATGGAAGACAAAAAGTTCACGGTCTGTATCGTCGGAGGCGGCTCTCGCTATACGCCGGGTATCCTTAAGATGCTCGTGGCCGAGCAGGAGCGTTTTCCCCTGTCCAAGGTCGTTCTGTACGATAACGAATACGATCGCCAGGCCAAGGTGGGCGAGTACGGCCGCCTGCTGATGAATGAGTACTATCCCGGCTGCGAGGTTATTGACACCACCGATCCCGAGGTAGCTTTTACCGATATCGACTTTGCCTTTATGCAGATTCGCGCCGGTCGCATGAAGATGCGTCGCTCCGACGAGCACATCGCCCTTAAGCACGGCTGCATCGGCCAGGAGACCTGCGGCGCCGGCGGCTTTGCTTACGGCATGCGCTCCATCCCCGCTGTCTGCGACATCATCAAGAACATCCGCAAGTACTCCCCCGAGGCCTGGGTGCTCAACTACTCCAACCCGGCGGCCATTGTCGCCGAGGCTACCAAGCGCGTCTTCCCCGGCGACAAGCGCGTCATCAATATCTGCGATATGCCCGTAGGCATCATGAACCAGTACGCAGACGCTCTCGGCGTGCCCCGCAACTCCATCGAGCCGCGTTACTTCGGGCTGAACCACTATGGCTGGTTCACGGCAGTGCTCGACAAGGAGACCGGCGAGGATTACCTGCCGCGCCTGCGCGAGATCTTCTCTGAGGACCTTCCCGAGGAGGCCTTCAGCGAGCTCGATGCCAGCTGGTCGGCAACCTTCCACTTTATGCGCAAGATGGTCCGCGAGTGCAGCGACGGTATGCTTCCCAACACCTACCTCCAGTACTATCTGTACAATCAGCATATGCTTGCCGAGGAAAACCCCGACTACACCCGCGCTGATGAGGTCATGAACGGTCACGAGAAGATGATCTTCGAGATGATTGACGAGGTTATCGCCAACGGCAAGTTTGAGGGTACCAAGTACGCCTTTACGCTTGAAAGTCTCAAGGACGACGACCACGCCACCTATATCGTCGACCTCGCCTACGCCCTCGCCCACAACACGCACGATGTGTTCCTGTGCATGACCGAGAACAACGGCATCATCCCCAATTTCTCCGAGGGCGCCATGGTCGAGGTTCCCTGCATCGCCGGCACCAACGGCCTCGAGCCGCTTAACGTGGGCGAGATCCCGGCCTTCCAGAAAGGCCTGCTTGAGAACCAGTTTGCTTACGAGAAGCTGACGGCCGATGCTGCACTCGAGGGGAGCTACCGCAAAGCCCTCGACGCGCTGACGCTCAACCGCCTGGTTAACGACACGGATAAGGCCCGCGCCCTGCTCGATGACTACATCGCGGCAAACAAGGAGTACTGGCCCGAGCTTAAGTAGTCAAATAGGACGTCAAATAGGACGTCTTTTCGAGATGTGCGTTATGATGCGGCTCTATTCCTTTGTGGATGGAGCCGCTTTTTGGCGTTTCGGAGTGCAAAAGAGGTGTTGTTGTGGTTCATCTTTCTGAGCTCGAGCGGGCGGTGTTTCGCCATATCTCGCAACATGTCGCGCAAAACGAGGAGATTACGCTCACAGAGCTCGCTGAGGAGTGCCATGTGGCAAAAGGGACTGTTATCAAGGCGGTTCAAAAGCTCGGATATCGCGGTTTCAACGACTTTGCCTGCAACGTGCGCCTCAACGCCCAGTCGAGCGACACCCTGCTGCTCCCCCGGCGCATCGTCGAGGGAGATGCCGACGCGCAGGCGGGGAGCCTGGCGCATGTGTTTCTCGCGTGCCGGGGCAAGGGCAACTTCATCTTCTCGGGGGACCGCCGGTGCGCAGCGCTCATCGCCTCGTATATGAGCCGCAAGCTCGCTTCGTTTGGATTATCGGTTCCTCCGTCCTACGACTATGCCATGGCGGACCCCTGTGGTCTGGAGCCCGGGGTGGCCTTTTTCTACTTTCACAAAGAGCTGCCGGGAAGAGAGGGGCGAGGACAGGTGGACGATTACGGCAAAGGCATGCTCTCTGCCGCGCGGAGGGCAGGCTTCTTTATCGTGGTGGTCTCGGACGATAGGCGCCGCGCCAGCGACACCGATGCCGATATGGTCGTCCCGATTGCGCAAAATGACGGCCTCGAGACGGACATGTTCGTTTCTCGAGTGATCGTACTGCTCGAGAAGGCATTTGCCGTCTACTCGGGGCTCAGTAGGGGGCTGGCTTAGATGAAGGCAAATGAGAGCAGGGTGTACGAATACGTACGGTCGAGGGCTCGACTGGGAAAGAGGCCCACGGTGCGCGAGACGGCGGAGGCGACGGGTGTCGCCCGCTCGACGGTCGCGCGCGCTGCGGTGAGCTTGGGCTATGCGAGCTGGAGCGACTTCACGGAGCAGCTGAGGCACTACCACGGCTCGGGGGAGTCTGTGGGGGCGTTGGCTGAGAGCGTGGAGATGGTCGTTTCGGTTCTTAAGCGCCATGCTGGACAGACGGTCCTCATCGATTCGGTGGGCGATGTCGAGATCTGCCTCGAATATATGCTCATCCGCTTGGGCGAGCTGGGGATATCGGCGATGCCGTATGGGCATGGCGTGGCGGATGCGATGAGCGATGGTGTGCTTTTGGTCTTGAATGAGAGCGGAATGGCCCTGTTTCCGTCGTGCGTCCACGCTGCCGAGCTCGGATACGAGATCATTGCGATCACGGCGAGCCACGACACGCCTATCTCGAAGCTCGCCGGGGTCAACGTCGTGATCAAGAACAACAAGTCGAGCAACGCCGATTACAAGCCTAATTACTTCACCGCCGGAGTCCTGGCATATCTCGAGCGCGTGCTGGCTGAATACGCAAGGGGGGTGGACTGACGGGTGCGATGCCGAGATGCCCGCCCAAACAGGGGTTCTATCTGCTCCAAATACTTAAGTTCCGGTGGATTTTGTGTGCGCGGAGAGCCGCTGGTATGCATTTTGCGACCGCAGCCATGCTGCGAGCGACTTGCGGTTATCTGGCAGAAAGTCGGTATGTACCCGCCCTTGTCCTCAAATCCGTCAAGCTCTTGGACAGCATTTGGTTGGAATATGCAAGAAAGGCCGTGCGAGTATGGGCATATGTGGAGGTCATGAGGTTGTAGCTGCATATTCTTGCAGCCTGGGAGGTTGAAAGATACTATTACCAAGTCTTTTCCTGCTTCAGGCGCACCTTCACGACCTGAAGCCACATTTGTCCAGAGGAGGTGACAATATGAAGGCTTATGAACTGCTGTTCTTTGTTGACCCGTCGCTCGACCCCGAGACTCGTCTCGCTGTTATGAAGCGTATCGATACCACGATCGCTGAGGGCGCTGGCAAGGTCGACTCCGTTGACGAGTGGGGCAAGCGCAAGCTCGCCTACGAGATCAACGACCTCACCGATGGTGACTACACCCTCATCAACTTCCACGCAGATCCTACCCAGATCGCCGAGCTTGATCGCGTCCTGCGCATCACCGACGCTGTGGTCCGCCACATGATCGTCCGTCGCGACGACCAGGAGTAAGACTGTCGTTTTGGACTGGGCTTGTGCCCCAAGAGGAAGTAGTGAGTAATGAGCATCAATCGAGTGAACATCACCGGTAACCTCACCCGCGATCCCGAGCTGCGCGCCACTGCCGGCGGAACCCAGGTTCTGTCCTTTGGCGTCGCCGTGAACGATCGCCGCCGCAATGCGCAGACTGGCGAGTGGGAGGACTATCCCAACTTTGTCGACTGCACTATGTTCGGCACCCGCGCCGAGGCCGTGAGCCGTTTCCTGGCAAAGGGAAACAAGGTCGCGATCGAGGGCAAGCTGCGCTACAGCTCTTGGGAGCGCGACGGTCAGCGCAGGAGCAAGCTTGAGGTCATCGTCGATGAGATCGAGTTTATGAGCTCCCGCGGTGGCCAGGGTGGCTACGATCAGGGCGGTTACGCCCCCGCAGCTCCCGCGCCCGCAGCACGTCCTGCCGCACCGGTGGCTACGCCGCCCGCGGTCGATGTCTACGATGAGGACATCCCGTTTTAAGGGTTGTTCACCTATTTTTGAGTGAGAGGCGGCTTCGGTTCGCCGAAGTTGCCAAATGAAAGGTATTTTGACATGGCTAATGATTTTTCTGCACGTCAGCCGCGTCGTAAGTACTGCCAGTTCTGCAAGGAGAACACTGAGTTCATCGACTATAAGGACACTCAGCTTCTCCGTAAGTACATGACCGACCGTGGCAAGATCAAGCCCCGTCGCGTCACTGGCGCTTGCACGCAGCATCAGCATGACATCGCCAACGCCATCAAGCGTGCCCGCGAGATGGCTCTCCTGCCGTACACCGTCCCCGTGGTTTCCTCTCGTGGCAACCGCGACCGCGGCTAAGAAGGGAGACGCATCATGAAGGTTATTCTTCTCGATGAGATCAAGGGCAAGGGCGGCGAGGGTGACGTCGTAGAGGTCGCTCAGGGTTACGCTGAGAACTTCCTGTTCCCCAAGAAGCTCGCTGTTGCCGCCACCAAGGGCAACCTCAAGCAGCTTGACGAGCGTCGCAACAACATCGCCAAGCGCGAGGCCGTCCGTCTGGCTACCGCCAACGAGACCAAGGCTGCCCTCGAGGGCAAGCAGGTCACCGTCGACGTCAAGGTCGGCGACGAGGGCATCCTCTTTGGCTCCGTCACCGCCGCTATGATCGCTGACGCCATCAAGGATCAGCTCGGTATGGACATCGACCGCAAGCGCGTCGAGCTCGGTAAGCCCATCAAGGTTGCCGGTGCCCACACCGTTGCCATCTCGCTGTACCGCGAGATCAAGGCCGAGGTTGTCGTTCTCGTCGGCGTTACCGCCGAGGAGCTCGCTGCCGAGGCTGAGGTCGAGGAGGCCGCTGAGGTCACCGAGGCCGAGACCGCCGAGGTCGAGACCGAGGCTGCTGCCGAGTAGCATTTGCTGCAACGCAACAATCTTGTTCTAAGAAGGGCGCTCTGGGAGACCGGGGCGCCCTTTTATTTTTTGCGCTGAGTGGGTGTCACGTCATACATGGAGATGTAGTCCCACATAAGCGTTGTGTTAGACCGCTTTGGATAAGTGTCCTATGCACAGTACACGCAGCAGGACCCCCAATTGCGACAATTCCATCATCAGGAAAGATGGAGGTTGCAATGGAAGACGTGCTCACCCAGCTGACGAGGCAGTTCCTCCCGCAGATGACGGCTGCCGAGAAGAGCAGGGCCCTGAGATCGCTCAAGGCGCTGATAGACGCGGAGCTTTTCGACCTTGCGGCAAGCGAGGGGGCGGAAGACGATCCCGACAGAGCCTGCCCCTGGTGCGGCTCCCCGCATTACGTGAAGAGGGGGCGAGACGGGCGCGGCCGTCAGCGGTTCCTCTGCCGAGGGTGCGCCAGAACCTTCACCGACGCCACCATGCGCATCTTCTCCACCACCAAGCTCGACAGGTCGGCCTGGATGAGGTTCGCGGAGTGCCACGTGGACATGCTCCCGCTGCGCGAGTCGGCGGAAAAGTGCGGCGTGTGCCTCAAGACGGCGTTCTTCATGCGCCACAGGCTGCTCGAGGCCATGGCCAAGCGCATGCCCGCCTTCCGCGTGGAGGCCGGTGGCGGGGCCGAGCTCGACGAGTGCTTCTTCAGGGAGAGCTTCAAGGGAAACCGCTCCAGGTCGGAGTCCGGCATGCCCAGGAAGCCCCGCACAAGGTCGCAGGGAACCGACGGGCACGAGAAGATATGCGTGCTCACCGGCATCAACGACGCCGGCGACATCTTCTACGAGATCGCGGGGAGGGGCGGCCTCGACGAGGCGGCAGCCAGGGAGCTGCTCGCCGACAAGCTCGCGGTCGGCGCGATAATCTCGACGGACCGTGCGCACGTGTACCGCCGCGTCCTGCCCGCCCTCGGCGTCGGCGAGCACATCGCCAGCAAGAGGGAGGAGCACGCCATCAACAGGGTGAACAGCCTCCACTCCCAGATGAGGCACTTCATCGGCAGGTTCCGGGGCGTCTCCACGAGACGCCTCGAGAACTACCTCGCCTGGTTCAAGTGGACGTGGTGCTTCAAGGTCCGCAGGAGCGCGGACGAGCTCGCCGAGCTCATAGTGAGGCAGGCGGCCCGCGGCACGTACGAGAAGACCTGGCGCCAGTACAAGGTGACCCCCTATCCGTTCTACGAGTACTGGATCAAGCAGGCGAAATGGGACTCGCGTGCGCGGAGGGCCATATACGGCGTGGCGTGATGTCCAGGGCGGTCTGGCGCAGCGCATCTGCGGCAAGCGCTGAAGTCGTGACCCGATGCAAAAAGCAACAGCTAGCGATATTCTTCGGGAACGTCGAAACCGTACTCACGGCATAGGAGCATGACATCGTGGACGTCGTGCTCGTCATGCTGATAGCCCAAGTGAAACAACAGCTGGCTTTCGGGGTCGATGCACGACACCTCCACCTCGCCGATGCGCCCCCTCCCCGAAAAGACCTCCCCGGGAAAACGATCTCCCTGATACAGAATATCGCCATTCTCGGCGAAATCGAAGCAATGCAGGTCGACGATGCGTCCCGCCTCGTCTTGCCACACCGTGTGATCTTCGGTGGTGAAAGATGCAGCCACCTCGGAAAACCCCTCATCAGCAATTAGATCCACGAACCTTTGGTAATCCCCGCGCTGAACGAACAGGTCGATGTCGTTATGAGCCCTGGTCTCACGCCCGACAAGCGCATCGACGCCCCAGCCGCCATCAAGATATACGCCAATGCCCGCACCTGCGGAAAGGCCGATTATCCAACACGCATCATCCTTGGTGACCATAGGAGCTCCTTCGCTTTCGCCTGCTATTTAAGCAAGAAAGATTATAGGAAAAGTCCCAGTATCCAAAGTGGTCTAACACAACGCACATAAGGGACCGTTCATCCGTTTGGTTCGGTGATGATTATTAAGGCGCGCCTCGATTTAAAGCTGTGGCTGATACTATGGATGCTCGCAAGCGATATGAATGAGGATGCTCATGGCATACGACGATAGGGAGACATGGCTGACGGTCGAGGACCGCGGCTCCAAGTTGGGTCTCCCCCAAAACCAAGATGCAGAGGCCAACGTACTGGCCGCCATGCTGCTATCGCCCGAGGTGGTCGAAGAAGCCCAGGTCGAGCTGCAGCCCGACGATTTCTACCGGCCCATTCATAAGACCATCTATACCGCGATGGTCGATATGTACAACAGTCGCATTCCCATCGACTCCATCTCGCTGATCGATTACCTGCGAAGCATCAACAAGCTCGATGCCGTGGGCGGCGAGGCGTACATTTTGGAGCTGATGGGTCAGACCCTGTCGCTCGTCAACTGGCAGCACCATGCCGCCATCGTTCGTCGCGACTCGATGCTGCGTGAGCTGATTGGCGCCACCAACGAGATTAACGCGCTGGCCTATAACGCCCCCACCGATACCAAAGAGGTCGTGGAGCTGGCCGAGAGCAAGCTGCTCAAGGTTACGGCGCGCGAGGTTAAGTCGAGCTACAAGACACTGACCGAGTTTATGGTCGAGGCCTATAACGAGGCCGAGGAAGTGTGCCAGGCCGGTGGCCAGGCAGCGGGCGTTCCCACGGGCTTCCCGTCACTCGATCGCATGCTTATGGGCTTCCGCGAGGGCCAGCTCATCATTATCGGCGCCCGCCCCGCCGTGGGTAAGACCTCGTTCGCTCTAAACCTGGCGCTCAATGCCGCCGCTGCGGGCTACACCGTCGGCTTTTTCTCGCTGGAGATGTCGGGCAAGGAAATTGCCCAGCGCCTGATTTGCGCCTATGCCATGATTTCGATCAGTGATTTTCGCATGGGTCGCATTAGCCCCGAGCAGTGGGCCAATATCAACGAGGCCACGCAGACCTTGTCCAAGCTCGATATTCTGATTGACGATACGCCCGGCACCACGGTGACCGAGATTCGCGCCAAGAGCCGCCGCATGCTCCACAACAAGGAGAAGGCCATCATTATCTTGGACTACCTGCAGCTGGTGAGTCCTCCGCCAGGACGCCGTTCCGAGAGCCGCACCGTCGAGGTCTCCGAAATGTCTCGTGGCTTAAAGATTATGGCCAAGGAACTCAAGATCCCACTGATCGCGCTATCTCAGCTGTCGCGTCAGGTCGAATCCCGTACCGGCAAGCGCCCGCAGCTTTCCGACCTGCGCGAATCGGGCTCCATCGAGCAGGACGCCGATATCGTCATGTTCTTGGACCGTTCCGCCGACGAGGCTGAGGCCTCGCGCGACGACCGACCCGACGAGGGCGTCACGCGTATTGTCGTGGCCAAGAACCGTTCGGGCCCGATCGGTGACGTCGACCTGATGTTCCTGCCGGCATCTACCAAGTTCTATGAGCTTGATGGGGTGCATACCGAGGAGTAGGACAGGCGCCCGTTGCACGGGTATACTGGGAATGTTTTGTGCTTCTGCCCGCCGTGTGGCGCGCAGACAGTCCATGTATGTAAGGAGTAAACATGCCGTCAACCGTTTTGGTCGGTGCCCAGTGGGGCGATGAGGGCAAGGGTAAGATCTGCGACCTGATCGCCGGCGACTTCGATGCCGTCGTGCGCTATTCGGGCGGCAACAACGCCGGGCACACCATCGTTGTCAACGGCAAGAAGTACGGCCTGCACCAGGTGCCCTCCGGCATCATGTACGCCGACCACGTGTCGGTGATTGGCAACGGCTGCGTCGTCAACCCCAAGGTTGTCCTTGAGGAGATCGACATGTTCGAGGCCGATGGCATCACCACCAAGAACCTCAAGATCAGCGGCAACGCACACGTGATCATGCCGTATCACGTCGACCTGGACGGAGCCTTTGAGCAGAAGCTCGGCAAGAAGAGTATCGGTACCACCAAGCGCGGCATTGGCCCGTGCTATCAGGACAAGATGGCCCGTATTGGCCTTCGTATGCAGGACATGCTGGACGAGGAGCTCTTCCGCGACAAGCTGGAAACCGCTCTTGCCCGCGTGAATCCCGAGCTCGAGCTGCTTTACGGCCTGCCCACCTACACCGTGGACCAGATCTGTGAAGAGTACCTGCCCATGGCCGAGCGCCTGCGCCCGTACATCACCGAGACGAGCCTGCTGCTCAACAACATGATCGATGAGGGCAAGACCCTGCTCTTTGAGGGCGCCCAGGCAACATTGCTCGATATCGACCACGGCACCTATCCGTTTGTCACGTCTTCCAACTGCACCGCCGGCGGCGCGATCACCGGTTCTGGTGTTGGCATGAAAAACGTCGACCGCGTGCTGGGCGTCATGAAGGCCTACATCACCCGCGTCGGTGCAGGCCCCATGCCCACTGAGCTTTCCTACGAGTCCGAGGCCGGCCATACGCTGACCGAGGAGGGCTATGAGTACGGCGTGACCACCGGTCGCCGTCGTCGCTGCGGCTGGTTTGACGGTCCCATCGCCAACTACGCCTCGCGCGTCAACGGTCTTACCGACATCGCCCTGACCAAGCTCGACGTGCTTTCGGTCTTCGACACCATTAAGGTGTGCGTGGCCTATGACGTCGACGGCGAGCGCTACACCAGCGTGCCCGAGCACCAGGTGCGCTTTGAGCATGCCAAGCCCATCTACGAGGAGCTTCCTGGCTGGAAGTGCGATATCACCGGCTGCCGCAGCTTTGAGGAGCTGCCGCAGGAGGCTCAGGACTACGTGGCATATGTCGAGGATCTGGCGCACACGCGCGTGACGTTTGTCGGTGTTGGCGCCGGCCGCGAGCAGATCATCAACCGATTCTGGAAGTAATCGGCGTTATTTGGTTATTGCGATATACCCCTTCGCAGCCCGGACGGGCGGCCGAGGGGTATATTTGCTTGTAATGGGCCCGCATGGTTGACGGGCCGTTAATCCATAGAGGAGGCACCCTTGAAGGCGGACACTCAAACCATCGACATCCTGTTGTTGGGCAGCGGCGGCCGCGAGCATGCTTTGGCAGCCAAGCTCGCGGCATCACCGCGCGCCGGCAAGCTCTACATCGCCCCGGGCAACGGCGGCACCGCGAGCTGCGGCGAGAACGTGGTTCTCGACGATTGCGATTCTGCTGCCGTGACGGCGTTTGCACAGAGCCACGGATGCGGACTCGTGGTGATTGGCCCCGAGGCTCCGCTCGTGGCGGGCGTGGCCGACGCCGTGCGCGCGGCGGGTATTCCCTGCTTTGGCCCGGGTGCCGAGGGCGCCCAGATGGAGGGCTCTAAGCTGTTCTCCAAGCAGCTCATGGAGCGCGCGGGCATTCCGACGGCCGCCTACGGCTCGTTTACCGACGAGGCTTCGGCTCTCGCCTATGTGCGCGAGCAGGGCGCTCCGCTGGTCGTGAAGGCCGACGGTCTTGCCGCGGGCAAGGGCGTTATTGTGGCAACCGAGCTTTCGCAGGCCGAAGAGGCCGTGCGCGAGTGCTTTGGCGGC
The DNA here is from genome assembly GCF_052121015.1 of Collinsella sp. LCP19S3_F2. Taxonomy (NCBI): domain Bacteria; kingdom Bacillati; phylum Actinomycetota; class Coriobacteriia; order Coriobacteriales; family Coriobacteriaceae; genus Collinsella; species Collinsella sp. LCP19S3_F2. The sequence goes on from NZ_JBQKFA010000002.1 coordinate 60,236, forward strand.
ACCTTTGGCGACGCCGGCAACACCGTGGTTATCGAGGAGATGCTCGTTGGCCCCGAGTGCTCGCTGCTGGCCTTTACCGACGGCAAGACCGTGCGCCCCATGGCCACCTCGCAGGACCACAAGCGCGCGCTTGAGGGCGACCTTGGTCCCAACACGGGCGGCATGGGCGTCTACAGCCCGGTGCCTATCGTGACCGACGAGGAGCATGCCACCATGGTGAAGGTCATGGAGCAGACCGTGGCCGAGCTCGCCGCCGAGGGTATCGATTACCGTGGCTGCCTGTACGGCGGCTTTATGCTTACCCCCGCCGGCCCCAAGGTGCTGGAGTTTAACGCCCGCTTTGGCGACCCCGAGACGCAGGTCGTGCTGCCGCGCCTTAAGAACGACCTGGTCGAGGTCATGCTTGCCTGCGCTAACTGCGAGCTCGACCAGATTGAGCTCGATTGGCGTGACGAGTGGGCGGTGGCCGTTGTCCTGACGAGCGCGGGTTATCCCGGCAGCTACGAGAAGGGCAAGGTCATCACCGGCATCGAGGATGCCGAGGCCATGGAGAACGTGACCGTGTATCACGCCGGCACCGCCGTGGTGGACGGCCAGCTCGTGACCAACGGCGGCCGCGTGCTCGCCGTGACCGCGCTGGGCGACACGTTCGAGAACGCTCGCAACCTTTCCTACGAAGCTTGCGAGAAGATCGATTTTGAGGGCAAGACCCTGCGTCACGACATTGGCCTGCGCGCGCTGCGCGGCCGCGACGCCTGGGATGCCTAAAATCCGAGAGGAATGATACGGATGGACGAGAAGAACGAAGAGCTCGTGGACGCGCAAATCGTCGAAGAGGACAGCCACATGTATGGGCACGCCGAGGGCGAGCCTGGTGGCGAGGTCGCTGACGAGCCGGCGCTGGTGCTGGGCGACGACGACCCGCACGATGCCGAGCTGCACGAGAAGATTCTTTCGGAGGAGTGCGCCTGGAAGGGCAAGATCCTCGACGTCCACCGTCTTGAGGTTGAGCTGCCCAACGGTCACCGCAGCGCCCGCGATATCGTTCGCCATCCGGGTGCGGCGGCCGTTGTGGCGCTGACCGAGAGCGGCAAGATCGTACTGGTGCGTCAGTACCGCACCGCCATCGACCGCGTGACGGTTGAGATTCCCGCCGGCAAGCTCGACCCAGGCGAGGACCCGCTCGATTGTGCCAGGCGCGAGCTGCATGAGGAGACGGGCTTTAAGGCCGGGCGCATTCGCTTTTTAACGTCGATTGTCACGACCTGTGGTTTTTGCGACGAGATTATTCACATCTACCTTGCCACCAAGCTCGAGTTCGATGCGCCCAACCCCGACGATGACGAGTTTGTCAACGTTGACCTGGTGCCGCTGCACGAGCTGATCGATGCCGTGCTCGACGGCAAGATCGAGGACGCCAAGACCGTCGTGGGCGCGCTTGCCTGCGACAGCATCGCACACCGCCTTGGTGGTTCTGAGCTGTAACGAGTGGGGATAGCCCTGGGACAAGTGCTACTGATTGCTTTGTCCCAGGGTCTTACGTTGCTGATATTTCTTTGAGGATCACATGCTGAAGCGTTTTCTGTCTTACTACAAGCCCCAGATGGGGCTTTTTGTTGCCGATACCATTTGCGCCCTGGTGCTCGCCGCCATTGACCTGGCGTTTCCCATTATCCTGCGCAATCTGTGCGGCGGGCTGTTTACCCAGGGCCAGACTGCCATTATGCAGGCGCTCGGTATGATCGCGGTGGGACTGGTGCTGATGTATGCCACCCGCTGCGCCTGCCGCTACTTTGTGAGCTATTGGGGCCACGTGATGGGCGCGCGCATGGAGTCCAAGATGCGCGAGGACTTGTTCGATCAGTACGAGCGTTTTAGCTTTGCGTACTTTGATCGCAACAGCTCGGGTGACATGATGAGCCGCGTGGTCAACGACCTGTTCGATATCTGCGAGGCGGCGCACCACGTGCCCGAATGGATCATTATTTGCGGTATCGAGATCATTGGCTCGTTTGTGATTCTGTTTACCATTGCGCCGGTGCTCGCGCTCGCCATGGCCGTGGTGACGGCGGTGTTCGCGGTCATTATGTTTTGGCAGAATATGCGCATGCGCGAGGTCTTTAGCGATAACCGCAAAAAGATCAGCGGCATCAATGCGCAGCTGCAGGATTCGCTGGCGGGCATGCGTGTGGTCAAAAGCTTTGCCAATGAGCAGACCGAACGCTCTAAGTTCCGTGCCTCTAACGATCGCTACCTTTCGTCCAAGGAAAACATGTATCACGCCATGGGCGTCTACACCGCGACGTATGGTCTGCTCTCGGGCGTGCTCTATGTAATCGTGGTGCTGCTGGGCGGTTGGCTCGTTGCCCAAAGCCAGCTGCAGGCGGTCGATATGGCAACCTTCGCGCTCTACATTTCGCTGTTCTGCACGCCGCTTGAGACACTCGTCAATTCGGCCGAGACGTATCAGAAAGCCATCGCCGGCTTTAAGCGCATGGACGAGGTGCTCTCGACTGTCCCCGATATTCAGGATAAGCCGGGTGCTGCGGATCTGCAGGTGACGGCCGGCGCTGTTGAGTATCGCGACGTGTGCTTTAGCTACGAGGATGTCGAGCTGGGCGCGGGCGACGGGACGCGTCCCGTTATCGACCATATGGATCTGTCCATTAAGCCCGGTCAAACCATCGCTTTGGTTGGTCCCTCGGGCGGCGGCAAATCAACGACTTGTTCGCTGTTGCCGCGCTTTTACGACGTTGCCGCCGGCTCCATTAGCATTGACGGCCAGGATGTGCGCGACGTGACGCAGCGTAGCCTGCGCCAATCCATCGGCCTGGTGCAGCAAGATGTCTATCTGTTCGACGGAACGATTGGCGAGAACATCGCCTATGGCAAGCCGGGCGCCACGGCAGAAGAAATCGCCGAGGCGGCCCATCGCGCCAACATCGATGCTTTTATCGAGTCGCTTCCGCAGGGCTATGACACCGTGGTGGGCGAGCGCGGCAGCCGTCTTTCTGGTGGTCAAAAGCAGCGCGTCGCCATCGCGCGCGTGTTTCTCAAAAATCCCAAGATCCTTATTTTGGATGAGGCGACCAGTGCTCTGGATAACGAGAGCGAGGAGGCAGTGCAGGAGTCGCTCGAGCGCTTGGCTCGTGGCCGCACCACGATCATCATCGCTCACCGTCTCTCGACCATTAAGCATGCCGACGAGATTGCGACGGTTGAGCATGGTCGCGTTGTGGAACGTGGCACGCACGAGGAGCTTCTCGCCCGTGGCGGCACTTATGCCCGTTACTATCGAATGCAGTTCGAAGGTGCGCGTGCGCACGAGCTCGACTGATTGATATGACAGGAAGGTTATGGCTGATAAGAACCATCTGACTCCGGAAGAAGTGACGGAGTTATTCTCCGAAATCGATGCATCCGGCGTCTTGGATCCTACACTCGCCAAAAAGCGTACCGAGCGCATGCGCGAGAAAGAGTCTGCCGTCAAACGCGGTGACAAGGCGACACTGGCGCGGCTGCGCAGCGAGGATCGCGCGAGCCAGGCAAAACATATCGACCCGCTGTCCGAGGACGATCCTTCGGGTTCGCAGGTGAGCCATACCATTACGAAGACTGCCATGGTCGTTGTTATCGGCATCCTGGTGCTGATTGTGGGCATGCAGATCGGCTACGGCGTGATGCGACGCCTGAACACCGCGAACCTCTCCGAGAGCGTTTCGGTGGATACCGTCTCGACCGCGCTCAAAGGTGGACTTGAATGGGGCAACGGCTTTACACAGTTCCCGCTCGATTTTACCGTCGACGAGGCCGACGAGGGTACGGGCACGGTTGAGGTGACGGTGCTGGACACGTCTTCTGCCAATGAACTCGAGTTGCTGTCCAACGGTCAGATTCAGGCGGCGGCGCTCGCAACCAATGCCCTGCTCAACGACAAGATTGACCGTGTGGTGTATAACGTCCACGCCTATATCGACGAGGACAGCAGGATTCAGCATGATTCCTTCTTTGGCATGTTTCCCGCCCAGGGCCACCAGAGCGCCATCCTGACATTCGTCTGGACCAAGAGCTCTTCTAACGCCACCAATATCGACTGGAAGATGCGTATCGTGAGCATGGATGAAACCATTGCCGAGCGCATTCAGAAACAGGTGAACTCGGTATCGTCGCTCATCGAGGACCCGGCGGTGAGCCAGACTAAGATTGACGAGGAAAAGGCCGAACGTGACCTGGAGCACCGCCTGCACGGCCGCGAGATTTTCCGTGGCGGCAAGCTTGGCCGCACCCCGTCCGAATTACTTGAGCAGGACAAGCAAAAGTAGTCCGCAGCCACATAGAACGATGACATCCCGCGTGAGCCGCAAGCCCACGCGGGATGATTTTTCTGGGACGGGGATTAAAAAATTATTCTGTCATGTATGCGGTTGGCGAGTAGTCAATTTGGGACGGGGCTATTTTAGCTACCCCGGCTGGTGGCACGACGGTTGGGTTGATTGACGGACGGGGCAGCTAAAATAGCCCCGTCCCAAATTGACTACTCAGCGACAAAGCTCTGCTTTCAGAATGATTTTTTAATCCCGTCCCAGAAAATCATTATGCATAAGAAGTCATAATTATCATTTTGTAAACAATTCTATGTAATTAACGCCATACGGCATACTTACGGTTAAAATACCGCGAGGCCTAACTACACACCTTTAAGCCGGTCCCGAGAGACCGGGAAGGAGAACTATGGCGAACAACCATATTGCGGGCGCTGCCGCCCGCACCATCGCGCCCAGCGAACTGTGCCAGCGCATGCTGGCCAAAACCAGCAAGGGTGCTTGCGGTCCCTGCATCCTGTACCTTGAGGATGGGACCATTTTTTATGGCCGTGCATGTGGTGCCGAGGGCACCGCGACCGGCGAAGTCTGCTTCAATACCTCACTCGAGGGTTACTTTGAGGTTATGACCGACCCGAGCTATGCTGGCCAGATCGTTACCATGACCTATCCGCAGATTGGCAACTATGGCATCGACGAGACCGATGTCCAGTCCGCCTTCCCCGGCGATGACGTGCGCCCTGCGAGTGCTCCCGCCATGCGCGGCATGGTCGTGCGCGACATGTGTGCCACGCCTTCTAACTGGCGCTCGGCCGTCAGCGTGCCGGAGTACCTGCGCGCACACGGCATCGTCGCTATCGAGGGCGTCGACACCCGAGCCCTGGTGCGCCACCTGCGCGACAATGGCTCCAAGATGGGCATTATCTCGACCGAGGTCCTCGACATCGACGAGCTTGCCGAGCGCTTGGCCTCTGCTCCCACGCTGGTGGGGGAGAACCTGGTCAAGACCGTGAGCTGCCCTGCGCCCCATCCGTTCGCCGGGAGCGATCTGCCCGCCGAGCATGGCTTTGCGCTTGCGGCCCCCGCTCCCGCCCGCCACAACGTGGTCGCGTACGACTGCGGTGTCAAGCGTGGCATCCTGGAGGGTCTGGTCCGTGCTGACTGCGACCTCACCGTCGTGCCGTGGGATACACCCGCGCGTCAGGTACTCGACATGAATCCCGATGGCGTCTTTTTGTCCAACGGCCCCGGCGACCCCGATGCCGTGGTAGAGACCTACGAGCAGGTGCAGCAGCTGATCGGCAAGGTGCCCGTCTTTGGCATTTGCCTGGGTCACCAGATGATCAGCTTGGCATGCGGTGCCCAGATGGAAAAGCTCAAATTCGGTCACCGTGGCGGTAACCAGCCGGTTATGAACCTGGTCAGCCGCCGCGTGGAAATTACCGCGCAAAACCACGGCTTTGGCTTGCTGTTCCCCAGCTTGGGCAAGCTTGTCCCCGAACTTTCGGGCGGCGAGACCGAGCATGCGGCCGACGGCGATCTGCGCGTCTGGGTGCGCCGTGGTATCGCGCCCGTCGTGATGAACGAGCGCTTTGGCCGCATTCGCCTGACGCACGTGAACCTCAACGACGGCACCGCCGAGGGCATTCAGCTGCTCGACGCCCCGTGCTTCTCGGTCCAGTACCACCCCGAGGCCTCGCCCGGTCCCACCGATGCCCACTATCTCTTTACCGCCTTTACGCGACTCATGGACGGCGAGGAGAACTACCTGGACATCGACACCGCGAAGGACCGCCTGCAGGGCTGGAACTTTGCCGACAATGGTTCCGCCACGACTGAGACCGAGGAGAACTAACATGCCTAAGCGTACTGACATCAAGCGTATCCTCGTCATTGGCTCGGGTCCCATCGTCATTGGCCAGGCCTGCGAGTTCGATTACTCCGGCGCCCAGGCCTGCAAGGTGCTCAAGGAGGATGGCTTTGAGGTCATCCTGGTCAACTCCAACCCGGCGACCATCATGACCGACCCGGGACTGGCCGACCGCACCTATGTCGAGCCCATCACCGCCGAATTTATCGAGCGCGTGATCAAGAAGGAGCGCCCGGACGCGCTGCTGCCCACGCTGGGCGGCCAGACCGGTCTGAACGCCGCCGTCGAGCTGGCAAAGGACGGCACGCTCGACCAGTACGGCGTCGAGATGATCGGCTGCGACCTTGCCGCCATCGAGCGCGGCGAGGACCGCAAGCTCTTTAACGAGGCCATGGCCGAGATCGGCCTGGAGGTCGCGCGCTCGGGCTATGCCTACAGCGTGGCCGACGCCGAGGCCATCGCCGAGCGCGTGGGATATCCCTGCGTGCTGCGCCCGAGCTTTACCCTGGGCGGCGCCGGCGGCGGCATCGCGCACACCCGCGAGGAGCTCGTCTCCATCGTGAGCCAAGGCCTTGAGCTTTCGCCCGCCCACGAGGTACTGGTCGAGGAGTCCATCGAGGGTTGGAAAGAGTACGAGATGGAGGTCATGCGCGACCACGCCGGCAACGGCATCATCGTGTGCTCCATCGAGAACCTCGACCCCATGGGCGTGCATACCGGCGACTCCATCACCGTGGCGCCGGCGCAGACCCTCTCCGACCTTGAGTATCAGCGCATGCGTGTCGCCTCGCTCGCCATTCTGGAGAAGATCGGCGTCGAGACCGGTGGCTCCAACGTGCAGTTTGCCGTGAACCCGCAGACCGGTCGCCTGATCGTCATCGAGATGAACCCGCGCGTGAGCCGTTCGTCCGCACTGGCCTCCAAGGCCACGGGCTTCCCCATCGCCAAGGCCGCCGCTCGCCTGGCCGTGGGCTACACGCTCGACGAGATCGTCAACGACATCACCAAAGCCACGCCTGCCTGCTTTGAGCCCACGATCGACTACTGTGTGGTCAAGGTGCCGCGCTTTGCCTTTGAGAAGTTCAAGGGTACCGACCCCACGCTCACAACGCGCATGAAAGCCGTGGGCGAGATCATGGCGATCGGCCGCACCTTTGAGGAGGCCTTTGGCAAGGCCATGCGCTCGCTGGAGGACGGGCATCAGGGCATTTGCGCTGGTGGCAAGGAAGGTGCCGATAAGCTGAGCGACGACGAGCTCGCTCAGGCCGTGGGCACCCCGACTGAGCACCGCATCTTCTTTGTGGTCGAGGCCCTGCGTCGTGGCTGGGATGTCGCGCGCATCCACGCCATCTGCGGCATCGATCCGTGGTATCTCAACCGTATCAACGATATGGTGCAGGTCCAGGAGAGCATTCGCGGCCTGCGCGTGGAGGACATCGACGCCGACGCGATGCGCCTGCTCAAGCAGTATGGCACGAGCGATGCCGAGATTGCCGCGCTGACCGGCTCGGACGAGCGCTTTGTTCGCGCTTACCGTAAGGGCCTGGGCGTGGTTCCCAGCATGAAGACGGTCGACACCTGCGCTGCTGAGTTCTCGAGTGCCACGGAGTATCACTACAAGACCTACGAAAACATCTACCGCACGAGCCCGGTCGCCAAGAAGTGCGTTGCCCCCGACGAGACCACGCCGGCAGATAAGCCCAAGGCGATGATTCTGGGTGCCGGCCCCAACCGTATCGGCCAGGGTATCGAGTTTGACTACTGCTGCGTGCACGCGAGCTACGCGCTGGCGGCCCGTGGCTTCGAGACCATCATGGTCAACTGCAACCCCGAGACCGTCTCGACCGACTACGACACGTCCGATCGTCTGTACTTTGAGCCGCTCACCTACGAGGACGTCATGGACGTTATCGATGTTGAGCGCCCCGACGGCGTCGTGGTGACGCTCGGCGGCCAGACCCCGCTTAAGCTGGCGCGCATGCTCGAGGAGAGCGGCGTGAACATCATGGGTACCAAGCCCGATGCCATCGATTTTGCCGAGGACCGCGAGCGCTTTGCCGCCCTGCTCGACAAGCTGGGCATTATGTACCCGCCGGCGGGTCAGGCCACCTCGTTTGAGGAGGCCGAGGCCGTGGCCGCGCATATCGGCTACCCGCTGCTGGTTCGTCCGAGCTATGTGTTGGGCGGCCGCGGCATGATGATCGCCTACGATGCCGAGCATCTGCACGATTACATGGCCGAGGCTGCCCGCATTAGCCCCGACTACCCGGTGTACCTCGACCGCTTCCTGGAGGGCGCGATCGAGTCCGATGTCGATGCCCTGTGCGACGGCGAGGAGGTCTACATCGGCGGTATTCTGGAGCATATCGAGGAGGCCGGTATCCACTCCGGTGACTCCGCGACTTGCATTCCGCCGTTTAGCTTTAGCGAGAGTCTGCAGGCGAAGCTCCGCGAGACCACGCGCCGCATCGCGATGGCGCTGGGAGTTCGCGGCCTGGTCAATGTGCAGTATGCCATCAAGGGCGAGACCGTCTACGTGATCGAGGCCAACCCGCGCGCAAGCCGTACCGTGCCGTTTATCTCCAAGGCCACCGGCGTGCCGCTGGCCAAGTGCGCGGCGCGCATCATGGCGGGCGATTCCATCGCGAGCCTGGGCCTGCCGAGCGACGAGCGCCAGCTGGACTGCTTCTGCATGAAGGAAGCCGTTATGCCCTGGGGCCGTTTCCCGGGAGCCGACGTTATCCTGGGGCCCGAGATGAAGTCGACGGGCGAGGTCATGGGTGTCGCCAAGAGCTATCCCGAGGCATACGCCAAGACACAGCTGGCGATTGACTACAAGCTGCCCGATCCGAGCGCTGGCAAGGTGTTCATTAGCGTGTGCGATCGCGACAAGCGCCATATCCTTTCGGTCGCCCGTATCCTGCGCTATCTGGGCTTTGACATCTGCTCTACCGAGGGTACGGCGCGCGTGCTGCGCGGAGGCAACGTGACGTGCGAGGTCGTGGAAAAGATCAGCGGCCCGCACGACGGCGAGCGCCCCAACATCGGTGACCTTATCGCCGATGGCAAGATCGCGGTGATCATCAATACGCCGTACGGCCCGGGCTCGCGCGGCGACGGCTATCTGTTGCGCACCGAGGCGGTGCGCCGCGGCGTGACCTGCGTGACGGCGATGTCTGCCGCCAACACCTACGTGAGTGCTATCGAAGCGGTGCGCGAGGACCAGCAGGGCCACGGCAGCGCCAACGACATGGGCATGGACGTCATCGCCCTGCAGGACCTGCCGCAGTACACGGTGTAATGTGACCTGGTCGGCCGGGGCGGGAGGGGCCGAGATTTCCCCCTTTCGCTCCGGCTGCAAGCAGAGTCGCTCAGGAGGAAACTCGGCCCCTCCCGCCCCGGCCTGCGGTGACTTTGCTGCACCGTGCGCTGTCGAAGGGACTTTGCGCGATGACTAGGGCTGAATAAAATTGAGTGTGGGCGCCGTCGTTCATTCGAACGACGGCGCCCACGTTATGTAGGAGGGACTTTCAGCCTCGTCAACCTCCCATTCCAAACCAAATCAGCCAACGTACGTCATGGCAATATCCGGTAGGTCCCCGGGTGCCCCGCGGCGGGCTGGGTTATTTAGCTGAGCGACTTTGCGTAGCAACCGGAGTGAAGATGAAAACACCGGGCCGCTGCAGAGCACCCACAGACCGCAGGGACGGGAGCGGCTATACTACTCTCAGTAGTTAAGGGTCGCGGATTCGCCGCGTCACCGCTCTCAACAGGAGGTCTTTATTTATGGCAGATCAGAAGCCGGTTGTCGGGATCATCATGGGCTCCAAGTCCGATCTGGGCGTTATGGAAGGCTGCACCGCCGAGCTCGAGGCGCTGGGCGTGCCCTATGAGCTCGTGATCGCAAGCGCGCACCGCACGCCGGAGAAGGTTCACGAGTGGGCTTCGACTGCTGCCGATCGCGGTATCAAGGTGATTATCGCCGCCGCCGGCAAGGCCGCTCACTTGGGCGGTGTCGTGGCTGCCTTTACGCCGCTGCCGGTTATCGGTGTTCCTATGAAGACGAGTGACCTGGGCGGCATGGATTCGCTGTTGTCGATGGTGCAAATGCCTTCGGGCGTGCCCGTAGCCTGTGTTGCCATCAACGGCGCCAAGAACGCCGCTATCTACGCCACACAGATTCTGGGTGCTTGCGACCCCGAGTATCGTACGGTCATTGAGAAAATGAAACAGGAGATGGCTGACGCGTAAGATCGCCACCATTCCTTTTGTGCCATAAGGAGAGTTATGTCCGACTATCAGGGAAAACGTTTTAGGTCCTCTCAAATCCCCGACCCTTCAAAGCCCGCTGACAGCCGTGCGCCTCAGCAGGGTCGGGCATCCTCTCCCCAGCATGCCCGTGCCCCACGCCCCGTGGTGCCGACAGGGCAGCGCCGCCAGCGCCAGAATACGCCTGCCGCATACCGTCCTTCGGCGTATAGCACGGCGAAATCGCCGCAGCGTACTACGCCACCGGCCCATAAGGACTCGGCGGGACATGTCCAACAGCCGCGCAAAAAACGTCGGTCGATTTTCCCTATCTTGCTCATCATTGTCGGAATCGGATTGATTGTTGCCGCAGCGGCTATCTACATCAATGCGCAAATTGGCTACAAACAGGCAAGCGACTCGTATGCAAAGATCGAGAAACAATATGTGAGCGATAAGGATGGCAGCGGCATCCCCGTCGTTGATTTTGATGCCCTTGCGCAGACGAACCCCGAGATTGTCGGCTGGATTTACGTTCCGGATACTACTATCAATTATCCGGTGGTTCAGGCCAACAATAACTCCAAGTACCTCAACACGTTGTTTGACGGTACATCCAACGCTTCCGGTGCAATTTTCCTGGACTGCGACGATACGGCCCCCGGTATGGTGGACCAGCAGACCACGATCTATGGCCATCATATGAACGACGGCTCGATGTTCAACATTATTTCGGACACAACCGACCAGGCAAAGTTCGATAGCATCGAGTATGTGTACTACATTACGCGCGACGGTACGTATAAACTCAAGCCGCTCGTGACCAAGATTGTCGAGGATACGTATAACAAAGCGCGCACACCGAGCTTCGATGGCGAAGACGGTCTAAAGAACTATCTTTCCGAAATGCTGGATGGAGCATCGGCGAAGGCCTATGATGCGAGTGATCGTGCGTCTTCGGCAACCAAGGCCGTAACGCTCATCACCTGCCGCTCCCTTTCCTTTAGCGACACGCGTGCCGTGATGGTGCTCACGCCGGTTGAAGAATAAATTGCCCGAGGGTGGCTAATTTGGGACGGGGATCTTTTAGTCGCTCTCATTCTGTTTGACAGAGAATCTGGCTGGTAATCGAAGGGTAGCTATAAGGAACTCCGCCCCAAGGCTACTCGACGACAATAAGGGGAAATGATGCTTGAGAATGGCAAGATGATGCCTTCGGTCGATGTCTGGCTGCGCGAGGCCAAGGCCGACGCCTCGGCACCGGCGTGCGGTATGTACCTGACGCATAACGGCGTGGTGCGCGCAACGCCCAAGTCTGAGGCCCGTGGTGTCAAGACCGATGGCGTGGCGCCGGGTCATAAAGTAAGCGGCATGGTGTTTGGCTACGACGCCGACAAGGTACGGTCTGCCATCGAAGCGACGCGTGCGATGCCCGGCATCGGCTATGTGCGCGTATGGCTGGCGAGCGGTGAGCTTGCCGTGGGCGATGACATCATGCTTGTACTTATTGGAGGGGATATCCGCCCGCATGTGGTCGATGCGCTGCAGTCGCTCGTCGGCACCATCAAGAACGAGTGCGTGAGCGAGGTCGAGCGCGAGGCGTAAGGCCTCGTCGGCAATCCGAGTCTGTCTATAGCGAAAGCCCGCCGGCAGTTCATGTAGATCTGCCAGCGGGCTTTGATGTGTTGGAGCTATTTTGCTCTGGCGTTTGCTACACGCGTGTGGCGTCCTTGGGGCTCATGGTCATACTCTGAAAACGGTTCTCCATATATTCGTTATCGAAATGCTTGTCATAGAACTGTGCGACGGGAATATTTCGAACGGTTCCGTTGACGCGCTGATACCAATAGTCGAGCGATTGCAACGTCATGACGCCGTCGATCAACATGACGGCGGTCAGGATGACGGTAGCAGAGTAGCGGCGTTTCCATGGAATCATATTGATGAGCTTAAGCAGGCGCGGCAGCAAGACCTTGATCCAGATGAGGCCACCCAGGCCCCACATGCAGGCAAACGGCGTGCATGTGCGTCCCCCGGTCAATACCGCGATGGGATCGGGCATGCCGAATAGCCTAATGTGTGAATAACTCCACGACACCACGCCAAATGAGGTCTGCATAAACCAGCCTACAAACACCTCGAAAGCGCCGCCGATCAGGGCACTTACCAGGAAAATGATCAGAGGATTCTTTTTATAGAAGCGGTTGAGCGCCATGGTCATGAGCACCGCGCCAAATCCGTAGATGGGGCTAAAGGGGCCAAATAGCATACCGGCACGGTCCTGATAGACGCCGGGATCGACGACGACCATATGCCAGACTTCCTCGAGAATGAGACCTAACACGCTGCAGACGAAGAATACCCAGAACAGGTTGAAGTAGTTGAGCTTGATGTAGCCCTCGCCGGTTTCGTCGCGGCCGAGCATCCCCTCGGCGGCGGCATCGCGGTCGAGCATCTCTTGCAGACGGCGCTGCAGTTCGCGCTCCTGGCGTAGCGTGGGGTCGACGGTGGCCGACAGCGCAATGAGGATGACAAGCTGGACGGCGGGGCGCAGCAGGAAGGGTCCGATACCCTGGAGCATCACGTCAACTAAAAGCTCCACGACGGTAAATGCGATGAGGACGTAAGACAGGCGGGCGGCATTGCGCCGCTGGTCCTTGATGAGGTCCAGGCCAAAGACGATCAAGATGATCGCGCTTGCCGCCGAGAGCATAATGCCGGCGACGATAAGGCCAACCGCGACCAGGGTGTTATCACCGAGCTTAGCGGCGACGTTGCCGTTAATGAGTGCGGTGATGACCCGCCACATAAAGACGGCGACTGACGGGAGCGTGCCCACGCCAGATAGGGTGCACAGGACTGCGTAGACCTTGATGATAAGGGGGATCTTCTTGGCCTCCGTGGTGCTGGGGACACTGGGGTCGAGTTGATTTCGATCCATACGCTACCTTTCTCGTCTTGTAGTAGCCTACAAGGATACGCCGACGACCAGCTAAAAGACAGGACGAACGTCCCAATTGCAACAATGTAGCCCCTAGCGCGGGCGAGACACGGCGCACGGGAAGTCTTCGAGGCCGTTGCCCCTGAGAGTGGACTACCCAATAAAATGTTTGGTCGCAAAACGGATAATAAGCTCGGTGGGCTTTTAAAAACCGCTGTTCATGCGCGGGAGTGCTTGTCTTGCCGTGCGTATAATAGGGCAGGTAACGCCAAATAACGAGGCTCTGAGGGGATGCCATGTCTCAAGAAACCATCCGCGCGGCCGAGCGTGCTACGGGACGGGTGACGACCATGTCGACGTATGATCCGGACTCCGACCAGCTGCATGAGGAATGCGGCATCTTTGGTGTGTGGGCACCCGATCGCGACGTGGCTCGACTGACGTACTTTGGTCTGCGTGCGCTGCAGCATCGCGGCCAGGAATCGGCGGGAATCGCCGTGGGCGATGGCGGCACGGTTATGGTTCGCAAAGACCTGGGACTGCTCGATCGCGTGTTCTCCAACGCCGACCTGTCGACGCTCTCCGGCCAGTTGGCTGTGGGCCACGTGCGCTATGGCACCGCCGGCGCCAAGAGCTGGGAAGCCTCGCAGCCGCATCTTTCCACCATCAACAGCGTCATCATCGCGCTTGCGCACAACGGCACCCTGGTTAACACTGACGAGCTGCGCCGCCAGCTGATCGAGCTCGGCGTGCCGTTCCTCTCCAATTCGGATTCCGAGGTCGCGACCAAGCTCATTGGCTACTTTACCCAGCGTACGGGCCACCTGCGCGAGGGCATTCGCAAGACCATGGAGCTCGTGCGCGGCGGCTACGCCATGACGCTCATCAACGAGCAGGCACTCTACGCTTTCCGCGACCCACATGGCATTCGTCCGCTGGTGCTGGGTAAGCTCGTGGACGAGGGCCTGGACCAGGCCGACGCCGCATCCGTTTCGCAGCTACCGTCGCAAGACGACGCCGCGACGGTCGACGCTGCCGCTCATGTCACGCGCGCTGGCGGCTGGGTCGTTGCCTCCGAGACATGTGCACTCGATATCGTGGGCGCCGAGTATGTCCGTGATGTCCGTCCCGGCGAGATCTTGCGCATCAGTGCCGAGGGCCTGGTATCCGAGCAGGGTGTGCCCGCTGCCGAAGAGCCCGCTAACTGCATCTTTGAGCAGGTCTACTTTGCCCGCCCCGACTCCATCATGAACGGCAAGAGCGTCTACGCCTGCCGTTACGACATGGGTCGTCAGCTGGCACACGAGGAGCCCGTCGATGCCGACCTGGTCATCGGCGTGCCCGACTCCGGTCTGCCGCCTGCGGAGGGTTATTCGCGCGAGAGCGGCATTCCCTTTGGCGAGGGCCTCATCAAGAATCGCTATGTGGGCCGTACGTTTATCGAGCCCACGCAGGAGCTGCGTGCCATGGGCGTGCGCATGAAGCTCAATCCACTGCGCGACAATATCGAGGGCAAGCGCCTGGTCGTCATCGACGACTCCATCGTTCGCGGCACCACCATGGTGCAGCTCGTCAAGATGCTGCGCAACGCCGGCGCCAAGGAGATTCACATCCGCATCAACTCGCCCGAGGTCATCTGGCCGTGCTTCTACGGCATCGATACCGACGTGCAGTCGCAGCTCATCAGCGCTAACAAGACGGTCGATGAGATCTGCGAGTACATTGGCGCCGATTCGCTGGCCTTCCTTTCGGTCGAGGGCCTGCTGAAGGTCATGCCCAAGGGCGGCTACTGCGATGCGTGCTTTACCGGCCGTTATCCCGTGGCGATTCCCGAGAGCTTTGGCCGCGACAAGTTTATGGAGGGCTTTAAGCCCCGCAACCTGGATAAGCCGCTGCACTTTGGCGACAACGCCGTGGTCGAGAAATACGATGACCGCAGCTGGGAAGAGAAGCACGGCGAGGCCTAGAACCTGCCATTTAGGGACAGGTTTATTTTGGCAGGTTTTATCTGCTGTTTTGTTGATATGACGGCGCGCACCGCTGCGGTGTGCGCCGATATGAACGCAACTATGAGCACTGTTTGGCGTCTGTGTGTCAAACGGTAGTGGGAGAGGAAGGCTCAGATGAGCGACAGCAAGCATGTGACGTATGAGGATGCCGGCGTCGATACCGCCGAGGGCGGCCGCGCCGTCGACGCTATTAAGCAAATGGTTAAGGATACCAACCGTCCCGAGGTTATCGGTGGCATCGGTGGCTTTGGCGGCCTGTTCTCGGCCGCCGCGCTTAAGGATATGGAAGACCCGATCCTGATCAGCGGTACCGACGGCGTGGGCACCAAGCTCGTCCTCGCCCAGATCATGGACCGTCACGAGACGGTGGGCCAGGACCTGGTCGCCATGTGCGTCAACGACATTTTGGCTTCGGGCGCCGAGCCGCTCTTCTTTTTGGACTATGTTGCCATCGGCCACATCGAGGCCGAGCACATGGCAAAGATCATCAAGGGCGTGGCAGACGGCTGCAAGCTCGCGGGCTGCGCGCTCGTGGGCGGCGAGATGGCCGAGCACCCGGGCGTCATGGCTCCCGCCGACTACGACCTCGCCGGCTTTACCGTGGGTGTCGTCGACCGTCCCAAGATGCTCGACCCCGCCAACGTCCGCCCCGGCGACGTGATTCTGGGCCTTCCCTCCACCGGCGTGCACTCCAACGGCTACTCGCTCGTGCGTAAAGTCATCGGCGTTGACGGCATCAAGCCGGGTACGCCCGAGGCCGCCGCTAAGGCCGAGGAGCTGAGCCGTCCGCTCGAGGAGCTCGGCGGCGCATCACTGGCAGACGCTCTGCTGGCCCCCACGCGCATCTACGTCAAGCCGATTCTTGAGCTGCTCCGCGGCGGCGCTCCGGTGCACGCCATCGCTCATATCACCGGCGGTGGCATCACCGAGAACCTTAACCGTGCGTTGGCCGACGACGTCGACGCCGTGGTCACCCGCAATGGCGCCGAGATGGGCTGGGACGTTCCGCCCGTCATCACCTATGTTTCGCACCAGGCCGAGCTTACGCCCAACGAGGCATGCAAGACCTTCAACATGGGCGTCGGCCTGTGCCTGATTGTCGCTCCCGAAGACGAGGCCGCGGTAACCGATGCCCTGGTCGCGCTGGGCGAGAAGCCGTTCCGCGTGGGCGAATGCGTCGAGGGCTCCGGTAAGGTCGTGTACTCCGATGAGCGCTAACGAGCAGACGGCTGCCGCCGAGGGCCTGGGTTTTGCGCCCTATACCCGTCCGACCGGCACCGATACCACCGAGCCGCTCAAGATCGGCGTGCTCATCAGCGGTTCGGGCACCAACCTACAGGCGCTCGTCGACCTGATCGCCGCCGGCAAGCTCAATGCTTCGATCGAGCTCGTGGTGTCGAGCCGTCCTTCGGCCAAGGGCCTGCAGCGTGCAGAGCGTGCGGGTATCCAGACGCTGACGCTCTCCAAGGATGTCTACGCCGACCCTATCGCCGCCGACGAGATTATTGCGCACGAGCTTCTCGAGCGCGGCTGCGAGTATGTGGTCATGGCTGGCTACATGCGAATGGTGCATACGCCGCTGCTGGCGGCGTTCCCCAACCGCGTTGTCAATCTGCATCCGGCGCTGCTGCCGAGCTTTACCGGTGCGCATGCGATCGACGATGCCTTTACGCGCGGCGTCAAGGTGACCGGTGTGACTGTGCATTTTGCCAACGAGATCTACGACAACGGTCCCATCATCGCCCAGCGCGCGCTGGCTGTTGAGGAAGGTTGGGATGTCGACACGCTCGAGGAGCACATCCATGCGATCGAGCACGTGCTGTATCCCGAAGTCGTGCAGATGCTCGCCGACGGCCGCGTCCATGTGTTGGAGAGCGGCAGGGTGGCAATTGATGCGGCGCGGCATCGTGCGTAAAAGGATTCGCTTGGTTTTCCTTGCGACGTAAACTATCAAAAAGCTGATTGGGGCATATGGAATCACATGTGCCCCAATCAGCTTAATACCTCTTTGATTTTGGGCTCTGGATAACGTGACGGGCACCATTCCCATTCCAAGAAATCCGATAGGGCCTCGTCCGTGTGTGGGCGGGGCCCTTTTGCGTGGCCTTTTATGTTTGCTATACTGCTAGCAAGTAGAGAGGAGCCGCTATGGGTGCAGCAACGGTGCAGCTCAACACACGAATCGATCCTATGCTCAAGGCTGGTGGCGATGCGGTCCTGACACGCAATGGATTGGGGCCGAGCGATGCCGTTCGTGCGCTTTGGGCCTATCTTGTCGAGCATCAAGCGTTGCCGGGATTTATGGTGACGGATAAGCGCGAGGCGCCCCGCGCGGAGAGCCTGGCTGAGCAGGGGTGTGGCCTAGCTTTTTCATCGCTGGGGCTAAATGCTTCGGATTTTGCGCCAGTTGGATCATCTGCGGAAGACTGGGATGCCGTACGAGATGATATGTATGACACGATGATTGCCGATATTGAGGCGAATTGTCGATGATCGAGGCAAAGCATCTCTTGGTAGATACGAACGTTTGGCTCGATTATTACCTGCAAGAGGGGGCGTTCGACGAAGCGAAGAGATTAGTTGAACTGGCCGAGGCGGGAAAGATTGACCTTCTGTACACGCCCACGACGGCAAAGGATGTGTTCTATATCCTGCCTCGGCGTCTGGCCCGGCGGAATGCGAATGGGATTAACGTGCCGTTTACCTCGGCGTCATGGGCCTGCATCGAGCACATGATGCAGGTGGCAACTGCCTCTCCGCTTTCGTTGGCAGAGTGCGAGATGGCGCGCATGCTTGGCAAGCGCATGCCGGATCTCGAAGACAACCTCATCATCGCTTCGGGCGAGACGGCAGATGTTGACTACGTGGTCACGAGCGACCGGCGCATGCTGGAGGCGATGCCCGAGGTGTGCTTGACGCCTGCCCGCGCACTCGAGATGATTGGGATCCTCGGCTAACCTTGCCTGTCTGGTTTCGCTATCATATGGGGCATTGTGAACCTCATGCAACTTTGGAGGACGGTATGGCGGATAACGCCGAGATGCTATTCGCGCCTGAGCTGGTGTTTTTTGATTGGGAGTGCGCGACGCCGGATGAGGTGTTTGCGCGACTCGAGGGCGAGCTTGCTCCGCGCGGCTACATTGCATCCGGTTGGCTCGATGCCGTCCGTACGCGCGAGGACATCTATCCCACGGGCCTCGCCATGCCGGCGGCCAATATTGCCATTCCGCATACCGATCCGGGGTTTGTGGCTAAGCCCTATATCGCGGTGATTAAGCCCTCCGCGCCCGTGACGTTCAATGCTATGGCGGGCATGGGTGCCCCCGTGCCGGCGCAGATCATCATCAATCTGGGTATTGCCGAGCCGGGCGGCCAGGTCGAGGCCCTGCAAGCGCTTATGAATATCTTTATGGATGCTGACGCCGCAGCCGACGTGCTCGGCCAGACCTCGTCCCAGGGCATGGTCGACGCCATCCGCCGCCACTTCTAGGGCCGGCATTTGGGGACTGTCCCTAACTGCCGGCAGAAAAGGAACGTCCCTCGCTGCCGGAGCTGTCCCCTTTGCACCAAAATGGTGCAGATTAACCTGTCTCCCATGCACCAGGTGTGCCGCGGAGCTGCGTTGTGACACAATGACGTTTGTTCGATTCGTTATGCGAAAGGCCAACTATGGCAAATAAGAAAAAGAACTCCGAGGCCGCGTCGACGCCCGAGCAGCAGGCCCGCGCTGCCTCCAGCTCTCGCAAGAAGCAGCGCAAGACGTACGTGTCTAAGACCGTCAAGATCGTCCTGGTGGTTATCGGCGTGCTGGCGATGCTGCTTTCCGTCTCGGCCATGGCGTGCTCCGGTTTGATGTCGCAGACCGAGAACAATAACTCGGGTTACAAACTGACCGGCGGTGTGGCTGCTACTATCAACGGAACCAATCTCACCGAGGACACCGTAACCAAGCAGATCATGAGCATGCGCACGTCTTACGGCTATACCAAGGACAAGGATTGGGCGCAGTACCTGGTCAATAACGACCTGACGCCCAAGAAGTACCGCAAACAGCTCATCGATTCCTATACGCAGCAGATTCTGCTCCAGCAGGCGCAGAAGGAGAACGGCGTGACGGTTTCGGACGAGGAAGTAGAGAAGGCTTGGAAGGACGCCTGCAAGAGCGCGGGCGGCGCCAAGACCTTTAAGGAGACCCTTAAGACCTACGGCTATACCGAGGACACCTACAAGGACTCGCTCAAGGAGAGCCTGGCGCAGCAGAAGCTTAAGGATGCCGTAGCTCCCACCAGCAAGCCCAAGGACAGCGAGATTGTCGATTACATTAACGAGAACCTGTCTAACTACAACGATGCCCGCCGCTCGTCGAACATCCTGATCAAGGTTGATTCCGACGCTTCCGACGAGGACAAGGCCGCCGCCAAGGCCAAGGCGCAGGAGTGCCTGGATAAGATCAACTCCGGCGAGCTGAGCTTTGAGGATGCCGTGAAGCAGTATTCCGACGACACCGGTTCCAAGGAGAAGAAGGGTGACGTGGGCTGGGATAAGCTCACCACCTTTGTCGACAGCTACCAGACGGCGCTCGAGGGCCTTAACAAGGGCGATGTGAGCGACGTGGTCGAGTCGACGTATGGCTACCACATCATCAAGTGCACCGACTACTTCCATGTCGATGGCCAGGTCGATGACATCAATCAGGTGCCCAAGGCTATTAAGAAGTACGTTTCCAATGTGGTGAAGACCCAGGCATCGGGCACGGCATACAACGAGTGGCTGGAGAAGTACACGAAGGATGCCGACATTACCGTCAACCCCATGCCCAAGGACGTGCCCTATAACGTGAGCCTGAAGGGCGTCACCAAGAGCTCGACCGACGATTCGTCGACGACTGAGTAATCAAGGGGCGGTGCTCGTGCGAGTGCCGCCCATGTTATTGAGGAGGATTTGCAGATGACCAACGAAGAGCTGCAGCAGGAAATGATTGCCGCCATGAAGGCCAAGGACAAGGTTCGCCTGTCTATCATTCGCCAGGTCAAGGCCGAGGTTAAGAACATCGAGGTCAACGAGCGCCGCGACGTGACCGAGGAAGACGTCAACAGCATGATCAAGCGTCTGATTAAGCAGACAAGCGAGACGTTGGAGATGTCCATCAAGGCCGGTACCGATCAAGATCGTACCGACAACCTAACCGAGCAGGTCAAGATTCTGGAGAGCCTGCTGCCCGCCCAGGTTTCGGGCGAGGAGCTCGAGGCGCTGATTGAGCAGGTCATCGCCGAGCTGGGCGCCACGTCCAAGAAGCAGATGGGCCAGGTTATGGGGGCGCTCGGCAAGGCCACCGGCGGCAACTTCGATAAACCGGCCGCGGCAAAGATCGTCGGCGCAAAGCTTGCGTAATTTGTTGCGCGGTTTTACCAAACCGCGCAACGACCCGACGCTGCAAACCCGTACACGCGGCAATCTGACGTTCAATTTCAAGGGCGCGACCATAAGGTCTGCGCCCTTTCATTTCACGTCACCTTGCTCGCGTGTACGGGTTTTCGCTGACGTTTGCTCAAAATTAGCTGCCCCATTACGGCGCTCATTGGGTACTCATTTAAGCCTGTCCCCAATGAGCGCTCAATGACTAGGTGGAAGGTTGCGGGTTCTTTACGGGAATGTAGTGTGGGCTGCGGAAACGTGGTTCTTTCCGTAAAATAGAGCAATTCGTGTAAGCGCAGGGAAGGGATATTCATGGCAGACATGATCGAGATCAAGCATCTCAACAAGTACTTTGGCGACCTGCATGTGCTCAAAGATATCAACCTCACCGTCAAGCGCGGCGAGAAGCTCGTAATGATCGGGCCTTCCGGCTCGGGCAAGTCCACGCTCATCCGTTGCGTCGATTATCTGGAGGAGCCCACGTCGGGCGAGGTCATCATCGACGGTACGCCGCTCACCAAGAAGAATCACCTGGAGATGGCTCGCAAGTACAGCTCCATGGTGTTTCAGCAGTTCAACCTATATCCCAACATGACGGTGCTGGGCAACCTGACGCTCGCGCCCATCAAGCTGCAAAAGAAGAGCAAGGAGGAGGCGACCGAGATCGCCATCGCCGCGCTCAAGCGCGTCGGCATGGCGCATAAGGCCGGCGAGTACCCGCAGAACCTCTCGGGCGGTCAGCAGCAGCGCATCGCCATTGCCCGTGCCCTGTGCACCAAGCAGCCCATCATCCTGTTTGACGAGCCGACCTCGGCGCTCGATCCCGAGATGGTCCAGGAAGTCCTGGACGTTATGATTGAGCTCGCGCAGGAGGATATCACCATGATCTGCGTGACGCACGAGATGGGCTTTGCGCGCCAGGTGGCCGACCGCGTCATCTTTATGGAGGATGGCCGTATCCTAGAGGAGGGCACACCCGAGCACTTCTTTGATAACCCCGAGAACCCGCGCTGCCGCGAGTTTCTGTCCAAGATTCTGCACTAGGCGCGGTGATGGACATGACGGATATGACGAGGGCGGCCGTGTCACGCCGTCACTTTTTGCAGCTGGCGGGCGCCGGTATGCTCGCGCTGACGGGGACCGCGCTTACCGGTTGCGACAACTCCACCGGCGGCGAGGGCTCCGACAAGGGGTCTAAGCTTGCGGCCATCAAGTCGCGTGGCCATCTGAATGCTGGCGTTAAGAAGGACGTTCCTGGCTACGGCTATTACGACACCGCCAAGGGCCGCTTTGAGGGCATGGAGGTCGATTTGTGCTACCAGATCGCCGCTGCCGTCTTTGGCGTGAGCTACAAGGAGGCCCGTGCCCAGGAGCTTGTCGAGTTTACTGACGTAACGCCCAAGACGCGCGGCCCGCTGATCGATAACGGCCAGCTCGACGTGGTCGCGGCGACCTACACCATCACCGACGAGCGCAAGAAGAGTTGGGATTTCTCGACGCCGTACCGCACCGACTACGTGGGACTCATGGTCAAGAAGCGTTCGGGCTTTACCTCGATTGAGGACCTGGACGGCAAGGTCATTGGCGTGAGCCAGGGTGCCACCACGCAGGGCCTGATCGAGCAGATGATCAAGGACAACGGCTTTAGCTGCAAGCCCGAGTTTAGGGCCTTTAGCGGCTACCCCATCATCAAGAGTTCGCTCGATGCCGGCAATATCGACGTCTTTGCCATGGACCGCTCCACGCTGGCCGGTTACATGAACGAGACCGTCGAGCTGCTGCAACCCGAGGTCAAGTTTGGCGAGCAGGGCTACGGCGTGGCGACCAAGAAGGGCTGTGATCTTTCGGCCGTGGTCGATCAGGTGATATGCGATCGCCTGGCCGACGGCTGGCTCGACCAAGAGGTTAAGACCTGGGGTCTTGTATAGGCGCATCGTCCAAGGAAGGAATCAAATGCTCGAAGGATTGTTTGACGCCGACCGCTGGTCGACGACATTCCAAAACATGGGGCCCTTCTGGGAGGGCTTTGGCGTGACGATGCAGGTGGTCGTTGCCGGCCTGCTGCTGTCGCTGGTGCTGGGCACGCTGCTTGGCGTGTTCTCTACCACTCGTTCTCGCGTTCTGCGCGCCATAAGCCGCGTGTACGTGGAGTTTTACCAGAACACCCCGCTGCCCGTGCAGGTGCTCTTTATGTACATGGCCGGTCCGCAGTTTTTGCAGGCCATAACCGGTGCCGACCAGCCGGTGCGTATCGCGCCGTTTGTGCTGGGCTTCTTGGGCGTGGGCCTGTATCACGCTGCCTACATTTCGGAGGTCATCCGTACCGGTATCGAGGCCGTTCCGCGTGGCCAGATGGAGGCGGCCCAGAGCCAGGGCTTCACCCGTGCGCAGGCATACTGCTACATCGTGCTGCCCCAGACGTTCAAGATCATTCTGCCGCCGCTGTGTAACCAGGCACTCAACCTGGTCAAAAACACGTCGGTGCTGGCGCTTGTGGCCGGCGGCGACCTTATGTACCGTTCCGACAACTTTGTGAGTCTGTACGGTTACCTGCAGGGATACATCGTCTGCTGCCTTATGTATTTCATCATCTGCTTTCCGCTCGCCATGCTGGTGCAATGGCTCGAGCGCCGCTCCAAGGAGCGCCCGCGCGGCATGAGCCTGGCCGAGCTGGGGCTCGACAACGTAGAGGAGGCCTAGCGCATGGAAATCTTCAACGCGACCAACCTGCTCTACATTTGGGGCGGCTTTGTTAAGACGATCGAGATCTCGGCGCTGTCGATCTTTTTCTCGCTCATCTTTGGCACGGTGCTGGCGCTCGTTAAAAGCTACGCGCCCCGTCCATTCCGTATTTTGGTGAGCGCCTATATCGAGCTGTTCCGTTGCACGCCAAACTTGCTGTGGATCCTGTTTATCTACTTTACGGTGCAGGGTTTGGACATTGTGATTTCGACCATCGCCTTTACGCTGTTTACCAGCGCTGTTATGGCCGAGATTGTGCGTGGCGGCCTCAACTCGATTCCGCGCGGCCAGTTTGAGGCGGCGCAGAGCCAGGGCTTCGGCTTCTTTGCCACCATGCGCTATATCATTCTGCCGCAGACGTTTAAGACGATCATTCCGGCGCTGTTTAGCCAGTGCACGACCGTCATCAAGGACAGCTCGTATCTTTCGGGCATTAACGTGGCCGAGCTCATGTACACGGCAAACGTCGTGATGGCCCACGCGATCGACCTGTCGCAGGTGCTTATGCTCTACGGCCTGGTGTTTGCGATGTACTTTGTGCTCAACTTTGGTATCTCGCTGCTGGTGAGGGCATATCAGCGTCGCATTGTGGCCGCATAGTCCTGCTTCCCCAAGCACGGCATCTTGCCCCTCAATCGTCGCTTGCGTACATTTAGTACGCGGCGCTCCTCTTTCGGGGCAATCTGCCGCACTTGGGAAACCAGGACGAAGGTGGGGGCAAAATGAATGTGACAAAGGGACTGTCCCTTTGTCACATAGAGAAAGGAATCGCGATGAGCGATCTGGAGAACAAGAAGAATCCTGTGGTCATTACCATCGCGCGCGACTTTGGCGCCGAGGGCCACGAGATTGGCCGCATGCTTGCCAACGAGTTGGGAATTCCGCTGTACGACAACGAGCTGCTGGTGCGTGCGTCGATGCGCGCGGGTGAGTCGCTCGATAAGATGGCCGCCTATGACGAGCGTCTGGCCGTGGAGAACATGGCGTTTCTGCCCGACCGCTACGATGCGCGTTCGTACTCGGACAAGTTGTTCCAAAAGATAAGTCAGGTGATTTTGGACCTGGGCGAGACCGAGAGCTGCATTATCGAGGGTCGCCTGTCCGATTACCTGCTGCGTAACAACCCTAATCACATTGCCGTGTTGGTGACCGCACCCTTTGAGGACCGCGTCGAGATCGTGCGCAAGAAGCGTGGGCTCAACAAAAAGAAGGGCGCCAAGCTGGTCAAGCAGCAGCAGAAGGCACGCGAGGCGTTCTATAAGCGCTACAGCGCCGGAAAGTGGAAGATGACGAGCGGCAAGGATATCGTCGTCAACCGCGCCAAGCTGGGCCGCGAGGGCTGCAAAGACGTCATAGCCGCTGCCTACCGCTACAAGGTGGCTCAGCTCGAAGGCTAACCGATCAAAAACCATCACAAAGGCGACTGTCCCCTTTGTGGTGGTCGGGCGGCTGGCATAGAAAAAAGTCCCCGCCGGGCGTGTGCCCGACGGGGACTTTGCCGTTTGGTGGCTAGCGCTGCAGGCGATTACTCACCCAGCAGGCTCTTGGTGATCGAAGCGGCGGCCTTCTTGCCGGCGCCCATCGCCAGAATGACCGTAGCGGCACCGGTGACGATGTCGCCGCCGGCCCAGATGCGGGGGTCGGTGGTCTGGCCGGTCTCCTCATCGGCAACGATGTAGCCCCACTTGTTGAGCTCCATCTTGCCGCCGATCTTGGCAGCGAAGGGGTTGGCGTTGGTGCCGATAGCCGAGATCGCGACGTCGCAGGGAATCTCCTCGATGGCGCCCTCGATGGGCACCGGGCGACGACGGCCGGACTCGTCAGGCTCGCCGAGCTCCATCTTCTGGACCTTGACGGCGCACACGGAGCCGTCCTCGCCAGCGACAAACTCGAGCGGGGAGACGAGCGGCAGAACCTCGACGCCTTCGGCCTTGGCATGGTGCAGCTCGGCGCGGCGGCAGGGCATCTCGTCCTCGGTACGACGGTAGGCGATGATGGCGTGCTCGGCGCCCAGGCGCTTGGCGGTACGGACGGCGTCCATAGCCACGTTGCCGCCGCCAAAGACGACGACGTTCTTGCCGTGCTTGGTGGGGGTGTCGTACTCGGGGAACTTGTTGGCCTTCATCAGGTTCACGCGGGTGAGGTACTCGTTAGCGAAGAAGACGTTGGGCAGGTTCTCGCCGGGGACGTTGAGGAACTTGGGCAGGCCAGCGCCGGTCGCCACGTAGATGGCGTCGAAGCCCTGCTCGAACAGCTCCTCGGCCGTGGCCATGTTGCCCACGACGGAGTTGTACTCAAACTTGACGCCCATGTCCTCAAG
The DNA here is from genome assembly GCF_052121015.1 of Collinsella sp. LCP19S3_F2. Taxonomy (NCBI): domain Bacteria; kingdom Bacillati; phylum Actinomycetota; class Coriobacteriia; order Coriobacteriales; family Coriobacteriaceae; genus Collinsella; species Collinsella sp. LCP19S3_F2. Next base: position 86,103 of record NZ_JBQKFA010000002.1, read on the forward strand.
GCCGTCAATCTCGCGCTTGACGACTGCCTTGGGCAGACGGAACTCGGGGATGCCGTAGACCAGCACACCGCCGCCGGTGAAGAAGGCCTCAAAGACGGTAACGTCAAAGCCGTTGCGGGCGAGCTCGCCGGCGCAGGTGATGCCGGACGGGCCGGAGCCGACGACGGCGACCTTCTTGCCGTTCTTGGGAGCCATCTTGGGCGTGGAGGCGAGCTCGGGGCGGTCACCCAGGAAGCGCTCGAGCTGGCCGATGGCCACGGGCTCGGACTTCTTACCACGGATGCACTTGCCCTCACACTGGTTCTCCTGCGGGCAGACGCGGCCGCAGATGGCGGGAAGCATGGAGTCCTCGCGGATGGTATCGAGGGCGCCGCCAAAGTCCTTCTCGCGGATTTGCTCGATAAAGCGGGGAATGTTGATGTTGACGGGGCAGCCCTCGACGCAGAACGGCTTCTTGCAGTTGAGGCAGCGCTCGGCCTCGGCCAGCGCCATCTCCTCGGTGAAGCCCTTGTCGACGGGGCGGAAGTCGCAGGCGCGCTCGGCAGCCGGCTCCTCGTTATCGGGGGTGCGGGGCGACTTCATATCGGCAACGAAACGACCGTTAACTAGTGGCATGCGCAGCTCTTTTCCTCATAGGCCTTGAGGGACTCGCCCTCTTCGGAACGGTAAGCGGCCTGGCGGGCACGAAGGTCATCCCAGTCGACCAGGGTGGCATCGAAGTCGGGGCCGTCGACGCAAGCAAACTTGGTCACGCCGCCCACCTCGACGCGGCAGCAGCCGCACATACCGGTGCCGTCAACCATGATGGGGTTGAGCGACGCGGTGATGGGGGTGTCGTACTTCTGGGCGGTGAGGGTCGAGAACTTCATCATCGGAACGGGGCCAACGCAGAAGACCTGGCTCACGGCCTTGTCCTGCAGCAGGCGCTCCAGCGGAGCGGTGACAACGCCCTGCTCGCCGTAGGAACCGTCGTCGGTGGTGATGTGGATGTGGTCCTCGTCGAGGAGCTCGCGGAACTGGTCCTCCATGAGCAGGAGGTCCTTGGTGCGAGCGCCCATGATGGCGTGCACCTCGTGGCCGGTCTCGACCAGGTGCTTGGCGACCGGGAAGGCAATTGCCAGGCCGACGCCGCCGCCAATGACGGCGCAGGGGCCCTCGGCCATCTCGGTGGGAACGCCCAGCGGGCCCACGACGTCGCGCAGCGACTCGCCGGCCTCGTAGGTGGAAAGCATCTCGGTGGTCTTGCCGATCACCATGAAGATGAACTCGACCCAGCCCTCGTCACCGTTCCAGCCGGCCAGAGTAAACGGGACACGCTCGCCCGTCTCGTTGGCGCGGACCATGAGGAACTGTCCAGCGTGCGCATGCTTGGCGATTGCAGGCGCCTCGATGCGGAACTTGAACACCTTCTCCGAGAACTGCGTCTTCTCCAGGATCTTATACATAGAACCCCTCTCTTGTTAGGGCAACCGAACCGTGCCTCCACGGAAATGGACGGCAGCCCGAATAAAACCGTACGCGCACAGGCGTTGTGCAGACATACGGTGCAAATTATACCCTCATGGACATGTTGCTTGCGTGTATCTTTGGCAGGCGGGAAAAGTGATCTAGCACAAAGAGACAGGTTTATTTTGGCGGGTTTTATCAGATAAAACGACAAAAGGGGCCGGCCTTGCACATCGGTGAGGCCGACCCCTTTTAGGGCGTTGGGTATGTATGGCGGCACAGGGTTTATTGCGATGCGGCCGCTGCGGCGTTTTCGCATATAAAACCTGCCATAATAAACATCCCTTTTTGGTAGGTTTTAGTGCTTGCCGTTGGCAGAGGCGGAGCCGTTGACGTGGTCGCGGGCATAGATTACGCCGTGCACAATCGCCAGGCCGGCGGCGTCGGCGGCGCGGGCGCAGGTGTCCTGGAAGTCCTCGGCCTCGCGGGCGCGCAGCTGCTTGAGCACGTAGTCGGCGACAGCCATCTTGCCGGGAGGGTTGCCGATGCCGGTGCGGATGCGGCTAAAGTCGCGGCTGCCCATCTTGTCGATGATGGAACGCAGGCCGTTGTGGCCGGCGTGGCCGCCGCCCACCTTGACGCGCACGTCGCCGGCGGGAATGTCGAGCTCATCGTGGATTACGAGCAGCTCTTCGGCCTTGATTTTGTACTCGCGGCAAAGCTTGGAGATGGGGCCGCCCGAGGTGTTCATGTACGACTGCGGCTTGACCAGCACAATCTGGCGCTTGCCGCCCTCTTCCTCTGGATCGTTGATGTTGATGAGCGCGACCTCGGCGCCGGCCTGGTTTTTCCAGTACGTGACGCCGGCCTGACGCGCCAGCTCGTCGATCGCCTTAAAGCCCGCGTTGTGGCGGGTCTCGGCATACTCATCGCCAGGGTTGCCAAGTCCGGCAACCATGCGAATCTTAAGCGGCTGTGCAGCTGCCATGTGCTTCCTTTCATCGATTTGTCGCCTGCTATGGTGAGCGACCCCGTTGCTGCTGTCAAATGGAGGGTGATTGAGGCCGCATGAGGGCGTTTGGACAGTCGTCAGAAGCCGGGATGGACAGTTAGTTCAGATTTGTATAAACCAAGAGATCTTTGACTGCCAAAATCGGGGCCACGGAATTGTCACGGCGCTTTGGGGAGCACAATTTGTGCTATTTCAGATCTTTTGAGTCTTCAAATGAGGTGATTGGCGCCGGGATGGCGGCAAACCACCTCGACATTAGCCGTCTGTTTATACAAATCTGAACTAACTGTCCAGCCATGCTCGGTAACACTGGGTAAAAGTCTTTTAGACCGGCGCGAGGCCGATTCCGGCCCGCAGGGTGTTGAGCCAGGCGGCCTGACGCTTGCGATAACCCTTGATGCGGTAGCGGAATCGAACTCCCGCAAGTCGATGCATCGTCTGGGCGAAGGCTTCGAGTGCAACAAGGTCCTTCATTTGGTCGCGATTGATAACCAGGACGTGGATACCCATGGCCTTAAGGCCATTGTTGCGATTGCCATCGTGGATGCGAGCGTTTTGAAGCTCATGTCCAATTCCGTTGTATTCGTTGTCGACTCCGGCGGCTGGACAATATAAGTCGCAGATGGCGTAAGGGATGCCCGAGGACATGTTGATCGCAAGGGTGTCGAAATCGACTCGATAGTTGAGCAGCAGGCCTCCCATGGGCAGGCTGCAACACCCGAATCCGCCAAAGCGCATGGGTGCGCCCAGGACGGCGAACATCAATGATTCCGCTGGGGATGCGGATCCGGCCCGGGCGAGTTTGATAGCTGTGCGAAACGAGGCGTAGGAACTACTTTTGGCAAACCGTGCGACCGCCTCGAGCTCTTCGATGGTTGTGGCGGGCTCGCATTTGTAGTGTGCCTGTTCGTAGCGGGTTTCGGATTGCTTTTCGGGTGTCGGTTGATCACCCTGGCAATCGAGATCGTCCATCGTTTCGAAGCTGTTGGCCTCGGGCCACGTGTCGTCGTAGGCGATGGGGTAAGTTGCTTCGGGCGGAAGTGAGTAGGTTCCGAGCAGTTCCATGAGAAGCATCAAGGTTTTGGCAACCGATTCATTTTTGGAACAAAGCATGGCCGTCATGGCGGGAGACGTTGCGTAGATGTCGGCTTCGATGTGCATGATCGCGCCCTGGGGGAGAGGGGCGGTGATGGTGTGCTGGAGGAGCCGTCCGTCGGGCCGTCTGTTGCTGCCGCTCGCAACAAAGAGGTCTAGACGCTCGGAGTCGTCTTCGCTCCAGGCGTCAAGTATTGCAAGGGCCGCAAAGTCTATGGCGTCCTTGTTGGGAACGCAATCTACGAGGGCTTGTGTCTGTTGCTCGTCATCGATGGCGTCCCAGGGAAGGGCGGAGTACGCCCGTCGAGCGCGGCGAATTGCGCGAAGGGCGGAGAGGTGTGAAATTACGGTTGTCATAGCTATAAGGTACTAAGCCGTTGGCGAAATGATATGGCCGTGTCGTTCTTTTCGCTCAAAGGGGCGTCGCGCGCCGCGGGCGGTAACGACATCATACGGAATGCCTTGGAAAAGTGGAGAATGGAGTGATGGGTTGGCCTTGGAGGCATCTACTGAGATGGGTGCTGGACAGTTAGTTCAGATTTGTACAAGGCGACCGGGGTGTATTGCCGTTGTTGAGGGACTCGGTGGGCAAAATGGGGCCAATGGCATGGTGAAGAGATCCATAGGTGGAGGAATCGAGCGGAATTATGCCGGCAAGAGAGTTTTCGACGCATTAAATGGCCCAAACGAATGCCACATTAATACAAATCTGAACTAACTGTCCAAGGCGGGTTGTCGAGGGGCAGAAAAAAGGGTCGGAAGCGAGCCTCCGACCCTTTAAAAACACCAAAGATGATGCGCTGCGCGCTGGATTACAGCGCGAAGTCGCCGCCGACGAGCGTGGAGACGGGCTCCTCGTGGTAAACGGCAGAGATGGCCTCGGCGAACTCCTCGGCGACCGAGATAGTCTTGATCTTGCCGCCAACCTCGACGGGGATGGCATCGGTGACGAGGCACTCGACGATGGGGGCGTCGTTCAGGCGCTCGATGGCCGGGCCCGAGAAGATGCCGTGGGTGGCGCACACGTAGATGTCGCCGGCACCCATGGCCTTGAGCTCCTTGACGTTGGCGCACAGGGTGCCAGCGGTGTCGATCATGTCGTCATTGATGATGCAGGTCTTGCCCTTGATGTCACCGATGATGCCCATGACCTCGGCGGCGTTGTGGCGCGGACGGCCCTTGTGGGCGATGGCGAGGCTGCAGCCGAGCATGTCGGAGAGCTTCTTGGCAGCTTTGGCGCGACCCACGTCGGGGGAGACGACGACCAGGTTGTCGGTGTCGAAGTGCATGTCGTTGTAGTACTGGCCAAACAGCGGCAGTGCAGATAGGTGGTTAACCGGGATATCGAAGAAGCCCTGAATCTGGCCCTGATGCAGGTCGAGGGTGATGATGCGGTTGACGCCAGCGCGCTCGAGCAGGTTGGCGACGAGGCGGGCGGTGATGGGCTCGCGCGGGCCGGCCTTGCGGTCCTGGCGGGCATAGCCGTAGTGGGTGATGACGGCGGTGATGGAGCGGGCGGATGCGCGCTTGGCAGCGTCGGTGGCGATGAGCAGCTCCATGAGCATGTCGTTGACGTTGCCGCCGGCCACGGACTGAATCAGGAAGACGTCGGCGCCGCGGACGGTCTCGTCGTAGCGGGCGTAAATCTCACCGTTGGCGAACTGCTTTAGCGTAAGGCCCGAAAGCTCGACCCCAAGGTACTCAGCGATCTTCTGAGCGAGGGGACGGTTGGAGGAACCGGAATACACGCGGATGGACTTGCGCATATTCTCCGACTTCTCGGGATCATTAATCGGCATTACCCTTCTCCTTTATATATCGAATGCCATATAGATGCCTTGTTGCATTGTAACCGCGCGGCGGGGTTTATCGGGTCTTGATAACGTCTTTACCGTCAACGGACACGAACCGACCACTCATCCGGTCGCGCAGGTCAGCATAGAAAAAGGAGCTATTCCCATGGGAACAGCTCCTTAGATGCTTGGTAAAACGTTACACCTCGTTGTCCTCGTGCAGACGGCGGCGATAATCGGCGGCCCAGCCCTCAATATTTAGCTGACGGGCGCGGCCCAGGCCGAGTGCGTCAGCCGGGACCGGCTCGGTGATGACGGAGCCGGCGGCCACGAGCGCGCCGTCGCCGATCTGGGCGGGCGCGACCATCATGGTATCGGAACCGATGAAGGCATCCTTGCCGATGACGGTCTTGTGCTTGTGCACGCCGTCGTAGTTGCAGGTGATGGAGCCCGCGCCCACGTTGACGCCGGAACCCATGGTGGTGTCGCCGATGTAGGACAGGTGCGGCACCTTGGAGCCCTCGCCGATCGTGGACTTCTTGATTTCCACGTGTGTGCCGGCCTTGGAGCCATCGAGCATGTGGGTGCCCGGGCGCAGGTAGGCGCGCGGGCCGCAGTCGACGCCGTTCTCGATGACAGCCTCGATGGCGATGGTCTCATCGATGGTGCAGCCGCTGCCAACGGTGGTGTCGGTGAGGCGGCTGTTGGGGCCGAGCTGGCACTCTTCGCCCACGGTGACGTGGCCGATCAGGTGCGTCTGCGGCCACACGACGGTGTCGCGGCCGATGACGGCGTCGGGGCCGATCCAGGCCTGCGTGGGGTCGATGAAGGTAACGCCCTCGGCCATCCAGTGCTCGTTGATGCGGTCGCGCGCGATAGCGGTGAGTTGCGCGAGCTGGATGCGGCTGTTGACGCCCAGGCCGTCGCGGTAGTCGTCGCAGTGGAAGATGGAGACTGCCTGGCCGTGGCCCTTGAGAATCTCGAGCATGTCGGGCAGGTAGTACTCGGACTGCGCGTTGTCGTTGCCGATCTCGCTGATGTGGGCTGCGAGCTGCGCGCCGTCGAAGGCGTAGCAGCCGGCGTTGCACTCGAGCAGCGTGGCGGCCTGCTCGGGCGTGCAGTCCTTCTGCTCGATGATGCGCTCGATCTGGCCGTCGGCGCCCAGCTTGATGCGGCCGTAGCCAAAGGGATCGGGCGGGGTCATGGTCATGACGGTGCAGGCGAGCTCGCCGGTAGCGACGGTCTTCGCGAACTTGGCGACGGTGTCGGCGGTGATGAGCGGCAGGTCGCCGTTGAGCACGACGACGGGGCCTTGCATGATGCCGCATGCCTCGAGCGCGACCTTTACGGCGTGGCCGGTGCCCAGGCGCTCGGTCTGTTCGACGCACTCGACCTTGGTGGCGCTGTTGGCGTAGGCGCCGTCGATAAGGGCGCGCATCTCGTCGGCGTGGCTGCCGATGACGACCACGACGCGGCTGCAGCCGGCCTTGATGGTGGCGTCGACGATCCACTGGACCATGGGCTTGCCCAGGATCTTGTGCGAAACCTTGCAGTGGTTCGACTTCATGCGGGTACCCTCGCCGGCGGCGAGGATAATTGCGGTTGCGTCCATGTGATCTCCTGTTACGTTATAGACACGTGAGTTTGGAAACGATACACGGCGCAATATGATACCGCAGGCATATGATGAGCGCGTAACGATTGGCGCATGGCGGCTGATGTCGGTGCCGCCGGCGTGACGTTTGCGCTGGTTGTGCATGGCGGCGGCACTGCGGCGTTGGCGTTTGAGCGAGGGGATGGGGGTGTCCGTGGATATCATGCGAGAGGAATCGGGCAACGAACCCGTCGCGGCATTCTCGATGTCGCATCCGGCGGTGCCGGCGCTCTACATGGTGCTGACGCTGGGGCTCACCATGTTCTCGATGCAACCGGTGCTGCTTGCGCTGTCGCTTGCGGGCGGGCTGGCGTATGGGTTTGCGACGCGCGGCGTCGCACGCACGTTGGGGGCACTTCGCTGGCAGCTGCCGGTGATTTTGATTATCGCGGTGCTCAACCCGTTATTTAGCGCTTCGGGCTCGACGGAACTGTTCCGCATTGGCATGCGTGCGGTGTATCTGGAGAGTATGGTATACGGCCTGTGTATGGGCGGGCTGTTTGTGGCGAGTGTGCTGTGGTTTGAGGCCGCGGCGTCCATGCTTAGCTACGACAGGGTGCTTGCGCTTTTGGGTAACACCGCGCCGGTGATCGCGCTCATGATCTCGATGTGTATGCGGCTTATCCCGCAGTTTTTGCGTCGCGGTCGCACGGTGCTGGCGGTGCAGGATGCGATTGATGTGCCGGGCCGCGCGCCGGCCGACCCCGTGCGTTCGCGCCTACGGGCATCGAGCGTGTTGATGGGCTGGGGCATGGAAGATTCGCTGGAGCGTGCGGACGCCATGCGCTCCCGTGGGTGGGGCGCCGCGGCGCGTCGCACGACGTACGCGCGGTATCGGCTGGCGCGCGGCGACGTTGCCGCGCTGGTTGGGCTTGCGCTGTTTGGCGTGGCCACGGCGGCAGTGGCGTGGACCGCGACGATGCAGTATTCGTTTTACCCGCAGCTTTCGGTGCCAGCGCCGTGGCCAGGCTATGTTGTATACGCGACCTGGATGGCGCTGCCCTGCGTGGTGCATGCGATTGACGAGAAGAGGTTTGGCTGATGGCTCGGTTGGACGGGAGCATCATGGCGGACGCGGTGTGCGGCTCGGATATGCCGGCGATTGAAGTGCGGGGCCTGCGCTTTGCCTATCCCGGGGCCGAAGTGCCGGTGTTCGAGGAGCTCGATTGGCGTGTTCCCCAAGGGACGTTTGCGTTGCTTGTCGGTGGTACCGGGTCGGGCAAGTCGACATTACTCTCGTTGCTCAAGCCCGAGATTTCGCCGGCGGGCGAATGCTCCGGCGAGCTGCGCATGCTGGGCGAAAGCGTTGCCAACATGGACGTTCGCGCGTCCGCGGAGCGCGTGGGTTATGTGTTTCAGGACCCCGAGAACCAGATTGTGTGCGAAACCGTGTGGCACGAGATGGCGTTTGGCCTGGAAAACTTAGGCATGTCGCGCGACGAGATGCGCCGTCGCGTGGCCGAGACCAGTTATTTCTTTGGTGTGGAGGATTGGCTCCACCGCGATACCGATGCGCTTTCGGGCGGACGCAAGCAGCTGCTGTCGCTTGCAGCCGTGCTGGCGTTGCGCCCTCGCGTGCTGCTGCTCGACGAGCCCACGTCCCAACTGGATCCCGTTGCCGAGAAAAATTTTCTGCATGCGCTGTTTCGCGTGAATCGCGAGCTGGGCTGCACGGTTGTTGTGGCAACGCACCAGCCGCGCCCGATGCTCGAATACGCGACGTGCGCGTATCGGATTGAGGGCGGGCGCGTATGCGAGGTCGCTGACATCGCCTCCTTGGGGCATCGCGAAGAGCTGTTTTCTGGCGAGGTGCCAGGGTGGGGTGGCTCGCGGCGTGCAAAAAACGGAGTTTTCAGCAGCGCCAGTGGCCGGCCGGGCTATTTGGACCCGCGCGTGGGCGCTCCGGGCGCAAAAAAAAGACCGAAATCGGACAAATCGGCTGAATTTGAGGCGCAAATCCTGTCGCAAGACGACTCGGGGGCGCCGTCGTGCGCCGGTGGATGCCGAATACTCCCAAAAATGCACGCTGGGTCGGCTACCACCCTGGCAGGGGGCTGGTTTCGCTACGATCGAGCGTCCGGCTGGGTGCTGCGCGGGCTCGATGCGTCGTTTTCGGCAGGCGCGGTGCATGCTGTTGTGGGCGGTAACGGCTGCGGTAAGTCGACAATGCTTTCGGTGCTGGCCAAGACGGTCAAGTTGCAGCGTGGGCATATGGAGCGCGGGGCGGCCTCGGCGGCACTGCTGCCTCAGAATCCCAAGGCGCTGCTGGTTGCCGAGACGGTGCGCGAGGAGCTGATGGAATGGGCTTCGACCTGCGGATATGACGAGGCTATGGCGCGAGAGCGCGCGACGAGTCTGGGATTGTCCGGCTTGGATGGGCGCCATCCGTACGATCTTTCGGGCGGGCAGCGCCAGCTGCTTGCGTTGGCAAAGCTGCTGTTGATCGGCCCCGAGCTGCTATTGCTCGATGAGCCCACCAAGGGTCTGGACCTGGCCAGCCGTCGCATCATCGCCCGCGCCCTGCGCGACCATGCGGAGGCCGGCGGTACCGTCATCATGGCAACGCACGATCTGGGTTTTGCCGAGCAGGTTGCCGATGACATTGCCATGATGTTCGACGGTGAGATTGCCTGCATGGAGCCGCCCGCCGACTTTTTTGCCGACAATGTGTTTTATAGGGCGTGATGGGATGGCGGATTATCGCGTCTTGCGCCTACTCGCAAAACTGGAGATCCCACTGCTGCTGGCGGTGCCAGCGGTAATGGCCGCGGCGTTGCTGGCAGGCGTTGAGCAGGCGGCGCTTGCCATGCTTGTCGTGGTGGCGCTGGTGCTCGCGCTGTTCTTTGCGGGCTACGAGGCGTCGCGACCGGGCCTGCGCCAGATTATGCCCACGCTGGTTCTGGCGGCGTTGGCCGCGGCGGGGCGTATCTTGTTTGGCCCCATTCCCGACTTTAAACCCGTGAGCGCCATCGCCATTATCGCCGGGGCGACGCTCGGTCGTCGTAACGGCTTTATGGTCGGTGCGCTGGCGGCGCTGACCAGCAATTTCTTTTTTGGACAGGGCATGTGGACGCCGTGGCAGATGTATGCTTGGGGGCTCGTGGGATACGTTGGCGGTGCGCTGGCGTATGCGGGTGCGTTCGACCGCGCCGACGGCACCGTGCGCATGCCAGCGCTGATGGCGTACGGCTTTGCGTCGGGCCTGCTCTATGGCGCCGTGATTAACGCCTACGACATCATCGGTTTTGTGCAACCGCTCACGTGGGCGGGCGCCGTGGCGCGTCTTGCCACGGCGGTACCGTTCGATATCACACACGGCCTTGCGACCTGCGTGTTCTTGGCCGCTCTCTACAAACCTTGGTGTCGTCGCATTAACCGTGTCGTCGTGAAATACGGGCTGTAGTGGCGGTTGTGCCGGGGCGAGAATCAATACTGTTGAAGTGCCATTTTAAAACTATGCCGGTTTACGGGGCTAGATTGGCACAGGCAGACCATACAGGCTTTTTCCGAAAATAGACGATCCGTCTACCTGCGGTTTTATTTTGCTTGAATTGCGTTTGGTTGGGGATTTGCGATTTAGCCCCGTAAACCGGCATAGTTTTAAAATGGCCGGCTGATATGACGGGCGTCGTGGCCCTCAGAGAGCCAAATCGATCCGTTTTCTTCCGCTCCCAGACGTCACCAGGGAATCAGTTGACGGCGCTTGCCACGAAACTAGCCCATCTACTACGTTTAGCTTGATACCCTCGACCATGACCGCGTTTTATGAAAAACCGCAGGCTTTCTACCTGCGGTTTTCTTTTTGCGTTGTTCGCTGTGGTTGAGGGTAGTGGTTTAAACGTAGTAGATGGGGCAGTTTCGTGGCGGGTGTGCCGCGTGGATTCCCTCGCGAGGTGAAAATGATCCGTTTTGCTTCGTCCCCGAGGGGTCGGCTGGGGCTAGAGCTCTAGGGTGAGGGTGACGGGGCAGTGGTCGCTGCCAAAGATGTCGCCGCGGATGCCGGTGTCGCGCACGTTGCCGGCGATGGCGTCGCTCACCAGGAAGTAATCGATGCGCCAGCCCGCGTTGTTCTTGCGGGCATTAAAGCGGTAGCTCCACCAGCTGTAGACGCCCTCGACGTCGGGATTTGCCGCGCGCCAGGTATCGGTAAACCCGGCGTCGAGCAGCTCGGTAAACTTACCGCGCTCCTCGTCCGAAAAGCCTGCGTTGCCGCGGTTGGACTTGGGGTTCTTGAGGTCGATCTCCTCGTGCGCGACGTTAAAGTCGCCGCAGGTCACCACGGGCTTGCCGGTCTCGCGCTCGAGTCCCGCCAAAAAGCCGCGATAGGCATCGTCCCAGGCCATGCGCACATCGATGCGCGCGAGCTCATTTTGGGCGTTGGGCGTATAGACGTCCACAAACCAAAACTTGTCGAACTCGAGCGCGCAGACGCGGCCCTCGGTCGCGGCCTGCGCCACGAGCTCGGCTGCCGCGCCCTCGCCGGCGTAAGGCAGCAGCGCATCGGCGCGCAGCACGCGCAGCGGTTCCTGGCGGCTAAAGACCGCAGTGCCCGAATAGCCTTTACGCTCGGCGTAGCTCCAGGTTTGGTGATAACCGGGCAGGTCGATATCGGCCTGGCCCTCCTGCAGCTTGGTCTCTTGCAGCGCCAGGATATCGACATTGAGCTCCTGTGCGATCTGGATAAAGCTCGGGTCCTTTTTGAGCACGGCGCGCAGACCGTTGACGTTCCACGAGGCGAAAGTGTAAGTCTGAGGCATGGTGTCCTTTCGACGGGGTTTGCAGGCTTAAGATTAGCGCAAAAGGGGCGGTGGTGGGCTCCGCGCGTGCTGACTCAAAGGCCGCATGCTGGGATGTCGCCCGACGCTGCCCGACCAACAAGGACGGAGGACTCATATGACGCAGGCGATATCGGATCCCAAGCGGGCCTCCGCCGTACTGGCGGAGCTGTTTGGTACTCACAAGCGTGTGGTCTTCTTTGGCGGCGCCGGTGTTTCCACGGCGAGTGGCATTCCCGATTTCCGCAGCGTGGACGGCCTATATCACCAACAGTTTGCCTACCCGCCCGAGACCATGCTCTCGCATGGCTTTTACGAGGCGCATCCGGCCGAGTTCTTCGACTTCTACCGCACCAAGATGATCTCGCTTGGCGCCAAGCCCAACCGCTGCCACACCAAGCTGGCCGAGCTGGAGCGTGCCGGCAAGCTTGGTGCCGTGGTGACGCAAAACATCGACGGTCTGCATCAGATGGCAGGCTCGCGGCGCGTGTTCGAGCTGCACGGATCGGTCCATCGCAACATTTGCCAGTCGTGCGGCGCGGTCTATAGCGCCGAGTGGATTTGCGCCCGCGGGCACGAGGACGCCGCGGGTGTGCCCGTGTGCCCCGCGTGCGGCGGGCGCATTAAGCCCGATGTGGTGCTCTACGAGGAGCCGCTCGACGAGCATGTGCTGACCGACGCCGTTGCCGCCATTGCCGCGGCCGATGCCCTCATTGTGGGCGGGACCTCGCTCGTGGTGTATCCGGCGGCGGGTCTTACGCGATACTTTACCGGCGATACGCTGGCCATATGCAATCTTGCTCCCACCGATCAGGATGCAAATGCCGACCTGCTGATTTCTTGCGACATCGCTGCCGCGTTTGCGTTCTAGCCCGCGTGCGCGGATACAATAGAAAGACTGATTGCAAAGCGACCCCGCCGCCTGCGCCCGAGCGTGGCGGCGCGGGCATTTTAGGAGGATGTTCATGGCGAACGACAGCAAGACATGGCGGTGCGGAAAGTACGAGCTCAGCTTTGACCGTCCGCGCATCATGGGCGTCCTCAACGTGACGCCCGATTCGTTTAGCGACGGCGGGGAGCATTTCGACCCGGATGCCGCCATCGAGTACGGCCTGGCGATGCTCGACGCCGGCGCCGACATCATCGACGTGGGCGGCGAGTCCACGCGCCCCGGTTTTACCCCGGTCAACCCCGATGAGGAGGCTCGCCGCGTGCTGCCCGTTGTGCGTGCGTTGGCCAAAGAGGGCGCCATCGTCTCGATCGACACGCGTCACGTGGCGGTTGCCAAGGCGGCCGTGCGCTGCGGCGCCTCGATCGTCAACGACGTGACGGGATTCACCGACCCCAAGATGGTCGAGTTTGTCGCGACGAGCACCTGCGGCGTCATCGTGATGCACGCCGGCGAGGTCGCCGCGCCCGCTCGCACGCATGCAACGGTGCAGCTCGATACCTCTGCCGCGGCGTTTGTTGCCGAGAAGGCGCGCGAGGCGGCTGCCGAGGCCGCGCGCGAGGCCGAGAAGCCCGCCCGCCGCCGTCGTGGCAAGCTGCTGGGCGAGCCCAAGACGGAGGCCAAACTGCCGGGTGGCGTGGTGCAGCCCTCGCTGCCGTTTGGCGATCCGGAGCCAGCGCCCGAGCCAACGGGCGAGCAGAAGCAGGAGACGCCGGCCGCCGAGCAGGCTACCCCTGCCGCCGAGGCCGCCGCGACCCCTGAGCCCGCGCCGGAGCCCAGCGATCACTTGGCCGCCATGATGCGCCGCAGCGCCCGCCGCGAGGAGGCTTATGTGCCCACCTCGCAGCTCCGCCGCTTTACCCTGCCCGATTCGGCGCCCATCATGCGCCGCGTCATGGGCTTTCTGTCCGATCAGGCCCGCGCGCTCATCCACGCCGGCGTGTCACGCGACCGTATCTGCATCGATCCGGGTCCGGGTTTTGGCAAGACGGCCAACGAAGACATCGTCATCCAGCGCGAGACCGCCAAGATGGCGTCGCTGGGCTATCCGCTCATGTGCGCCGTGTCGCGCAAGCGCTTTGTGGGCGCCGTCTCGGGCGTGACCGAGGCCGCCGAGCGCGATGCCGCCACCTTTGGCGTGTGCCTGGGCGCTATCCAGGCCGGTGCCAACATCGTGCGCGTGCACGATGTCACCGGCTTTGCGCAGTTCCTGAACGGCTACTGGGCTGTCGCCAAGCCGCAACCGCGCCGTGCGTTTGTAGCCGTGGGCTCCAATCTGGGACATCGTTGCGACAACATCCGCGCCGCGCGCGACATGATCGCCGAGATTCCGCTCACCTGTGTGTCCAACTGCTCGCGCATCTACGAGAGCGAGCCGGCCTACGAGACGCGCCAGGACGCGTTTGCCAACGCTGTCATCGAGATCAAGACCGAGCTGGCGCCGCTGGTGCTGCTCGACGAGCTTATGAAGATCGAGGCCGAGCTGGGGCGCGACCGATCCAAGAAGGCCAAGGTCAACGGCCCGCGCACCATCGACCTGGACCTGCTGTGGATGGATGGCGAGACCCATGGCGGCAAAAAGCTGCGCCTGCCGCATCCGCTCATTGGCGAACGCGACTTTGTGCTGGTGCCGCTCGAGGACCTGATGCACGACCCGGCGCGGTTCTTCCGCTACAACGGCGTCGAGGTCAAGGAGCCCGAGGATCGCGTGGGCCATATCGTGGGCGAATTGGGGCGTATGTAGATGATTGAGATGAACACTGTAACCGTCGGTGCCGAGCTTGACGCCGCGCGCGACGCGGGTCGCGAGGGTGTGCCCGCGGGCTGGTGCGCCTGGAGTGCCGGCGACACATCGTTGGCATTTTCGCTGGTCGTGCGCCCGGATGTGAATATGCACGCCTTCCATGGCCTGCCGTTTGTGGCGGCGATGGGCATGATGGACGCGCTTGCGGGAACGGCATCGACGCCGGGGCTGGGCCTTGCCGGCAAGGTGGGCATTCAGTGGCCGAGCGATATCGTGTACGGCGCGCCCGCGTTTGAGACGTCGTTTGCACGCGTCACCGTCAACGGCGGTGCCGGTGCCGCGGGCATGTTCGGTGCCGTGACGGTGGATATTGAGCGCGCGGCGCTGGGCGAACTTGGCGTGGATGTGACCGATGAAGCGCTGGTCGAAGCGCTGACTACCGCCGTGCTGGCCCGCGTGTACGCCTGGGCGGTTGTCGCCAACACGCCGCAGGGCGCCGCCGGCCCGCTGGCTCCCGTGCTGGGCGAGTACTTCGACATGGTGCCGCTGCTGGGCCGCCAGGTTGCGGCGGTGTCGCCCAACGGCTTGCCGCTTGCGGTTGGTGTGTTTGCAGGCCTGGACATCTGGGGTCGCGCGACCATCAAGACCGATGCCGGCGAGCAGGAGTTTCCGCCCGAGGCCGTACGGATTCGCGGGCTGTAACGCGAGATGCCCGCGCTCAAAGACAACGATGACTACAAGACCCTCCCCGGCAGAGCGAACTGCCTCTGCCGGGGAGGGTCTTTGCGCGACTACAGGGTGGCATCGCGGCCCTATTCCTCAAAACTGAAAATTTTTCGTTTTTGAGGAATAGGATTAAGGCAGCTCGGCCTTTCGCGAGGTATATTCGCTATAGAGCCTATTCCTCAAAACTGAAGAATTTTCGTTTTTGAGGAATAGCGATAAAAGACTGCGAGGAGGCCCCGATGAAACTCATCAATAGAGCGTCATATATGGACACGTTGACGAGTCTTATTGGCGTGCCGGATATCAAGGTCATCACGGGCATCCGCCGCAGCGGTAAATCAAAATTGCTCGAGGCCCTCCGCGATTACGTGGAGGCAAATCTGCCTAATTCGAATGTCATCCATATCAACTACAACCTCGATGAGTTCGAGAACCTGCTCGAGTATCACGCGTTGCTCGCTTATGTAAAAGATCATCGGGTGCCCGGCAAACAAAACTTTCTGCTTATCGATGAGGTTCAGATGTGCGACGGTTTTGAGCGTGCGATCAACAGCCTTCACGCATCCGAGCAGTATGACATCTTCATTACCGGATCGAGTGCCTTTTTGCTGTCGAGCGATCTGTCGACGCTCTTTACGGGGCGCATGTTCGAGATCGAGGTTTTCCCATTCTCGTTTGAGGAGTATCGTCTCTATGGCGACGAGGGCGAGGTCGACCGTGACTTCGATGAGTACGCGAGAACCGGCGGTATGTCCGGCTCTTACCCTTATCCACTGCAAGAGCACCGCTATCAATATCTCTCCAATGTCTTTAAGACGCTCATCGTGAGGGATATCGTGCGGCGGCATAACGTGAGAAACGAATCGGCGCTGCTGCGCATTGCCGATTACATGATGGACAACGTTTCCAACATTACGTCGGCACGCAACATTACCGATGCATTAAATGCGGATGGGCTAAAGATTACGAACAAGACGGTCGGTGCGTACATGGGGTACCTGTGCGATGCGTTTGCCTTCTATAAAGTTCGTCGATATGACATTCGCGGCAAGAAATACCTTAAGAGCGGCGAGAAGTATTACCTGGCAGACCACGCGTTCAAATACGCGCTGCTCGGTACACGCAATATGGACTGGGGTCGCGTGTACGAGAACATGGTGGCCATCGAGCTGCTGCGCCGCGGATATGAGGTATACGTCGGCGTACTCTATAAAAAGGAAATTGACTTTATAGCAATCAAGCGAAGCGAGAAGCTCTACATTCAGGTGAGCGACGACATCAGCTCGGATAAGACATTTGAACGCGAGATTTCACCACTGCTGAGCATTGGCGACGCGTACCCCAAGATGATTCTCGCCCGCACGCATCACGAGGCCACGGACCGCAATGGGGTGCAGATCGTGGACCTGGCGAGGTGGCTGTGCGGCGAGGCGTAGCGTGCTTCGAGCCTATTCCTCAAAACTGAAAATTTTTCGTTTTGAGGAATAGAAAGGCTTTGAGCCTCTTAGAAAGCCATTGGGCTGCCTTTCCGGTGCGAGATTTGTGTCCGCGCCGTGCGAAATAATAGTTTATGTCCTAACGATGGGAGCAGACTATGGCTGACAAAGCAAATTCGGCGTGTCCACAGGCATGGAGGGTTGCAAAATCCCTATCCGAGAAAATACTCGCTCAAGGCAAGAACGGGGTTTGGTCGCCTGCGTGCGTCGCGAGCTTGTTGACGATTGTACGAAAGGGTGCCTCGGGCGCCACATGTCGGGAGCTCGACATGCTCCTGGGCGATGGCGACATGTTTAGCGAGCGTGATCCCTTCGGCATCGAGCTGGAGCGGAACTGGGGCTATGACGGTTATGACGCGAGCTCGGCAACGGCAGCTTGGCTTTCCAGGTCCGCGAGACCATCGGAGGCGTTTCTGCACGAGTGCGACAAATACAGCGTGCGTGTGTCAATCGATGACTTGGCCGATCCGCGCGTTAGCCAACGGGTGACCGATTGGATAGCCGAACAAACTCACGGCCTACTGTCGCCAAGCATCGAGTTATCACCAGTGGCTCTTGCCTGTCTTGTGAGCGCGCTTTACATGAAGGATGCATGGGCGGATCCGTTTGACGGCGAATCGACCAAAGTTGAGACCTTCCATGCAAAGAACGGCGATGTTCAAGCAGCGTTTATGCGTGGCAAGCGCGATTGTGCGGTGATCGTCGAGAACGGCAGGGCTGCCTTCTCGTTGCCGCTCAGCTCCGATGCCGGCGTGTGTTTTGTTCTTCCGAGCGGCGAGGATGATCATGTTGATGACGCGCTTGGGCTATTCGAGCGTCTGTCCCAAGGTGAGGGAGAATGGGAGCCCGTCGACCTGGGGATTCCTCGCTTTGAATGCGAGTCGATGCTCTCGGACGTCTGCTCGCTGCTAAAGGCCGCCGGCGTCTCTACGGCAACTGCGATGGAGCTTACACCTATGGTGGGGGTAGGGGGGACTTCAACGCAGATTGTCCATGGCGCGAAGTTCGCTGTCGATGAGAACGGCGTAGAGGCCGGCGCGTACACGGTGATGGTCGCTGTCGCGGGCCTTCCGCCGGAGAACCCGCCAGAGCCGCGCAAGATAACGCTTGACAGGCCTTTCTATGCAGCGCTCGTGTCTCGCACCGGCGTACCGCTCTTTGTGGCAAGCGTCGCGCTGCCGTCGGTGGACGTGCAAGAAAGGTGAGGTTGAGGTTTGCGAAGGGGGGCTGCTATGCCAAGGGTTGCCAACGTACTCTTTCCAGCTGACTATTTTGAAAAGATAGTTCCAGATGGGTTGATGCGCATCCAATATGAGTCTGCGTGTGCTGAGGGGCGTCTTGACGTGGGGCTTTTCGATCTGGAACTGTTCGAGGAGCGTGGAGAGCTTGCGCTCTGCTTTTCTAGGCCATCGGGCTGATGCGGGGGTAATCAACCGCATGTTCACGGAGTTTATGGTCAAGGACTATGTAAAGTCGGTCAAAGGGACGAGGTTTCCCGTTAGCTTTCACACTCCCGTGAGCCAGGAGCGCATGGACGGGATTGTTAAAGAGTTCGTCAAGCTCCGCGGGGACCTTTTCACGGTCGGTATTGTCTGCAAAGAGTACGTTGATCTGGCCCGCTACGGTGGTGCAACGAATGAATGGAGAGCTTTCTATATCGACGGGAATCTCCTCAACGTATGCCGGAATTCAAATCAGCCGACCAATGTTGCGAAGCCGCCCGAGGAGCTTGTACTGGCGTGCTCAAATCTTGGGAGCCCCTACTACACCGTGGACTTTGCGGAGCGAGTGGATGGAACCTGGATTGTGGTGGAGACCGGCGACGGGCAGGTGTCGGGCCTCGCTGCGGCGCAGGATCCGGCTATCTACTATCAAGTGCTTGCGGATGCCCTCGAAAGGCGGGATGCGGACGGAGGCCGGGCTTGTGCGTCTGGCATTCGGACCTAGTGCAACACTACGCCGCGTTTGCCGAGGGGGCGGCGTCGCGACACGAAAGCGACGCTGTCGCATTTGTGTCGGTCTTTCTGTTTTGATGAAACGTAGTCGCTTGATCTGGCTCACGGAGGGGTTGGAGAACTAGAGTCACCTAGTCCGTGCGTCAGAGAAACCGAGGGGTTAAGACAGTGCTCACGCTTGGCTCCGGTCCCTGTCTTGCCCCAGCTCCTGCATGCGGCGGTAGATTTCGCAGATACCCTTAATGGTGAGCTGTCCATCGACCACGTCGAAGGCATCGGTCGAATCGGCGACGATGCCGGCGAGGCCTCCCGTGGCGATAACGTTGGCATCCTCGCGGCCCAGCTCGCGCTTCATGCGCGCGACCAGGCCTTCGGCCATAGCGGCGGTGCCCACCACGGCGCCGACCTTGATGCACTCCTCGGTATCGCGGCCGATGGCGTGCTCGGGCGCCTCGAGCGGCACGCTGGCGAGCTTGGCGGCGCGGGCGGCAAGTGCATCCATGGAGATGCGGATGCCCGGCGCGATCGCTCCGCCAATGTAATAGCCGTCCTCATCGATGACGTCGATATTGGTTGCGGTGCCAAAGTCCACCACGATTGCCGGCGCGCCGTAGAAAGTCTCAGCCGCAACGGCGTTGGCGACGCGATCGGCACCTACGGCCCGGGGACGCGCCGCGCGCAGCTTGGTTACGGCGGCCGTCTGCGGCCCAATGACGATGACGTCTGCGGCAATGCGGTCGGCCACGGCATGCCATTCGCGCGAGAGCTGCGGCACCACGCCCGCAAAGGCGATAGCGTCGACCGCGTCGAGCGAAAGGCCGTACATCTTAAAAAAACCCATCAGGCGCACATGGATCTCATCTGCGGTATAGGAGCGGTCGGTGGGCATGCGCCACGACTGCACCAGCTCGTCTCCGTCAAACAGGCCCATGGCCGTCTGCGTGTTTCCCATATCGATAGCGAGCAGCATGTCTACTCCCGGTTTCGGCATAAAAGGACGCGCACCATTGTATACGTGCTGTCGACGGCGCTCGGCTGCGATTCGTTTACGGTGATATGGGCTGAGGGGTTTTAAATATGAAGGAATTATGCTCTACGAGAGTTTCCTTGCCGTCCACCGAACTCCCGAGTAATATTCTTTCTTGCGCACATGAGGCGCCCAGACATTGCGGGGTGGAGCAGTCTGGTAGCTCGCCGGGCTCATAACCCGGAGGTCGTAGGTTCAAATCCTGCCCCCGCGACCAAGACTTTTAGCAGCTCAGAGGCCTTGTTCCTCTGGGCTGTTTTCTTTTATCTTGACAATGCAGCGAGGACTCCTGAGCGGAATATGAGCAGATTGCAACGACCGCCAAGGCAAAACGGATGCCAATAAAACTAAAACCAGCTAAATAGAAGTGAAGAACCCGTAGAATCTTTCTCAGTGGAAAAGGCTATCAAGTGAGGGTCCGTATGCCAGGAAAGAAAGCCGATGCAGAAGCTTTTGCAAGCAGGTGGGCGAAAAAGGGAAATGAGAACCAGGACACCCAGCGGTTCTGGATTGACTTTTACCAGAACGTCCTCGGCGTAGAGGACGCGGTGTCACGGCTTGAGTTCGAAAAGCCCGTTTCCACCGATGCGAGCACACATGAAGGGTACATCGACGTCTTCATCCCGTCGGCAAAAACCCTCGTCGAGCAGAAGTCGCTTGGAATCGATCTCGCCAAGGAGGAGACGCACCAGGGACGCAAGGTGACACCAGCGAAGCAGGGTAACGCCTATGCTCAGGGCATGCCCCTCTCCCAACAGCCGCGCTACATTATCGCTTGCAATTTTGCCGAGTTTTGGGTCTTCGACCGCGAACGGGACTCGCTATGCCGGGAGCCTCTTTTCAAGTTGCCACTCGCCGAGCTCCCCAAGAATCTCGCGGCCATTCAGTTCCTCAAGGGCGGGGCGGAGGCCCCGGCCACGATCTCCCGTGCCGTCTCCGTAGAGGCCGGCAAGATCATGTCGAAACTTCATGACCAGGTTGCCGAGGCGTTCGACGACCCCGACGCGCCCGAGAACCACCATGCGCTCTCCGTGCTCATGACGCGCCTCATGTTCCTTATGTTCTGCGAGGACGCTGGCCTCATGGAGCCAAATGCCTTCCGAGACTACGTCGCACACTTCCAGGCGGGTGATCTCAGGCGAGGCCTCAAGGACCTGTTCGTCTGGCTCGATACCAAAGATGAAGATCGTGACAAGTACGCCGAGGACTGGTTGAAGAAGCTACCCTATATGAATGGCGGCCTCTTTCGTGAGAGGACGGAAATCCCGCCATTGTCCGAGAGTTTCCGACATACGCTCATTGTCGAGGGCTGTCAGGAATTCGATTGGACTGGCGTGAGCCCCACGGTCTTCGGTTCCATCTTTGAGGGGGCGCTGTCGCATGACCATCGGCGTGCGAACGGCCAACACTTCACGAGCCCCGAGAACATCCATAAAGTGATTGACCCGCTTTTTCTCGACGATCTCAAGGTGGAGTTTGATGAGGCCTGTGCAAAGCCCGTCGCGGGCGGCGCGAGGACCCGTGCTCTCAAGGAGCTCCATGAGAAGATCGGTAGCATCTCTATCCTCGATCCGGCGGCAGGTTCGGGTAATTTCCTTACGGAGAGCTATCTCTGCCTGCGACAGTTAGAAAACCGTATTCTTTTTGAACTCCAAGGAGAACAAACGTCTTTCCGCTTTGAGGAGGTCGAGGCCGCCGACGTCCTTGTCAGTCTGAAGAATTTCCATGGCATCGAGCTTGAGGATTTCGCCTGCTGCGTTGCCCGCACTGCGCTCTGGATTGCCGAGAAGCAGGCGGATGCCGATACGGCAAAGGTGACGCAGCGCGTCTATCAGGAACTGCCGCTCACGGACTACGAGGGCATCGTCAACGCAAACGCGCTTCGCATCGACTGGAACGACGTGGTCCCAAGTGATGAGGTCAACTACGTTCTCGGCAATCCGCCGTTTATCGGGCAGTCCCAAAGGACCGATGAGCAGGTGGACGACCTCAAGTATGTTTGGGGCCGGGGCTACGACGGCTATCTCGACTATGCGACATGCTGGTATAGGAAAGCGGCCGATTATTTGGTTAATACTGACGCGGAGTTTTCGTTTGTCTCGACGAACTCGATTTGCCAGGGCCAGCCGGTTCCATCCCTTTTCAGGCCCCTATTCGACGCGGGATGGAGGGTCAGTTTCGCACACCGTTCTTTCGTATGGGATTCGGCGGCTGACGACGAGGCCCATGTGCACGTAGTCATCGTTGGATTCTCCCAGGGTCCCGTGGAGCCTGTTGCCTTCTCGTATCATCGGGGCAAAAGGACGATTGAGCATCCGAACAATTTGAACGGTTACTTGCTTGACGCTCCGAACGTCTTTGTTGAGAAGAAAATGAGACCACTGTTTGAGGATGTATCTCCTATGGTCATCGGAGGTAAACCGGCGGATGGGGGATACTTCCAGATTAAGACAAGAGAAGAATACGAGGACGTTATTTCCGACAGCGTCGCCGCAAAATATGTAGTCCCGTGTGTGGGAGCCCAGGAGTTGATTAACAACAAGGAAAGATGGTCTTTGTGGCTTGCGGACGCGCCTAGATCGGATATCGCGAAATCCCCGATCTTGAGGGAGAGGGTCCAGGGAGTCCGAGATTTCCGTTTGGCTTCGAAGAAAGCATCGACGAGGCGGCTTGCTGATGAGCCCTGGCGCTATGCTGAGGTGAGGAAGGCCGACGGGCCGTTCCTCTGCGTCCCGCGTCATTTTTCCGGTGGGCGAAAGTACTTCACGGTCAAACGGTGTGAATCCGGGGAAATCGCTACGGACGCCTGTTTCTTCGCCGACGACCCCGATGGTCTCCTGTTCGGAATCATCTCATCAGGGGTCTTCATGGCGTGGCAGAAGGCGGTCGGAGGCGAGCTCAAGAGCGACTGCCGTTTCTCGAACACCATCGTGTGGAACAATTTCCCCCTGCCGAAATTAACCGATGAGGGACGGCGGGCCATCATCGATGCTGGTCAGGCGGTGCTTTCTGCAAGGGGGCTGTATCACGGCGCGTCCCTGGCCGACCTCTATAAACCGGCGGACGAGTTCCTGTATCCAGAGCTGTTCGAAGCCCACGGCAAGCTCGACGAGGCAATCGAATCGGCCTACGGTGTCGATTTCAATGGAGACGAGAACAAGATCGTCTCCCATCTATTTAATCTCTATGCCGAAAAGGTCGGTGAGTAGCGTGAAGGGGAGTGCCGTAAAGCCAAAAGAGGGGGCGGAGCTATCCGAGTCCGATTCTGTGAAAGAAGGTATTGGGGGCCTAAAGGCCGAGGCTGATCGGGAGGAGGAAGAAGCCCAGAGATATGCCGTCGCCTTCCTCCAGAAGGTGATGAGACTGAAGGGCGTGGCGATCGAGCGCGACCATTTCCTCCGTTCTGAGCTCCGGAAACGAGGCGTCTCGGACGAGCGAGTGGAGCTCGCTATTTCAACGAGCCCGGCAGCCGCCGGGATGGATTCCGGCCTTGTCGACTCCATCGCCATGGACGTCATTGATTTCGAGACGAAGAAATCGAGCGTCCTTTCGTTTTCCGCGGGATTGCCCGGAGGACTCGCGATGCTCGGAACGATCCCGGCGGACGTGACGCAGTACTATGTCCACGCCTTTCGAATCATGCAGAAACTGGCGTATCTTTACGGCTGGCGGTCCTTCATCGACGATTGCGACGAGATGGACGATGAGACCTTGGCGGCTTTTGCCCTTCTCCTGGCTGTGATGGTCGGAGTGAGCGGGGCCAACTCCGCGTTGACGGCGTTTTCCAAAACGGTTCAGTCGAATATCGCCAAGAAGGTCGCCAGCAAGGCGCTTACGCAGACGAGCTACTACCCGATCATCAAAAAGGTTCTTGCCGGAATCGGCGTCAAGATCACCAAAAGCAGTTTCGGCGACGCGGTGAGCAAAGTCGTTCCGGTCGTCGGCGGCTTCATCTCGGGCGGCCTCACGTTCGTTAGCCTCAAAGGCGGGTCCAGGAGACTTGCAGGGGAGCTCAGGTTGTTGCCACAGGCGGCAGGCCCCGCAACTGCGGAACGGTCGGGCCCCGTTGGGCTATAAGCCGATTCGGTAAACTAGAACAGAAAGAGGAGCCAGATATGGCAATTAACTTGAAGACTGCGAAAGGCACGCATCGGGCGAGAGGGTGACGGATGAAGACTTATAACCTGGACACCATCCAGAAGGTTCCCCTGCGCGAGGTGTGGCCGCATGAGGCCCACG
Source organism: Collinsella sp. LCP19S3_F2 (assembly GCF_052121015.1). Classification (NCBI taxonomy): domain Bacteria; kingdom Bacillati; phylum Actinomycetota; class Coriobacteriia; order Coriobacteriales; family Coriobacteriaceae; genus Collinsella; species Collinsella sp. LCP19S3_F2. The sequence continues at coordinate 110,014 of NZ_JBQKFA010000002.1, forward strand.
ACTTCACCAAGTGGCTGGCCGAGGAGCAGAACCTCGCAACCCTCGGGATGGCGGTCGGAATCGAGCTCGAGCTCATAGAGACTGAGTCCTCGGTCGGATCGTTCAACGTGGACATCTACGCACAGGAGTCCGGTACGGGCCGCAAGGTGATCATCGAGAACCAGCTCGAGGACACCAACCACGACCACCTCGGCAAGGTGATCACGTACGCCGCCGGCAAGGGCGCAGAGGTCGTCATCTGGGTCGTGGCGCGCGCCCGCGACGAGCACCGCCAGGCCATCGAGTGGCTCAATCAGCACACCGACAGCGACTTCGGGTTCTTCCTGGTCGAGGTCGAGCTCTGGAGGATCGGGGACTCCCTGCCCGCCCCGCGCTTCGGCGTGGTCGAGCAGCCGAACGAGTGGACCAAGACCGTGAAGCTCTCCGAGGGGCTCAGCGAGACCGAAAAGGTCAAGCTGGCGTACTGGACGGCCTACCGCGAGGTGGCGGGCGGCCATCCGGAGTTCCTCAAGGAGTTCAGCCCGCAGAAGCCCAGCAAGGACCATTGGTCGACGCTTCGCCTGGGGGTCTCGGCATACCATCTCGCCCTGCTCATCGATACGCACAAGGGCCGCACGGGTATCGAGCTGTACGTGGACGACGACAAGGAGATCGGGCACCGCGCCATCGCCAACAGCGGAATCTTCGAGGAGTGCCTCGGGCTGACGGCGGCACCCTTCGATGCGAAAAAGGCCTCGGGACTGCGCTTCTACAAGGCGGGCCACCCCATCAAGGGCCACCAGGACGCATGGCCGGGGTACATCGAGGAACAGCTCGGATGGGCCCTCGAGATGAAAAAAATAATCGCGGAGATCGGACTTTAAAAGCGCTTCGGCAATTACTGGGCTTATTGGACACACTTTTTGTCCTATAAGCCGACTGTTTTCTGACTACAAAATGCGGGGATGTCATCGAAAACAACGCTTGCGGTATCCAGATTCTGGTGGGGATAGATATCGCGAGCAAGGATTCCGATGCTAGACGATGCGCCCGGTAAGGTGCCCGGACGCATCGCGGTCGGTCTGTTGGGGGCCGTGCATCTGACGGTAAGATCTATCACGATGTTACAGGGCATGCCATCTTGCGGTCTTTCCCGTTCCGTCGCTATCGATGGTCTTGTCCACCTTCTTCATTTTCGCTAGAAGGTTCGATACCTTCTTGGCCTTTTGCGCGTCGGTAAGGCCCGAGGGGAGAAGATCGTTGATGAGGGCGGTGATTTTCGCACGTGGTGCGGGCCCCGTTTCTGAGAGCATCTGAATGACAAGCGCCTTGCAGGCCTCTTCATTGAGGCCTTTGCTGCGCGTGTAAGACACCTCCTGTCCCGTCTTCGAGGCAAGGGCGTTCGTGATGGAGATATGGGGGTACCTGCCTTCGATAAGCTTGAGTCGATGCAGCTCTGAGGCCTCCTCGTTCGTGATTTCCTCGCCTTTTTGAACCTTGTCCAAAAGGTAGACGACGTCCATCGGAAGGTCCGGCTTAGCATAGAGTAGCCTGCTGTAGCTCTCATTGATGGTCTTACCGTAGACACTTACGCGCACGCGGGTTGGATCCGAAAGGTCGTAGGTGGGTAGGGGGAAGTATCGCTTTCTCTGCATCTGGAATACTTTGGGGATTCCCATGGCGATGGTGTCGATCATGTCCATCTGCACCATCGCCTCGGAAAGGAAGGGGTTGCGGTAGTAGCTTGGCTTAAAACCCGGCCGCATCGCATTTTCGATTGTCTCCGGAATGAAGGACCCTTCGTTTAGGAAAACGAGGTGATCCTCGAATTCCTCGACGTTGATTCGCCCCTGCATGGAATAGTCTTGATGGGCGATACAGTTGTTCAGGAGCTCTCTGATGATCTCGGGTTCGTACTGGTCAGCCTCAAAGGGAAACAGACTCGCGCCATTTGCGTTGAACCGGTACTTCTCGTTGCGGATTTTCCCGAGTACCTGGTCAATCGCGAGAAGGAAGGGTGGTTTGAAGTGCTCGTAAGAGGTTACCGATCCATTGGAGGCATAGAGAGTCCAGGTGATGCGCGGGCTCATCCCATCGAGCAAGCGGGTGGATTCCGGCCTTCCGAGCAGGATGAGTGTCGTCGGGGTGATCTTGCCGTTTCTGGTTAGGTTTGCCATGTCGAGAATCGTGCGGTCATCCATGTCCGCGAACGCCCCGGAATGCCGTCGGTGCTTGGAGAGAAAGAGCCCCACCGCTTTCTTCACGGCTTCGGGGTCGAGGTCCTCGAAGGTTGCTTCTTCGATTTCGAGGGCACTCCAGTCCGGCCTCCGCATTTGGCGTATCTGCTCGTACTTATCGATGGGGAGTGGCCCGAGTGATTCGCCCTCGCGCGCCCATGCCGCATTGTTGAACGCCGTTGGCATGCCCGGCGTTGCGGCGGGGATTTGAAACGCGAGGACGCGTTTGCCGTCAATCCTGAGTTCATGGATCTCTCTCAGGGTGAGGTGGTTGTTCGCGCGGTCCGCAATCTCCTTTTTAAGGGATCTAAGGTTGGCCGATTTCCTTCTCGGTAAGCGGTTCCGCATGCGACCTTGTCGTTGTCCATACCGAAGATGAGCCAGGCGTCTTGTTTCCCGCGCAGGACCGCTTCGTTACTCAGGGCGGAGAAGTACTTCCCGAGGTTCTTGAAACTGAAGTCGTTTTTCGCTTCCTTGAGCTCGATAACCTCGCTCTCGTAGGGCTTCTCGATACGGGCGATGAGTTCAAGGACGTCGTGATCGCTGTAGTACAAGATCGCTCCTAACGGTCTCGTGGCTGATATTTAGTCGTAAGATACGACTAAATACCGAAATCAAAGTCATTTTAGTCCAATCTAACGACTAGAAATAAAGATGTTGGACTGTTTATAGGACTAAACACTGTGGAAGGCCCGGCTTTAGTCCAATCGCTGTTTGACGGCCCGCCATATCCGTAACCCGGAGGTCGTAGGTTCAAATCCTGCCCCCGCGACCAAGAACTTGCAGCTCGTCGGCCTAGCCGACGAGCTTTTTTGTTATTCCGGGATCGTGTTTTCGGTACGGTCCGCAGCTTCTCAAACAATATCTTGATCTGTAACAGATGGACCCGATTTGGACGTCTGGCCGTTACAAATCGAGACAAACCAGCACGCCAGCCTCCGTTTGTCTAAATCTGTAACACGAGGAGCGATTTTTGTCGTCTAATTGTTACAGATCAAGATTATTCGGAAGCCCGGTTTGGTTTGTCTCGATCTGTAACGCCTAGGGCCGGTTTTGGTCGATAGATGTTACAGATCGAGACGTTTTGTTGGGATGGTTTCTATTGTCTTGATCTGTAACAGGTAGGGGTCAAAAGTGGGTCTAGCTGTTACAGATTTATATTGTTGAGGATGGGTCGAGAGGAATATCTCGATCTGTAACAGTAAGACCCGGTTTTGCTGGGTAGCTGTTACAGATTGAGACAAACCGACGCCCCGCCCCGCCCCATCCGCCTGCCGCCACCTGATATTCGCCGATTTTCGTTGTGCCGCTGTACCCCCATGCCATATCCTCTAGACAACTACGCGGCACCATCGCCGCCGCGTCTACAAGAGAGGAATGTCCATGACCGTACCTGCGTCCAAGCTGCTCCAGCCCATTACGGTTGGCCCCCTTGAGCTCAAGAATCGCATTATGTTCCCGCCGCTGACCACCGGCTATGAGGAGCGCGACGGTTCCATCGGCGAGCGCAGCCTGGCTTTTTACGAGCGCCTGGCCTGTGGCGGCGTGGGCTACATCGTCATCGGCGACGTCGCTCCCGTCATGACCGCAAGCCCCACGCCCAAGCTGGCGACCGACGCCCAGATCCCCACGTTTAAGGCACTGGCCGACGCCGTCCACAAGCACGGTGCCAAGGTCGCGCTGCAGCTGTTCCACCCCGAGTACGACGTGCCCGGTGTCGGCCGCATGGTCATGGGCTCCATGGCTGCAGCCAAAGCCGCGCAGGAGGCCAAGGCCGCCGGCGACGAGGAGACCTTTGCCGCCAAGATGGCCGAGTCCAACGAGATCCGCAAGCAGGCATACGCCAAGCTGCACCACGACATGCAGCACTTTGTGAACGAGGCGAGCGTAGAGCAGCTCGCCCAGATCAAGGAGGCCATCGCTGCCTCGGCCGCTCGCGCGCAGCAGGCCGGCATCGACGCCATCGAGGTCCACGGCGACCGCCTGGTGGGTTCGCTGTGCTCCGCGATCCTCAACAAGCGCACCGACGAGTACGGTGGCTCGTTTGAGAACCGCGTTCGCTACGCGCTGGAGGTCGTCGCTGCCATCAAGGAAGCCGCGCCGCAGCTGATGGTGGAGTATAAGCTCCCCGTGATCATGGAGAACCCCGATGGCACGCCGCGTGGCAAGGGCGGCCTGCAGCCCGACGAGGCCTGCGAGTTCGCCAAGCTGCTCGAGGGCGCGGGCATCGATATGATCCAGGTTGCACAAGCCAACCACACCGGCAATATGGGCGACACCATTCCGTCCATGGGCGCCATGCCCTACAACTGGACGCTGCCCGTGGCCGAGCGCGTCAAGGCCCTGGTCTCCGTGCCGGTGGCAACTGTGGGCCGTGTTGTCTCGGTCGAGGCTGGCGAGAAGATCCTGGAAGACGGCGCGGCCGATATCATCGCCTATGGCCGCTCGCTCATGTGCGACCCCGACATTGCGCTGAAGGCCGCCACGGGCGAGCCCATCCGCGAGTGCCTCAACTGCAACAAGGGCTGCGTCGATGCGATTCAAAACCGCAAGTACATCTCGTGTGTGCTCAATGCCGAGAACGGCGACGAGGCTACCATCGCCATTAAGCCGGGCGAGGGCGACAAGAAGATCGCCGTTGTGGGCGGCGGTATTGCCGGTCTGGAGGCCGCGCGCGTGGCGGCCAAGCGCGGCTACGACGTGACCGTCTACGAGGCGAGCGATCATCTGGGCGGCCAGATTGTGCTGGCGGCCGCGCCTCCGCGCAAGGACGAGATCATGCGCTCGGTCGAGTATTACGAGAAGATTCTGCCCGGCCTGGGCGTGAAGGTTGAGCTCAACCATGCCGCTACCACTGAGGACCTCAACGCCGCCGACGCCGCGATTGTGGCTGTGGGCGCGCACGACGTGGTCATTCCTGTTCCGGGTGCCGATTCTAAGAAGGTCTTCTCGAGCTGGGACGTGCTGGCCGGCAAGGTGGAGCTTACGGGCCGCGTCGCCGTCATTGGCGGTGGCCTGGTGGGCACCGAGACTGCCGAGTACCTGCTGCAGCACGGCTGCGAAGTGGCGATCGTGGAGATGCTCGACAAGATTGCCGCGGGCGAGTCCGAGACCATTCTGCCGCTGATTATGAGCGACTTTGCAGAGCACAACGTGGAGCAGCATGTTAAGACCCGTCTGACCGCCATTACCGACGAGGGCGTGGAGGCCATTCGCACTGCCGATGACGGCGCCGAGGAGCCGGTGAAGATCGCCTGCGATTACGTGGTGATGGCCGTCGGTTCCAAGGCCAACGCGTTTGACTTGGATGGCGTTACGGTGCCCGTGACCTGTGTGGGCGACTGCTCGGGCGAGCGCACCGCCGACATTGCGAACGCCATTCGCACGGCATATCACGCGGCCAACGAGCTGTAGTTGAACATCGCGGCCAGGCGGGGCGGTAGCACGGATCTGTCTCGCCCGGCCGCGTCCCATCGGGTGTCAATCGGGGCGGGGCCTGCAAGCGCAGCAGGTCCCGCACTTTTTGTTTTGCCCCGGTGGACGGCAATGCGCGCTAATCATGGGGAGTGAGGCGTCTACTGCCTTGCAGGCTGCTCAAAATTATTGGAGGAGGGGTTAATAATCATACCCTCTATTCCAAAGGATATAAAGAGATGCCAATTTTGCTGGCAAGCGAATGACGATTAGCTGCGAGCTAGTTACCAGCGTAAATAATCAATAAAGAAATGTCGTAAATTGGTGTCATATTCCCAGATAGCGCCGCGTCTATTTTAATTAACTGCTTTGAGCAAACAGTAAAATGCTACTATCTAACTTGCACGTAAGAAAGCAATTTAACGTTTAAGGCTAAGAAGTAGAAGTGGCAGGTATGTCAGAAACAACAAGGACTCGCACGCATGCGCCCGAGATTAGGCAGCGCGCTGTCGAGATCCTCCAAGAAGGGGTCGGCCATCGCGCGCTCGCCGCAGAGCTTGGCATCCCCCAGGCCACAGCCCGTCAGTGGGCCCGTGCGTATGCCGTGGGCGGCGCCGACGCCGTTCTCAATGCGGGCTCTCATCACCACACATATTCGTTTGACGTTAAGCTTGCCGTGGTTAAGGACCGCTTGGAACACGGTCTGACGGTGCGTGAGGTCATGGTCAAGCACAAGATCCCCAGCGAGTCTTCGGTTAAAGCTTGGTGCCGACAGTATCGCGACGGTGGCGAGGCCGCCTTGGTCGATAAGCCGCGGGGTCGTAAACCGCGCGTTAAAAAGGCGGAATAGCGAACGGGATGGTGCGTCCGCAGGGGCGCATTTTTCTTGCCGCGCCAACTTTTTGGACCGCCGCGAGTCTATCGGGACATCCTTCAAAGTGGTCAATAAACCGCGCGCAGTGGCCCGTGCGCCCGCCGCTACGAGAGGGGGAGCGTTGCCTCTCTACTCCAAAGCGGACATGCCCTTACCCCATACGCCTAAAACTTCCCAGTTGACCGAAAACCTGCCGCCTGAACTCCCAATTTGAGCTATAACGTTAAGCAATTGCAGCGTTTTTGCATGGGGGAGTGATGGTATGACGCTACTGTATTTCCTTACCCTGTTTCCGCTGGTACCGGCGATGGGCATGCTGCTCGCGCGCAGTGACCGAGCCCGCGATGCGGTAGGGCTTGTAGGCTCCGGCATTATTATGGCGGTGACCGTTGTAGTCGCCGTCTTATTTTTTGGCACGGGTCCGCAGGGCTTTGAGGTTGCCCCCGGCACCTCGCATGTGCTCTCGATCATCAGCTCCGTCGTCGACGTAATTCTGTGCGCCGTCATCCTGTACAACGCGTTCAAATATAGGAACGCGCTTACCGGTGTGCTCGGCGTGGTGCAGCTGGTGGGTTCGGTTGCCTTCGCTGCCATGACGCTGCCCACGGCCGAGGTCGTCACCGCCACGCCGCTCTACCTGGACTATATGAGCGTGATCATGGTGCTCGCCGTCGGCATTGTCGGCAGCCTGATCTGCGTGTATGCCCTGGGCTACATGAAGGACTTCCAGGCGCACGATGAGCACGAGGCCGCGCTGCGTGGGCAGACCGCGCCCGACCGACGCCCGCAGTTCCTGGCGCTTATGTTCCTGTTCCTTTCGGCCATGTTCGTCATCGTGACGAGCGACAACCTGGAGTGGCTGTTCTGCGGCTGGGAAATCACCACCGTGTGCTCGTTTCTTATGATTGGCTATACGCGCACGCCCGAGGCCATCAAAAACGCCTTTACCCAGATCATCCTCAACATGCTGGGCGGCATCGCGTTTTTGGCGGGCCTTATGTTCCTGCACGTCAACGGCGTGCCGCCGACCATCTCGGGCATGATCGAGCTTTCCGGCGCCGGAACCGCGCAATCCGCGCTGCTGGTGCTGCCGGTCGTCTTGCTGTCGATCGCCGCGCTTACCAAGGCCGCACAGATGCCGTTCCACACCTGGCTGCTCGGCGCCATGGTCGCCCCCACGCCCACGAGCGCCCTGCTGCACTCGTCCACCATGGTCAAGGCCGGCGTGTTTTTGATGGTCAAGCTGAGCCCGCTGTACGCCACCTATCCCGTGACCGGCTTTATGGTCACGAGCGTGGGCGCCATCACGTTTTTGCTCGCCGCCCTCATGGCCATCTCGCAGAGCAATGCCAAGCGTGTGCTCGCGTACTCCACCATTTCCAACCTGGGCCTCATCAGTGCCTGCCTGGGTGTCGGCGCGCCCGAGGCCGTGTGGGCCGCCATCTTCTTAATCTTGTTCCATACGGTGGCAAAGTCGCTGCTGTTCCTGTGCGTGGGCACGGCCGAGCATCATATCGGCAGCCGCAATATCGAGGACATGGACGGCATGTTCAGCCGCATGCCGCACCTGACGCGCCTGATGATGCTGGGTATCATGGGCATGTTCGTGGCGCCGTTTGGCATGCTCGTGTCTAAGTGGGGCGCCCTGGTGGCGTTTGCGCAGACCGGTAATGTGCTCATGATCATGGTGCTGGCCTTTGGCTCGGCCGCGACGTTCTTCTTCTGGGGCAAGTGGCTCGCCAAGCTCTCGGGCGTGGATTCTACGGCCGAAAACGTGGAGGGCAATGTCCATAAGACCGAATGGATAGCGCTCAACACTATCGCCGCGCTGCTGATTCTGTGCTGTGTAGCGTTCCCGATTATCTCGAGCGGTCTGGTGTCGCCTTACTTGGCCATGGTGTTTGGCCGCGTGCCGTATGTTATTGGCAAGGATGCCATGTATCTAATGGTGGTTATCGTGGCTTTTATCGCCGTGGTGCTGCTGACTTCATTCCGCGTGAGCAACAAACCGCACGTAAACGTATATCTTTCGGGCGTGGGAACCGACAATTACCGTCATTTCCGCGGCTCGATGGGACACGAGGTGAAGGCCGAAAAGCGCAATTGGTACCTGGAGGACGCCTTTGGCGAGAAGCGTATTGGCCCCGCGGGCAGCATCGTGTGCTGTAGCATCATTCTGTTCGCGCTGCTATGCTGCGCATGGATTGGTCCCGATACGCTCGCCATGGGCGAGCCCTCGGTGCTGCGCGGCAAGTATTTCGAAGGCTCGGGTGTCGTAGGCATCTTTATAGGCACCGTGGCGTTTGCCCTGCTGGCGCCTTTGGTTGGTGGCCTGATCGACGGCATCGACCGCAAGCTGTCCGCCCGCATGCAGGGCCGCGTGGGACCGCGTCTGCTGCAACCGTTCTACGATGTAGCCAAGCTCCTGCGCAAAGCCCCTGCCAGCGTAAACACCGTGGACGATACCTACATGGCGTGCGCGCTCGTCTTTACCGTGGTGGGCGGCGGCATCTTTGTGTCGGGTTCCAACACACTGTTATGCGCCTTTATGGTTACCCTCGCTGCGATCTTTGTGGTGCTGGCGTCCGCCTCGACGCAAAGCCCGTTTGCCCAGGTCGGCGCCGACCGCGAGCTGCTGCAGGTCATGAGTTACGAGCCCGCCGTTTTGCTGATGAGTGTGGGCCTGTACCTTGCCACCGATAGCTTCGATTCCATCGCCGTGACGGGGCAGTCGGCCCCCATCATCGTGTACAGCGCGCCCATCTTCCTCGCACTGCTCGCGGTGCTTACCATCAAGCTGCGCAAGTCACCGTTCGATCTTTCGTACTCGCATCACGCGCATCAGGAGATCGTCCAGGGCGTCGCCACCGAGATGAGCGGCGGCACGCTGGCCAAGATGACCCTTATGCACTGGTGCGAGACCGTGCTGTTTTTGATGTGGGTGGGCATGTTCTTTGTTTGGGACAACCCGGTGAGCTGGTTGGTCGCCCTGGTCGTTATGGTCATGACGTATTTTGTCGAGGTGCTGATTGACAATACCTTCGCGCGCAGCACCTGGCGCAGCTGCTTTAAGCTCGGCTGGGGCGTGGCGCTGGTGTTTGGCCTGCTCAACCTTATGCCCATCCTCGTCGACGTGTTTATTTAGGAGGCGGCATCCATGGATCATAAAATGTCGCGCTCGCCGTGGGTTATTCATTACGACGGCTCGAGCTGCAACGGATGCGATATCGAGGTGCTGGCCTCGCTCATGCCGCTGTTCGATGCGGAGCGCTTTGGCGTGGTCAACACCGGCAACCCCAAACATGCGGACATCTTTTTGGTGACGGGGTCGGTCAACGCCCAGAACTTGCCCGTCGTGCGCCAGATCTACAACCAGATGCTCGAGCCCAAGTGCGTGGTGGCGTGCGGCATCTGCGCGTGCTCGGGCGGCGTGTTCCGCGATGCGTACAACGTGATCGGTGGCGTGGATCGCGCAATTCCCGTGGACGTGTACGCGCCCGGATGCGCCATTCGCCCCGAGACGGTTATCGACGCCATTGTGGAGGCGTGCGGCATCCTGGACCAGAAGGAGGCCGTGATGCGCGCCGGCGGCGACCCGCTTACCGTGGGCGGGGCCGCTACCTGGGATGGTGGTGTTGAGCTGGGCGAGGACGGATTTGTGGCCCCGGCTGAGGCCGGCGACGCGCCCGCCGCTGGCGACGCATCTGCTGGGACATCCGCCGCGTCCGCCGCTGCAAAGGGGGCCGAGTAATGCAAAAGGCAATCTATACCACCGTCGAGCTCGATGCGCTGCTGTCGCATGTCCAGGCGCTCAAGGGTTCCGGTGCCCGCTTTGTACAGATGCACGCCGAGCGCAATGTGGACGACGGCACGTATCGCCTGGTCTATACGTTCATCAACGTTCGTGCTGCCCAGGAGCAGATCGCGCAGGACGGCAGCTATGCGATTGAGAACCTGGTGGTTGAGGGCATCGACCAGTACCAGGAGATTCCGTCCATCAGCTCGTACTACCCTGCGGTGTTCCCGTTTGAAAATGAGGCACACGACCTGTTTGGGCTTGCCATTACCGACATGCAGATTGACTTTAAGGGCTTTTTCTACCAGGTCTCGACTGCCGAGCCCATGAGCGTCATCACGCCCGAGGTTAAGGCTGCGCGCGAGAAGGCCATGAAGGTCCGTGCCGCCGCCGAGGCCAAGGCGCGCAAGGCCGCGGCCGAGAAGGCCGCCGCTGCCGCGGCCGCTGCGGGGGAGGGCGCTGGCGATGCTGCGGGCGCTGCCGTCGCTCAGCCCGCTACGGCTGCCGGCTCCGATGCTCAGCATGACGAGGCTGCCGCCAAGGTCGCGCTCAAGGCTGCCGAGATGGAGGCAAAGCTCGCTGCCATGGATCCAGAGAAAGCGGCCAAGGTTCGCGCGGCGCTTGCCGCCAAAGCCGCCCGCGATAAGCAGAAAAAGGAGGCGTAAGGTCCATGGCACATCGCTCCGTTATTCCGTTTGGCCCGCAGCACCCGGTGCTGCCCGAGCCGCTTCACCTGGACCTGGTGCTCGAGGACGACCGCGTTATCGAGGCTATTCCTCAGATCGGCTTTGTGCACCGCGGACTCGAGAAGCTCACCGAAAAGCGTGACATGCACCAGTTTGGCTACATCGCCGAGCGCATCTGCGGCATTTGCGCCGTGGGTCACAGCTGCGGCTATGCCAGCGCCTGCGAGCGCATGCTCGATATCGAGGTGCCTGGCCGCGTGCAGTATATTCGCACCATTTTGCACGAGCTTTCGCGCATTCACTCGCACCTGCTGTGGCTGGGCCTGCTCGCCGATGCCTTTGGCTTCGAGGCGCTGTTCTATCGTTCGTGGACCCTGCGCGAGCAGATTCTCAAGATCTTTGAGAGCACGTGTGGCGGTCGCGTGATTCTGTCGATTAACGAGATCGGCGGCCTTAAGCACGATATCGAGGACTCCGAGCTGGCGGGCATTGTCCAGACGCTCGACGCCATGCGCCCCGACTACGAGGCCCTGGTGCATACCTTTTTGGACGACGACAGCTGCGGCGAGCGCCTGCATGGCGTGGGCGTGATCAGCAAGAAAGACGCGCTGGACCTGTCGATGGTCGGTCCGTTTGGGCGCGCCTCGGGCGTGGATTACGACGTGCGCATGTTTGGCGACGGTGCCTATGCGGACCTGGCTGCGTTTGAGCCCGTCGTTGCTACCGATGGCGACTGCTATGCCCGCTGCCAGGTGCGTTGCGCCGAGGTCACGCAGGCCATGGGCATCATTAAGGAGCTTGTGGGCAAGATTCCGCACGACGGCATCGGCGGGCGCACCAAGCTTACGCCGGCCGACGGCGCACGCGGCGAGGTTGTGATTGAGCAACCGCGCGGCGAGGCGTACTACTATGTGCGCGGTAACGGCACCAAGAATTTGGACCGTTTCCGCGTGCGCACGCCGACGTCGCAAAACCTGGCGGGCCTGACGCATGCACTGCAGGGCGTGCTCATTGCCAACGTGCCCATGATTATCCTGACCATCGACCCCTGCATTAGTTGCACGGAAAGGTAGGCGCGGCATGAGTTTGCTGACATTTGCCAAGACGGCCTTGGGCTCTATGGTCAAGCAACCGGTCACGGTGTGCTATCCGCAGGAGGAGCTGACGGTGCCCGAGCGCCTGCGCGGGCATATCGTCAACGATATGGACGTGTGCATCTGCTGCGGTATGTGCGCGCGTCGCTGCCCGGCGGGCGCGCTTGCGGTCGATCGCAAGGGTGGTACCTGGTCGATCGACCCGTACGCTTGCGTGGTGTGTGGCGAGTGCATCGAGAGCTGCCCCAAGCACTGCCTGACTATGGACACCGCGCGCACTCCAGTCGCGGCGGACAAGACTCCCACGGTAGAAACCAAGCCGGAGTAGCGCTGGAATAGGGGCCGGTGGGGCAAAAATGCCCGCCGGTCCTCATTCGCATTCGTTTACCTGCAAAAATCCCGTGTCTCAACTTTGGTGAGACATTTGTCTCACGCTCAAAACCGAATCTGGAACGTGTGTCACCTGCTCAAATTGTGTCTCATTCCGTAACTTTAGGCTGATGCAAGGTCTGAGCCTGCGAGAAGGGAGACGCGATGGGTAAGTACACGAGGGGTCTCTTGGCGGTGATACTGGCCGTAGTGCTGGTATTGCCGGCTGCAGCATTTGCCATGCTGCCCGAGGCCAACGCCAGGTCCAGCACCGGAATGGACGGACCGACAATGAGCGGAAAGGTCGTCGACCCCGATACCAGCGGCCGCTGGGAAATCTGGGAGGCTGGCCATAGCGGCAATAAAGTATCGACCCAACATGTCGGCCGAATCTGGACCGACAAGACGGTCCAGGCAATCGATGACGGGAAATCGGACTTTTTGACCACGCTTTCGGCGATGTCTTCGACATCCGATACAACGTCGCTGGTCACTAAGCCGCTCGATATCGTTCTCGTGCTCGATGCCTCTGGCTCGATGGATGAGTCCATGGGCGGTAAAGGGTCCCCTAAGCGCATCGATGCACTCAAGAGTGCTGCCAGCCACTTTATTGGCACTATTGCCGAGCAAAACAAGAATATTGAGGATGCGAACAAGCAGCACCAGGTTGCCATCGTAAAGTTTGCGGGTAAGAGGAGCGATAAGGTCGGTAATGATACCGATAGTGACGGCTATAACTACTCGCAGACCATGTTGGAGCTCACGGCCTGTAAGGATGGGGGCGCAGAGAGTCTCAGGAGCACGATTAAATCCATCGAGCCCGCCGGTGCCACGCGTGCCGACATTGGCATGGACCTGGCCAAGGGCATCACTTCTGGTCGTGAAGACGCCCAGAAGATCGTCGTATTCTTTACGGACGGCTCTCCTACGAGTTCTAATGGTTTTGAGGCTGAGGTTGCTAAGGACGCCATCAATACCGCCAAGACCATAAAGAGCGGTGGGGCGACCATTTATACCATCGGTATCTTCAACGGTGCGAAACCGGACGACGATCCAACAAGCAACGACACGAGCAATAAGAATAAGTTCATGCATGCCGTGTCGAGTAACTATCCGGAGGCCACATCGTCCGTAAGCTATGGCTTTCTTGGAACTAAGAAGTGGAATGTCAATTTTGGCAACCCCGTTGCCGGTGCCAGCTACTACAAGTCGGCAACCAACGCCGCCGAGCTTGATCAGGTCTTTAAGGACATCTCGAGTGCCATTACGTCGGGCAAGGGTTTCCCGACCAAGGTCGAGGGCAACAATCCCAACGGCTCCGGTTACGTCACATTCGAGGACGAGCTGGGCGCCTTCATGCAGGTCGACGGGTTTACCGGTGCCGAGTACAACGGCAAGACCTATGGCGCCGCCCACAAGTCGACCGATGGCAATATCGATACCTATACGTTTGATGGCGAGCTCGCTCACCTGGTGATCACGGTCGACCGTGCGGACGAGAAAAACCCTCAGCGCGGTGACATCGTGACGGTCAAGGTCCCTGCATCGCTCATTCCGCTGCGCCGTTTTACCGTTGACGAGTCGGCGGGCACGTTTGTGGTTGACTCCACGGATGCCATCTCGCCCATCCGCGTTGCATATGCATCGAGCGTAAAGGCTGTTGCACGCAAAAACCTGTTTACTCCCAATAACGTACCGGGACTGCAGGATTACATCAACGAGCACAAGGACGCCGATTCCAATACCGTTAGCTTCTACGCCAACAAGTGGACCGGCGACGATGCGGGCGATACGGTCGCGAGCTTTGAGCCTGCTGATACGAACAGCTACTACTACTTCCAAAAGCTAACGCCCGTCTATACGGACGCAGCTTGCACCAAGCTTGCAACGGAAAAGCCTTCGGGCTCTAAGACCTATTGGTACAAAGATGAGTTTATGGCGCAGAACTCGTCGGGCGCGCCGTACGATGATTCCGTTTCGATCCCGGTTAAGGGAAGCGAGCTCGAAAGCTTTGAAGGCGCTTTGGTAAAGGATGACGATCACTGGTCGATTAAGGCTGGCACCGCGCGCCTCGCCTTTATCAATCAGCTCCACACCACCAAGGAGCGTGTGGGCGGAAACCCGACGGACACTGCACACGACGTAATCAATCCCCAGTGGAACAACACGAAGGTTGTTTCCGGCGCGACGAAGGTCAATGTTTATCTGGGCAACAACGGCAAGATTAGCTTTGCGCTTGATATGACGCCAACAACGGTGGATACCAAGGCCAGCTTTGGCCTGACCAAGGTGCTCGAGGGCCGCGATTGGACGGACGAGGACAAGTTTGAGTTTGACCTGACGTCCGAGGACAACGCCCCGATGCCCAAATCCACGACTGCGGTTGCGACCAAGGGCCATGCGGACATTAGCTTTGGCGAGATTGCCTATGACAAGCCGGGCACGTATGTCTACAAGGTTAGCGAGAAGCATGCCGGAACCACGGTCCATGGCATCGCCTACAGCAAGAACGTTGCGGAGTTCACCGTGACGGTGAAGCCCAACGCAAGGGGCGAGCTCGAGGCTTCCGTGAAGAAGACCTCGGGCGAGGCCGAGTTCAAGAACACCTACACCGCCAATCCCGCCGAGTCGAGCGTCACCGATCAGATTACAGTCACCAAGGTCCTGACCGGCCATAAGCTCCAGGCCAATGAGTTCTCCTTTGAGCTCGTCGAGGGCGAGGGCGAGGACGCGACGGTTGTCGAGACCGTTAAGAATGACGCTGGCGGCAAGGTTACGTTCAGCGCTATCAAGTACACCAAGATTGGTCAGCACATCTATACGCTGCGCGAGGTTAAGGGCAATGCCGGCGGCATCACCTACGACAAAACCGTCTATACCGTCGTGACGACCATCGCCGACAATGGCAAGGGCCAGCTTGTGGCCACGCATAAGCTGAAGGGCGCCGAGGATGTTGAGAAGATTGAGTTCAAGAACTCCTACAGCGTGACCTCCGAGAGCTCCAGCGTCACCGACCGGATCAAGGCGACCAAGGTCCTGACCGGGCGCGATCTCAAGGAAGGCGAGTTCGCCTTCGAGCTCGTCGAGGGCGAGGGCGAGGGCGCCAAGGTCGTCGCCACCGGCACCAACAATGCCGACGGCAAGATCACGATGAGCCCCATCGAGTACACAGAGGCCGGCGAGCACACCTATACGCTGCGCGAAGCCAACGGTGGAACCACCGCCAATGGCATCACCTGCGACGGCAAGACCTACACCATCGTGACTACCATCACCGACAACGGCGACGGCACCCTCAAGGCCGAGCATGTTCTGAAGGGCACCGAGCCCGCCGAGTTCAAGAACGCCTACAACGTGACGCCCAAGGACTCCAGCGTCACCGACCAGATCACCGCGACCAAGGTCCTGACCGGACGCGACCTCAAGGCTGGCGAGTTTAGATTCGAGCTCGTCGAGGGCGAGGGCGAGGACGCCAAGGTCGTCGCCACCGGCACCAACAATGCCGAAGGCAAGATCACGATGAACGCCGTGAAGTACGACAAGCCCGGCAAGCACACCTACACACTGCGCGAGGTCAACGGCGGAACCACCAGCAAGGGCGTCACTTACAGCGACGCCAAGTACACCGTTGAGACCACCATCACCGACAACGGCGACGGCACCCTCAAGGCCGAGCACGTCCTGAAGGACGACGAGCCCGTCGAGTTCAAGAACACCTACAGCGTGACCCCGCTCGACGAAGAGCTCGACTTTGACCTGAGCAAGGCCATTGACGGCCGCGACTGGACGGATGCAGACAAGTTCAGCTTTACCATCACGGCCCCCGAGGGCACCCCACTGCCCGACCCGGCAACCGTAGCCGTGAGCAAGAAGGACGCGGAGGATGGCATCGCCGCCATCAAGTTTGGCAAGATCCACTACACGGCTGCCGGAACCTACAAGTACGAGATCCGTGAGAACGAGGGCAGCGCGGCCGGTATGACGTATGACGCGCATGTCGCAACCGCCGAAGTGACCGTGACCGAGAACGGCGACGGCACCCTGACCGCCAACGTCACCAAGAAGGAAAGCGGCCGCTTCACCAACACGTACCGCTCTGAGCTCGATTACGCCGCGGCCGGCGGCCTCAAGCTCAGCAAGACCCTCTACGGACGTCCCATGACCGAGGGTCAGTTCACCTTTACCGTGACGCCCGCCGACGAGGCTTCGGCCATCGCGCTCGGCCTGCACGAGGGCGCCAACGTGTACAAGTCCCCTGCAACGGCAGAGGCAACGGTTGGTCTGATCGACATCCTGGCTGGCCATGAGGTCAAGTTTACGCAGGCTGACGCGGGCAAGACCTTTACATACACCGTTGCCGAGAAGAACGATGGCCAGCCCGGTTACACCTACGACGAGGCCGTGCGCACCGTGACGATCGCTATCGCCGACGATGGCGCTGGTACGCTCACCGCTACGACGACCGTTTCTGGCGGACCCAATGGCACGCCTGTGGCGGTCCACAAGAGCGGCGAGAATAAGGTCGAGAGCGCCTTGGTCTCGTTCACCAACAGCTACCACGCATCGACCGATAACCCGGGCGGCGAGCTTGCGCAGATTGTCGCCACCAAGACCCTGACCGGTCGTCCGATGGCCGACGGCGAGTTCTGCTTCGGTATTGCCTATGCAGGTGAGACGGAAGCCATCAACGGCACTACGGCGTGGAACGTTAACGGCCAGGTGAGCTTTGGCACGCTGCATTACACGACCGAGATGCTTGCCGACCTGGTAAACGCCAAACGCGCCATCCGTACCGACACGGATGCCAAGCTTGCGTGGACTATCAACTACACGGCGTTTGAGTACACGTCCCCGCTCGCAGCAAAGGGTATTACTGCCGCGAAGTCGAGCTTTAGCTTTAAGGTCATCGTCGTCGACAACGGCGACGGCACTCTGACGGCGAAGCCTGACTACGGTGGCACCGAGCCCGTGTTCGAGAACGTCTATGGCGCCGAGGCCGTCGATGCCGCACTTGCCGGCGCCAAGAAGCTCCAGGCTGCCGAGGGCCTGACCCCGGCCGATATCACGGGTAAGTTCACCTTTACCGTGACCGCCGATGAGGCGGGCGCCCCGATGCCCGAGCGCACGGCCGCAACCAACGACGCGGCCGGCAACGTGGACTTTGGCAAGATCCACTTTACGCTCGAGGACCTCAACCGCGCCTTGGGCGTGACGGATGATGCGACCGATAAGGCTGAGGCAGACGAAGCTGACGAAGCCGAGGCCGACGAGGCAGAGGCTGAAGAGGCCGACGTCGACGATGATGCCAATGCCGACGAGTCCGGCGGCGAGTCCGAGCCCGCAGCCCCCACCGCCCCGCGCTCGCACACCTTTACCTACACGGTGACCGAGTCCGGTAGCGCCCCTGGCGTGACCAACGACGCCAACGCCACGCGTAAGGTTTCCTACACCGTGACTGACGACGGTGCCGGACATCTGAAGGTCGTGCGCGAGGGTGACGACGGCGCTGCCTTCACGTTCACCAACACCTACAGCGTGACGCCTACCGATTCTGTGGTGACCGATCAGGTCAAGACGGTCAAGCGTCTGACCGGACGCGACCTTGCAGCAGGCGAGTTCACGTTTGAGCTGCTCGAGGACGGCGTGGTTGTCGCGACCGGCACCAACGACGCCAATGGCACCGTCGCGCTGAGCCCGATCCGCTACGAGGCACCTGGCGCGCACACGTACATGCTGCGCGAGGCTTGCCCCAACGCGCTCGGCCTGTACAAGGGCGTCACCTATGACGGCACGACCTACACCGTCGTGACCACCGTCTCCGACAACGGCGACGGCACGCTGACCGCGACGCACAAGCTCGAGGGAACTACTGAGTCGGCTGGCTTTACCAACAAGTATCATGCCATGCCCACGCAGGTCTCCATCGGTGCCATCAAGGTGCTCGAGGGACGCGAGCTCAAGAAGGACGAGTTTAGCTTTAAGCTCGTTGGCGAGGACATTGAGTCTACGGTCACCAACGATGCCGACGGCAAGATCAACTTCGACAAGTTCGAGTACGACGAGCCCGGTACGTACGTCTACACCATCAGCGAGGTCAAGGGCGACGAGGCCGGTATGACCTATGACAAGTCCGTCTTTACCGCGACCGTCAACGTGGCCGATGACGGCGAGGGCAACCTCAAGGCGAATGTCGCCTTTACCAAGGGCGACAAGAGCGTCGAGGGCATCGTGTTCAACAACACGTACAAGAAGCCCGAGACGCCCGTGCCGACGCCCGATCCCGGCACGCCCAAGACCGTGACGAACATCGTCAAGACGGTCAAGGGTTTCCTGCCCACCACGGGTGACCAGCAGACCGCCGCACTGCTCATGGCATTTGTTATCGCCATAGCCGGCGTCGGAGCCCTGGTCTGGGGTATCCGTAAACGCTAGGCACGCTGGCGGCGCCCGGGGCCAAAAGGCCCCGGGCGGCCGGCGGGGAGCCAGAACATAGCCCCACCCCCCCCACCCCCAGCCGCCACGGAGGATTCACCCTCCTCCGTGGCGGCGCTTTTGTGCGTAGGCGAGGAGGGCTCGCCACGAAACCGGCCCATCTACTACGTTTAGTCCCTTACCCCCAACCATGTCAAAAAACGCGAAAACAAAACCGCAGGTAGAACGCCTGCGGTTTTGCTCAAAACGAAGGTATGGTCAGGGGTATCGAGTTAAACGTAGTAGATGGGCCGATTTCGTGGAGCGGTTCCGGCTGATCCCTTGGGGACGGAGGAAAACGGATCATTTTTGGCTTGAAGCGGCTTGCGGAGACACTTGACGTGGCCGCTCGGACAAAACTAGGCCGGTTTACGGGGCTGAGTCACGAGTCCCCAACCATGCTGATATTCGTGAAAATAAAACCGCAGGTAGACGAGCCGTCATTTTACAGAAAACGCGGGTATGGATGGGGGTCCTGAGTTTGGCCCCGTAAACCGGCATAGTTTTGAAATGGCATTAAATAGATAGCAGACATTTTGTTATGTCGGGGCGGTCGGTCTTCGGGCAACTACCCTCGCAGGTAGGCGATGGCGATTTGGGTGCGGTTGCGCAGGCCCATTTTGGCCAGGATTGAGCTGATGTGGTTTCGCACGGTGCCTTCGCCCATATAGGCGGTGGCGGCAATCTCCTTGTTATCGAGGCCGCGGGCAATGAGCTCGGCGACCTCGAACTCGCGGTCGGTCAGGCTGACGAAGGCCGCGGGCCGGCGGGTCGTGCCCACCTCGACGCCCGCCCCATCAAAGTTGATATCCTCGATCGCCTTACCCTCGAGCACGCGTTTGCCGTCCATGACCTGGGCCAACGCCGGCGGAATGACAGCGACATCGGTTTTGATCAGGTAGCCGCGGGCACCCAGTTTGAGCGCCGACACAATGTACTCGTCATCCGAGAATGTCGTCAGAAATACCACGCGCGCCGCAGGGTCGCGCTCAAGGATCTCGCGGGCCGCCGAAAGCCCGTCGCGCCCCGGCATCTGAATGTCGAGCAGCGCGATATCGGGCGCGTGTTCGGCATAAAGAGCCACTGCGTCGTTGCCGTCGGCGCCGGTACCCACCACCTCGATCTGCGGCTGGGCGCCCAGGATTATCTTGAGCGAATCGACCACCAAGCGGTCGTCGTCGACAACGATGAGCCTCATCGGCCCTCATCTCCTTGCTGTTTGGGAACGGTGGCAAACACACGCCAGCCGCCGGCGCCGGCGCGCGGGCCGGCGGTGAAGGTGCCGCCAAGCGCCTCGACGCGCTCGCGCATGGAGCCGAGCCCCATGCCTCCTGTGACGTTGCGGCCGCTTGCTTGAGCCCCGCCTGCGCCATCGTCGGTAACGATGAGCTGGTAAAACGACGGATGCTCCATGCATCGTACGGTGACAGTATGGGCGCAAGCATGGCGTATGGAGTTGGAAAGCGCCTCGCGCAGGACCGCCGCAAAGCAGTTGGCGACATTTGCGGGCGCATGCTCGACCAAAACCTCAAGTTCAATCTGCGGCCCGCCATCTGAGCGCGCGCCCTCCACGATGCGCTCGAGCTGTACGGAGAGATTCGCCGCGTTGTCGTTGAGCGCGTGGACGCTCGAGCGCACGAGCCGAAGCGCTTCGTCCACGGTGCGCTTGACGTCAGCGAAGTCGGTGGCGACACCGGGCTCGTTGGCGTGGACCACGCGTAGGGCCTCGGTTTGCAGCGAGGCGCGCGTGAGCTGGTGCCCCACGTTATCGTGGATCTCGCGTGCGATGCGGGCGCGCTCGGCGAGCGTTGCGAGCTCGACCTCGTAGTCCTGGCGGTCGGCAAGGTCGCGGTTGCGCGCCTCGAGCGCGAGGGCTCGCTCCTGCAGCTCGTCGCGGGTGCGACGCACGCGCTCCTGCTCGCGCTCCAGCTGAGCGGTGCGCAGAGACAGCAAGGTGGCGGCGACTGAAAGGATGGCGGTCAACAGCAGCGCACGGGTGGGAAGCGCGCCGGCGTGGGCATATGCGACGAGTGCGCAGACAAAGATGGCGCCGGCGCCCAGCGCGACCCAGGCGTGCTCACGGCGCACGTATCGCGCGATGTCATAGAGGGCGAGGGGCGCAAACGGCACAAACGGCGGTATGAAGACGGCCGCGATGATGTAAACGTAGCTCGCTGCCTCGCTTGCACGGCGGGCACGTTCGCCTTGCGCAATTTCCGTAAGCGAGGCGACTACGACGCCAAGACAAAACGCCGCGACCAAGCAAGCATCCACAGCAAGGCCCAGAGCGGCCGCGATACAGCACGCCAGCACGATCGATTTGTCGAATAGCCTGTTCATACGGGTATTGTACGCGATGGTGCGCGCGACGATTGCTCAGGTGCCGCAACCGTGACATTCCTCCCGCCCGCCCCCGCCGCACTCGTGACAAAGCTCACTGGCGCGCGCTGGCGGCTCCTGCGATGATGCAATCGTACCGGGCCGAAATCAACAGAAGGGCCACCTCATGACAGACATCGTCCACGTCGAAAACCTCGTCAAGCGCTACGACGATCTTATCGCGCTCGACCACTTTAATCTGAGCATCGCCCCCGGCGAGATCTTTGGCCTGCTGGGCCCCAACGGCTCGGGCAAGACCACGTCCATCAACTGCATTCTGCAGCTGCTCGCCTACGACAAAGGCACCATCGAGTTGTTCGGCGAGCCCATGACGCCCGCCCGCTACGACCTCAAGCGCCGCATCGGCGTGGTGCCGCAGCAGGTGGCGGTGTTCGACGAGCTCACGGTGCGCGAGAACATCGACTATTTCTGCAGCCTCTACGTCAACGACCGCAAGCGCCGTCGCGAGCTGGTCGACGAGGCCATCGACTTTGTCGGGCTGGGCGACTTTGCCAAGTTTCGCCCCGGCAAGCTCTCGGGCGGTCTGGCGCGTCGCCTCAACATCGCCTGCGGCATCGCGCACAAGCCCGAGCTCATCTTCTTCGACGAGCCCACGGTGGCGGTCGACCCGCAGAGCCGCAACGCCATCCTGGAGGGCATCTGCCGCCTGCGCGACGAAGGCGCCACGGTGGTGTATACCAGCCATTACATGGAGGAAGTCGAGCAGATCTGCAGCCGCATCATGATCATGGACGGCGGGCGCGTGCTGGCGCAGGGCACCAACGACGAGCTCAAGCGCATGATTCAGATGGGCGAGCGCGTGACCGTCGAGGTCGGCGCCGTCGAGCTCGCCACGGTCGAGCGACTGCGCGCCCTCGAGCACGTGCTCGGCGTCGAGCTGTCCAGCGGCGAGCTCGTCTGCACCTGCGAAGCGAGCCCGCACAACCTGGTTGACATCCTCGACACGCTGCGCGCCGCCGACGTTGCGCTCGGCCGCGTGTGGAGCGAGCCGCCGACCCTCAACGACGTGTTCCTCGAGATCACCGGGCGCGAGCTGCGCGACTAGGGGGCGGCCATGTTCAACACCATTATCATTACGGTCAAGACGCTGCTGCGCCGGCCGAGCACGTGGGTTTGGGGCGCGATCTTTCCCGTCGCGCTTTCCACGATGTTCATGTTTATGTTTGCGAATCTGAGCTCCGACGGCACGGTCGACCCGGTGCCGGTGGCCGTCGTGGCGGATGAGGCCTGGGGCGCCTCGACCTTTAAGGACGTGGCGACGTCGCTTGCCAAGGAAGGCGACGACCAACTGCTCGAGATCCACGAGTTCGACGACGCAGTCGATGCGAACCGTGCTCTTAAGGCCGGGGAGGTCGCGGGCATCTATGCGGTCGATGCCGCGGGCACGCCCAAACTCACATTGCTTTCGAGCTATGACAGCTCGCGTGCGACGTCGGTGCTCACCGACCGCAGCATCCTGGAGACGGTGGCAAGCTCGTATACGCAAAATGCCGAGCTCATGTCCCAGATTGCCCAGGACAACCCGGCGGCGCTCGCCGACCCGGAGGCGGTTGCGCGCGCCCTGTCGCTTGAGGGCGGCACTCGCCGTGTGAGCCTGACGCGTGCCACGCCCGATGGCACGGTCATCTACTACTACGCGCTCTTTGGCCTGGTCGCGATGATGTCTGCCGAGTTTGCCGCCTTGAGCGTCGTCGACCTGCAGCCCAATCTGTCGGGCCTTGGCGCGCGTCGCTGCGTGGGCGGTCTTTCCAAGACGGCATCGCTGGCCGGTATCTTTGTGGGCTCGTGGCTGGTCTCCTTTGCTTCGATGGCGATTGCGATCGGCTACGTGCGCCTGGTCGTGGGCGTCGGCTTTGGCGGGCGCGAGGGGCTGTGTCTGGTGGGTGGCGCCGTGTCCGCGCTTGCCGCGACGGGTCTGGGCCTTTTTGTGGGCACGCTTCCCGTTAAGGGCGGCAAGGCGTCCAAGTCGGGCATCCTCACGGGCTTTGCCACCACGTGCGCCCTGTTCGCCGGCCTCTACGGCGAGCCGGCGATGGCGCTTGCCGACGACGTCGCCCGCGCCTGTCCGGCCGAGTGCTGGCTCAACCCCGTCAAGCTTATCTGCGACATGTTCAACCGCCTGTATTTCTTTGAGGACCTGGGCCCCTTTGCCGTTCGCGCTGGCGCGCTGGTCCTTATGGCGTTGCTGTTCGTTGCCGCCGCCACGCTGATCTTTGGAAGGAGCCGCTATGAGCACCTTTAAGACTGCGCTTCGCATGGCGCTGGCGCACCCGTTCTACCTGCTCATCTATACGGTGTTCATCTCGCTCATGGGCGTATTCATCGCGGCCTCGGTGAGCTGGAACTCGTCGCAGCTCACCGAGTACGAGCCCTACGACACCAACGTGATCGTGGTCGACCGCGACAACAGCGATCTTTCGCGTGCGCTTACCAAGCACCTGGGCTCGCGCTTTGATCTGGTCACGGGTATCGGCGAGGACACCTACGACCTTGCGGACGCGCTCTCCAAGAGCAACAGCGCCAAGGGTAGCGCCGATTGCGTGTTCTTTATTCCGGAGGGGTTTGAGGACGACCTCGTTGCAGCCGCCCGAGCGGGGGAGCCCCTGCCCAAGCTCGATGTGACCTACGGTGCCGGCACCATGGCGGCGGCGCTTTCGTCTGCCGAGGCCTCGCGCTGGATCTCGCTCGCGGGCGCTGCGGCCGCACTTGATCCTACTGCCTCCGACGGTGACGTCGCCAAGGCCGCCGAGCATGCCGCCGCCAAGCGCGCGGAGGTCGAGATCGAGCAGGTCAAGGTCGACTCGACAGCCGCCGCCACGCTTGAGTCGTATTTCAACTTTGGCGCGTACGCGATTATCTCGTCGGTCATCGTGTCGGTGGGGCTGGTGTTCTCGGGCATGAACGAACCCGAGCGCGTGCGCCGCATGGAGGCCGGCCCAATCTCCGAGCGCCAGCGCTCCCTTGCCGTGTTTGCGGCCGCTGCCGTGATCACCGTCTGCATCTGGTTTGTGTCGAGCATGATGGGCGTCGTGGGCTTTGCCGGCGCGGTCGCCGAGGTCGGCGTGGACCGCGTGTGTCTGGCGCTAGCGGCGACGTTTGCCCTGGCGTGCACGCCGCTGGCCGTTGGCTTTGCGTTGTCGGGCTTGGGCGCGCGCGAGGAGCTGCTCAACGGTGTGGGTAACCTGCTCGGCATGCTCATGACGTTTTTGGGCGGCGCCTGGATGCCGCTGTCGCTGATGGGCCCGGCCGTGCAGACGGTGGCGCACTTTGTACCGACGTTTTGGGTGAACGACGCGATCGGCAAGGCGCTCGCCGCGGATCTGACGTCCGCCGTGCTGGGAGACATCGCCTGCGATCTGGGCGTCACGGTGCTCTTTGCCGCGGCCATCGCTGCCGTAGGCCTAGCCCTCGCACGCGCCAAATCCCACGCCTAGCTATCTAATCATTGGGGACGTTCTTAAACGACTAGTCACGGGGAACAGTCTTTGCCGATTCGGCGGCTCGCCAGCCAGCTGGAAAGGACTGTCCCTGGCTGCCGGCAGGAAAGGAACGTCCCTAGCTTCCAGGTGGCGAGGCACTCATTTAAGTCCGTCCCCAATGAGTGGTTTCAGTCATTTAAGTCTGTCCCCAATGACTAGGCGCCGTACTTGACATTGACCCCGCTTTAACGGGTACCATCCTCTATGTCTGTAACGCAATATAGACCGAGGGGATATATATGACCGCAACTTCACCCGCAGCACCCGCTAAGGTGTACTTCACCAACTTGCGTACGCATGCTCGCGAGAGCCAGCTTGACAAGCTCAAGCGCCTCATCCGCCGCGCCGGTATTGAGCAGATCGACTTTGAGAACAAGTTCGTCGCTATCAAGATTCACTTTGGCGAGCTGGGCAACCTGAGCTTTTTGCGCCCCAACTACGCCCGCGCCGTCGCGGATGTCGTGAAGGAGCTGGGCGGCAAGCCCTTCCTCACCGACTGCAACACGCTCTATGTCGGTAGCCGCAAAAACGCGCTCGAGCACATCGACACCGCTTATCAGAACGGCTTTACCCCGTATGCCACGGGTTGCCAGATCATCATCGCCGACGGCCTCAAGGGTACCGACGAGGCGCTCGTCCCGGTCGAGGGCGGCGAGTACGTGCGCGAGGCCAAGATCGGTCAGGCACTCATGGATGCCGATATCGTGATTAGCCTCACCCACTTTAAGGGCCATGAGCAGGCCGGTTTTGGCGGCGCCATGAAGAACCTGGGCATGGGAGGCGGCAGCCGTGCCGGCAAGATGGAGCAGCATGCCGCCGGCAAGCCGAACGTTGCGACCGAGCACTGCATTGGCTGCCGTGCCTGCGAAAAGATCTGCGCGCACAACGCTATCTCGTTCGACGACACCCGCGAGCGCGAGCTTGCCAGCGGCGCTACTCGCACGGTGCACGTGGCTGCCATCGACCACGATCGCTGCGTGGGCTGCGGACGCTGCATCGGCGTGTGCAACCAGGACGCCATCAAGCCCGTCTATGACGCCGCGGCCGACGTGCTCAACTGCAAGATCGCCGAGTACACCAAGGCCGTCGTCGACGGCCGCCCGAGCTTCCACATCTCGCTTGCCATGGATATCAGCCCCAACTGTGATTGCCATCCCGAAAACGATACGCCCATCGTCAACGATATCGGCATGTTCGCGAGCTTCGACCCGGTCGCCATCGACCAGGCCTGTGCCGATGCCGTCATGGCGTCCGAGCCGCTGCCCAACACCGAGCTCACCGATAGCGCGGCCAAGATGGAGCATAACCACGAGCATCTGGAGGGCGAGCAGGCGCGTGACCCCTTCTGCATCACGCATCCCGACACCGACTGGCGCACGTGCATCGCGCACGCCGAGAAGATCGGCCTGGGCACGAGCAAGTACGAGCTTATCGAGGTCAAATAGCGCCTAGCTATTGGACAATATAAGCGCCTTTGTGGCGTAATTCGAGCAAAAGCCGCTCGCGAGCACAGCGCTCACGGGCGGCTTTCCGGAAGTATGCGGCAAATTTCGAGACCGCCGAGCACACGACATTTTTTGGCAACAAAACCCCTGATAAATTGTTGGTAAAACTGCGGTCTGGTCGGCAGTTCCAGATTTTGCCGCATACTTCCGAAGGCGGGAGCCAAAACGGTCCTCCAGCGCTGTAACCAACCATGATTGTTCGCCGTTGATGCGTCAACAAGCAAAGAATGGGTAAACAAGGGGTCACGTATGGTGCAAATTTCGCACGTACCCAGACGCTTTGATATAGTGTTGAGAACTCTTTACGTTGGAGGATGTAACCGGCATGTCCGATTCGAGCGACAGTTCTAAGCCGCGACCCAAGACCGCGGCCGTTCCACACTACACGGTGGGTGAGGAGATCATGAACTCCGTCACCCATGGTGTCGGTTGCCTGCTGGGCATCGCGGGCCTGGTGCTCCTGATCGTATTTGCCGCTCTTCGCGGCGGAGGCCCGGCTCACATGGCCGCGGCGATTGTCTATGGCGTCAGTATTATCCTCGAATACCTAGCCTCTACGCTCTACCACGCGATTCAGCCCGCACGCGCCAAGCGCGTGTTTCGCATCATCGACCACAGCTGCATCTACCTGCTCATAGCCGGCAGCTATACGCCGTTTTGCCTCATCACACTGGCAAACGATGGCGGCCCTATGCTGTTCTTTGCCGTATGGGCCATCGCCATTATCGGCATCGCCCTCGAGTGCTTTATGCGCGAGCGTCAACCGCACTGGGTAAGCGGCCTGGTCTACCTGCTGATGGGCTGGCTCGTCGTCTTTAAGCTGCCCGAGCTCGTGTCGCTGCTCAACCCCGTGGCACTTGCCCTGCTCGCTGTCGGCGGCGTGTGCTACACCGTGGGCGTGCCGTTCTACATCGCTAAAAACGTGCGCTACCTGCACAGTGTGTTTCACTTGTGGGTGCTCGCCGGCAGTATCTTCCAGTTCATGGCGGTGATCCTCTTCGTAATCTAGCGATCACGTCTGTGCCTGCGGACCCATCCAAGCGGCCGCCGGACGCAACTGCCCTATCCGTTATCTACGCTTGCTACCTAACGTCCCGAATCTTGGAGGTTCGAGAAACTCCCGATGGACATAACCATCTCCCTTATCACCACCCTCGTTTTGACCCTCATCAACGGCTACTTCTCTATGTCCGAGATGGCGCTCACCACGGCAAAGCGCGCCGTGCTGGAGCACGAGGCCGAGGAAGGCGACAAACGCGCCGAGCGCGCCGTTAAGCTGGCCGCCGACTCCGACCAGCTGCTCGCCACCATCCAGGTCGCCATCACGCTCGTGGGCTTTGCCTCGTCCGCCGTCGCCTCGACGAGCCTGTCCGACCCGCTCGCCACGTGGCTCATGAGCTTTGGCATAGCGCCGCTCTCTGCCATCGCGCGCGGACTGGCACCGGTCATCATCACCGTTGCGGTCGCCTTCGTGTCCATCGTGATTGGCGAGCTTGTGCCCAAGCGCATTGGTCTGGCCAATGCCGAAGGCGTGTCCAAGCAGGTCGTGGGGCCGCTGTCGTTTTTCCAAAAGATCGCCCGTCCGCTCGTGTGGCTGACTGGTGCTTGCTCCGATGGTCTGGCCCGCATCCTGCGCATCAAGAGCGCCGACGATCGCCAAAACGTCTCGGAGGAAGAGATTAAGTACATGGTCTCGGAGCAGGACGACCTGCTCGACGAGGAAAAGCGTATGATCCACGAGATCTTCGACCTGGGCGATACCGTTGCCCGCGAGGTCATGGTGCCGCGCGTGGACACCACCATGTGCGAGGACGACGAGACGGTCGCCGACGTGCTGTCCACTATGCGCCAGACCGGCTTTAGCCGCATCCCCGTCTATCACGAAGATCCCGACAACGTGGCGGGCATCGCGCACATCAAGGACCTGATTCAGCCCTCGCTCGACGGCGAGGGCGACCAGCCCATCGCCGGTTATTTGCGCGACGCCACCTTTGTGCCCGACACCAAGGACATCCTGCCGCTGCTGTCCGAGATGCAGACTTCGCACGACCAGATCGTGGTGGTCGTGGACGAGTACGGCGGCACGGCTGGCATCATTACCATCGAGGACATCGTCGAGGAGATCGTGGGCGAGATCGAGGACGAGTTCGACCCCGACAACAAGTACCTCACGCGTCTTTCGCGCCGTGAGTGGCTCGTCGATGGGCGTTTTTCGTGCGATGATGCGATTGAGCTTGGTTGGCCGCTCGAGGAAAGCGATGATTATGAGACCATCGCCGGCTGGATTTTGGAACTTTGCGACTCGGTGCCCGACATCGGAGAGGTGTTTGAGGTTGCAGGGTACAAGTTCAAGGTGCAGTCGATGCGTGGCCAGCGCATCTCGCTTATTCGCGTGATCGCTCCGGCCGAAACCGATAAGAAGGATTCCGAGTCCTCGGCAGATAAGCCGGCGACGCCGGGCGCGGGCTCTGCGGGCCCGCACGACGGCGACGAGTAGGGCAAGGAAGAGTAGGGGAGAGTTATGGCAGGCCTGTTCAACATCCTTAAGGTCACCGTCAGCGAGGACAAGATCTGCGCGCATGTGCTGGTGAACCCCGGCATGCCGCTCATGACCTCGGAGGACATCGAGGCCACGGCGCGCGTGTACTACCTGGTGCCCGCGATTGCCAAGCACCTGTGCCTAGGCGATTCCGGTCGTGAATTCCAGGACTGCATGGGCCAGACCGAGCTTTGCCATCTGCTGGAGCACGTGACAGTGGAGCTCATGAACGAGACCGGTCTCGCCGGCAGCATTTCGTGCGGCCGTACCCGCGTAAGCGAGCACGATGAGCGTGTCTTTGAGGTTGAGCTTTCATGCCCCGATGACGCGCTGGCCATCGGCGCGCTGTCTTCGGCGACCTTTATGATGGACTGGGCTTATCTGCACGCCGACCAGCCTGCCCCTGACGTGGAGGGCACGGTCGCGGGCCTGCGCAACCTGGTGCTGGGTATGCGCGCCGAGGCCGAGGGCAAGGATCCGCACGAGGCCATCGCCGCCGCAAACGCCGAGGACGGGGCCGAAGGCGAGGCTCCTGCCGATTCCGAACCCGGCGTCGAGGCAGCTGCTGAGGAAGCTGTCGAGTCCGAGCCCGCGGAGCCCCAGGGTGTCCCGAGCTTTGACGATGAGCTGCAGGAGGCAATCGATACCGAGGGCGCGACCGCCGAGAGCCACGAGGCCCCCGCTGCCGTCTACGGTGGCGCGGCGACGGTTCCGGCAGGCCCCGCACAGGAAGGTGCGCTTCCGCTCGTTGATGGCGCCGGCGAGGACCCGGCCGCCACGGTGGCCATGCCTGCCATACCGCAGGAGTAGGCTCACTCGCTTATCACCATCATGTACCTGCGCTTTTACCGTACGCAGATGAGCGCGACGGCAAGTGTTGCGCTGCGGGTATAATGGACAGCATTCAAACGGTGGGCATCGAGGTGCCCGCAGGAGAGGAATGATCATGGGAAAGACTTTCAGCTTTGTTTCCGGTGCGCTCTTTGGCGCTGCCGCCGGCGCTATCATCGGCGTTGCTCTGGCCCCGCGCTCGGGTGCCGAGACCCGTGCCATGGCCGCCGATATCGCCAACGATGCCTGGGACAACATGCGCGACACCTACGAGCACGGTGCCGAGGAGGCTCGTGCCGCGGTCAACGACTTTGGTCCGATGGTCGACGCCAAGACCGATGACCTGCGCGCCAAGGTCGACCTGGCCCGCGAGCGCATGGACCAGCTTCGCGAGCAGCTCAACGACGCCATCTCGGGCGGCAACGTGACGCCCGCTGCCGACGTCGTGGTCGAGAACGTCACTGAGGCCGACACCGAGGCCACGGAGCCCTCGACCGAGGCATAATGCGCGCAGGGGATTTTGTCGGCGTCAAGGTTTATCGTAAGCCTGCCGAAGACAAGCGCACCAAAAAGGACGGCACGCCGCGCAGCCCCAAAAAGCTCGGCAAGATTCACTTTCCGGTCTTTACCCCGGGCGGTACGCGCGTGGTGGGCTTTATGGTTCGCCAGTCCGATATCGCGGGCATGATCGAGCGCCCCGATCGATTTGTGGCGCTCGATGCCATCGGCGTCTATGAGGGTGCTGTCGCGGTCGACGACGTCAAGGGCACCTACGATGCCGCCGCGGCCAAGCGCCTCGATATCAACCTGGACGACTGCATCATCTGGGTTGGCATGGACGTGCGCACGGAATCGGGCGATGTCGTGGGCTACTGCTCGGACGTTGAGTTCAAGCCGCGTTCGGGTATCGTGCAGACGTTCTACGTGACCGCCGGCACTGCCTCGAGTGTGCTGGTGGGCGACACACAGATGCCGCCGGCGATGCTGCGCGGCTACGAGAACGGCGCGATGATCGTCTCGGACGAGGTCAAGTCGCTCGGGTATTCGGGCGGCGCGGCCGCCAAGGCTGCCGAGGCCAGTGTCGTGGTGGGCGATAAGGTCAAGAAGGGCGCCAAGGTGCTCGATGACAAGGGGTCGGCCGCCGTGGACAAGGGCAGTCGCGCACTGGGCAAGCAGCTCGGCAAGACGCGCGGTATGTTCAAGGCCTTTAAGGACGAATATCAAAAGGCGAGCGGGGGCTCGTCAAAAGCTAGCAAATAGCGACGTACCAAATGACGGGGGGCGAGCCGGAGACATGTTGCTCCGGCTCGCTGTGTTTATGGGGGAGGGCACATGCGCCAAAACGGATCTAACTTAAACGGGCGCTCGGGTGCGCGTCCGACGGCGCGACGCGACCTGGGGCAGCTGCCCAGCGGTCAGCGTCGACGTCGCCGTAAACCCGGCGCGATGTACCTCAACCATAGCCGTGGGTTTAGCGATCGCAGCGCGCGCATCGGCAACGGGCGCTCACCGCGCCGACCGTCCCGCCTGCCCTATGCGCTCATCGCTGTCGGCTGTGCGCTCGTGCTGTTTATCGCTGCCGTCGTGGGCTATGTCAATCGCAGCGTGGACATTGTACTCAATGGGGAGCAGGCTTCGGTGCGTGTGGGCTCCACGTTGCAGAACCTTATCGATGATCAAGGCCTGACCGACACCTACGATGCCGGCGACTTGTTGGCTGTCGACGATAGCGTGCTTACCCGCCGTGGCGGCGAAAAGCTGTCGGTGAAGGTGGACGGCAAACGGGTGAAGCAGGGCAAGTGGAATAGCCGCGAGCTAACGGGCGGCGAGAAAGTGACGGTCAAAGACGGCCGCGACACGTACGAGAAGCACGAGGTCCAGGTCACGACCATTGAGCCCAAGTTGAAGGTCGAGGGCACGGGCGCTATCGAATACGTTAAAACCTGGGGCGTTCGGGGCCGCTCCGAGGTATGGGTCGGCGAGCAGTCGGGCAAGACGCAGGACCGCGGCGAGGTCGTGCCCGCCACCGACTGTGTAGTCGAGTGCGCGAGCGTAGCGCCCAAGGGCAACGAAAAGTACGTGGCCCTGACATTTGACGAGGGTCCGAGCGGCGCGACCAAGCAGGTCTTGCAGGTGCTCAAGGAAAAGGGCGTCACGGCGACGTTCTTCCTTTTGGGCGATGCTGCGGAAGCCTCGCCCGCTACTGCCAAAGCGATTGTCGATGCCGGATGCGAGATCGGCTCCAACAGCTACAGCGATGATTCGCTCAAGGGCGAGGATCGCGAGGCGGTGCGCAAGCAGATCACGAAGGGCACCGAGGCGATTAAGTCGGCGACCGGCGTCGAGACGATGTTGCTGCGTGCTCCCTATGCCGCGTTTGACGAGCAAAACTGGATCGATGCGATGGACCTGGTGTCTGCCGTGGTCTCGTGGAATGTCGATTCGGGCGACTGGCTGCTCAACGGCGCCGACGAACAGGTTTCGACAGTGCTCGAATCGGTGACTCCGGGCAACATTGTTTTGTTCACCGATAGCGACGAGTGCTCCGAACAGACGCTCGAAGCGCTGCCGCAGATCATCGATGGCCTTGTCGCCAAGGGCTACAAGATCGTGACGCTGAGCGATTTGGTGAAGACGGATACGTCGCTGAGCAAAAAACTCACCTCGCTAACTAAGACTTCCATGCCCAAGAACGCCGTGTTTCCCCAGCTCGCCGAAGATAACGACACCGCAGACTAGTCATGGGGGACGTTCTTAAACGACTATGTCACGGATGCGTCAGCGTTTGATATGCCTGCGATGTTTGGAGCATAAATTTGGCGTCACGGCGCGATGCTGATGCTATAGTTACTGCGGATAACAAGGGTCAAGAGAAAGGTTGCAGGTGAAATCCAAACCTCGACCATACAGTCGATGACCCCTTGCAGGTGCTTCTTGCGCATGCACGGGGTGTGAGCGCCGAGCGGTGTGCCGCCCGCGCATGCGTATACATATCTAAAAGTCCACGGATGGCGTGCCGGCATGGCCACGGTCCGAAGGAATAATGATGGGGAGCACCAGTGAATTATCTGAGTGAGATGCTCAAGCTGCCGGTCTTGGACGTCGATGGCGAAAAGCTCGGCGTTGTGAACGATTTTGGCATTGCTACCGGCGAAGTTTTTCCGCACGTGACGTCGCTCGCGTTCCGCGGTCCCGGCAAGACGCCGTTTATGATCAGCTGGCGAAAATGGGTCGACCGTATCGACGAGACGGGCGTATACCTTAAGACGTCGGCCACCGAAATCCGTTTTTCGTACCTGCAGCCGACCGAACTCTTGCTCGCGCGCGACGTGCTCAATAAACAAATCGTCGACACGCAGGGCATGAAGGTTGTGCGCGTAAACGACATCAAGTTTTCCATGTCGGGCGAAAATCAGCTGCGCCTGCTGGGTGCCGAAGTTGGTGCCCGCGGTCTGCTGCGCGCAATCAGCCCCGCTCTTGAACATGTCGTCGAGGGCTTTATGAAGCACCTGGGCAAACCGCTCGGCGAGGACATCATCGCCTGGTCCTACATGGACCTGCTCGATCGATCGACTAAGAACATCCAGCTGTCGGTGTCGCATAAGACGCTCGGCGAGCTGCATCCTGCCGACATTGCCGACATTATCGAGCAGCTCGATCCTCGCCTGCGCGCGCAGGTGTTCGCGCAGCTCGACACCGCCCAGGCCGCCGAGGCCATCTCGGAGTTCGATGACGACGAGCTCATGACCGAGATGCTCGAGGGCCTGTCCGACACGGATGCGTCGTCGATGCTGGCCATGATGGACCCGGACGACGCCGCCGACCTGATCGACGAGCTCGATTACGAGAAGGCCGAGAAGCTCCTGCGCCTGATGGGCGTTCAGGAGGAGAAGGCGATTCGTAACCTGCTGGGCTATGAGGAAAACACTGCCGGCCGCATTATGACCTCGGAGTTTGTCTCCCTGCCTGCCACGGCGACGGTCGGTGACGCTATCGAGGCGATCCGCAAGCTCGACGAGGATTTCGAAAGCGTCTACTACGTCTATACCGAGGATCCGAGCGGTATGCTGACCGGTGTGCTCTCGCTGCGCACGCTGATCGTGGCCGACCGCGACGCCACGCTGGGCCAGCTGGCCTACCGCGACCTGGTTTATGTGTCGCCCGACGAGGACCAGGAAGACGTAACGGACGAGATGACCAAGTACGACCTGGTCGCCATCCCCGTCTGCGATGAGAACCGCCACATCTTGGGCATTGTGACCTTCGACGACGCCATGGACGTTATCGCCGAGGAGCACCAGGAGGACCTGCAGATCGCAGGCGTCGGCTCGGGCGATAGCGCGTCCGACGACTCGACGAATGTGCTCAGCTGGTTTGTGCATCGCCAGTACTGGGTTGTCGTGTGGGGCATTGCCTCGTGCATCATGGCGGCAGTGCTGGGGACGGCGCTGGGCTCCGCACATCTGGTGGTGTTCCCCATGTGCGCCATGCCGCTCGTGCTGCTGGCTGCCTCGCGTATGGTGTCGTTCGTCAAGAACTACTTCCTGGAGTACGACGGCCATGACGATGAACCCAAGCCGTATCTGGGATTCTTCTTCCAGAGCACGGGCATGGGCCTGATCCTGTCGCTCGTGACCTACCTGTGCGCTCAGCTGGTGCGCACCACGGCGTTCCCCGACGCGCCCATGCTTGAGGAGCAGCTCTTTACCGGCTGCTTTAACATCGCGGCTATCGTCTGCCTGATTGGCAACATGAGCGCTGTGATTTACCTGATGGTGCTGTTCTGGCGTGACGAGCACGACCTCAATACGTCGGGTACCGCCATGAACGTCATTGCCGTCATGATCTCGTGCGTGGCGTACTGTGCCGCTGCGGTGTTGCTCACCATGTCGGTCATGGGTTAGGTGGTCGCGTGCAAAATAGCAAGCAAAAGCAGGGCACCAAGCAAAAGCTGACCATCGCGGCCATCTTTGGTGCCATGGGCCCTGGCCTTCTGGCGGCGCTTTCGGGCAATGACGCCGGCGGCATAGCCACGTATTCCAGCGCCGGTGCCAGCTATGGTTACAAGATGCTCTGGATGCTTCCCGTCATGACCGTGCTGCTCATCGTGACGCAGGAGACCGCGGCGCGTTGCGGCTGCGTGACGGGCAAGGGCCTGGCCTCGCTCATTCGCGAGCGCTTTGGCGTGCGCAAGAGCGTGCTGGCCATGGCGGCGCTGCTGATTGCCAACACAGCCGTGACCATTTCGGAGTTTGCGGGTATCGCGAGCGGCCTTGCCCTCTTTGGCGTGCCGGCGAGCATCTCGGTGCCGCTTGTGGCGCTGATGGTTTGGATGCTTACCATGTCGGGTAGCTTCCAGCGCATCGAGAAGATTCTGTTGCTGGTGAGCTGCGTGTTTGTGACCTACATTGTCGCTGCAATTATGGCTGGTCCCAGTTGGGGCGAGGTGGCGGTCGATCTGGTTGTACCCAACATTCAAAATGACCCCAGCTACGTGTCGCTTGTGGTCGCGACGATCGGTACCACCATCGCGCCCTGGATGATTTTCCTGGCACAGAACAACGTGGTCGATAAGAATGCGGGCGAGGACGATATCGTGTTGCAGCGCATCGATACCGTGAGCGGCTCGATTGCCGCCGATGTCATTGCCGGTTTTATTATCATCACGACCGGTACGGTATTGTTCCCCGCGGGCATTCAGATTAGCGATGCTGCAGACGCTGCCCGCGCGCTGGAGCCCATTGCGGGCCAGTGGTCCACGGTGCTGTTTGCCTCGGGCCTGGTTGCGGCGAGCTTCTTGGCCGCCTGTGTGCTGCCGGGCGTTACATCCAGCGCTATCTGCGAGGCGTTTGGCTGGGAGCGCGGTGCCGATCGCAGCTGGGACGAGGCCCCGGTCTATCGCGGCATCATTACGGCAATCATTGGCATTTCTGCCGTGCTGGTGCTCATGCCCGGCGTCGACCTGTTCCAGATTATGATGACCTCGCAAGTCATCAACGGCGTGTTGCTGCCCGTGGTTCTGGTGTTTCAGGTGGTTATTGCCGCCGATCGACACATTATGGGCGCCAACCGCAACGGCCGTGTGTGGAATGTGCTCACTTGGGCGACTATCGGCGTTATTACGGTGCTGACGGTCGTTATGTTTGTTCTGCAAGCGATGGGCTACAGCGCGTAGCACCTCTCTTGGACTCTAAACAGGCCGCTGCCATGGGCTGCGGCCTGTTTTTGTCTGCTATAGGGTGCTAGTTATATACCGATGTGCAGCTATAAAGCCGCCTCTGGGGTGAATTAACAGCCCAGAGGCGGCTTTGTAAGTCGCGGAAGTGGTCCCAAGTGCCGGATTGTAAGCAGATTTGGCTGTGCGTTACTTGTCGGTGCCTAGCTTGTGCGGTTTGTAGGCGAGGGCGTTGACGAGTGCCTCGGCAGCGGATTTGACAGCCGCCGGCTGCGGATCGTTAACGTGGTCCTCGGGGTGCACGGGTAGGTCCTTCTTGACGGCATCGTGGATGAGCTTAAGGTACTCGGTCACGCCGGTAGTCGACAGGTGCGTGCCGTCGCCATCGAACAGGTCGTTGCGATTTGTGCTGTATCCGTACCAGTCGATAACACGCACGTTTTTATAGCGCTTGGCGGCGTTGGCAATGGCTTGGTTCGTGGACCCGACCCACGGCTGCGGGCTGCGCGTGTTTACAAACACGACAATACGTTGATCACCGGCGTCGGCCATGATCGCGTCGACCTGGGCGTCCGTTACCAAACCGTTGGTGCCCAGGGCAAAGACCACGATCTTGCCGGCAAGGTTCTGCTGGATATAGCCCTCAAATGTCGCGCGGCCCGCATCAAACTGGCGGCCCTTTTCGGCATCGATGTGGCTGTGCGGGAACACGCCGTCAAAGGCATCGACGGCGCGCAGGGACACGGAGTCGCCAATCATTAGCAGGTCGTAGGCTCCGTCGGGGAAGCCGTCGTCATCTTTGTCGGTGTCATCGGCCGCCCGCTGATCTTGAGGCTTTGCATTTTTGGCTTCCTTGTTTAGGATTTCGGCGCCCTCGCCGCTCAGCGCGGATGTGTCGGGCACAAAGACCAGGCCGCCCAGCGCCACAACAATCACGACGGCGCAAACGGCGCAGGCGGGGACATGTGCGCGCATCCAGCCGGCGGGCGTGGTGGTGCCGTCGCGGAGCTCGGAAACGGTGCGCCCAAAAGCGCCCTTCCTAAACGGCGTTTCGATAAAGCGATAGGAGCACTCGGCCACGGCGACCACCAACAACACCTGCAAAATGTACTGCCACCAGGGCGTGTCGTTAATGTTGGCGACCGGGTTCATGAGGAGCAGCAGCGGATAATGCCACAGGTAGATGCTGTAGGAGCGCTTGCCGATCCATACGAGCGGCTCGGCGGCCAAGGCCCGTGCGACCATGCCCTGGGGCTGCACACATGCCGCGATAACCATCAGTGTGAGGATGGAGCACAGCAGCGTGCCCCCGCGATACTGAAACGCGGTATAGCCGTTGGTGAGCGCGACCATGGCGGCGAGTCCGACCAGGCCAACGACGCCCATCAAATCGATGGATGCGGGGGAGGACCAAAAGCGTGCGAGCTCACTTGGCTTTGTCGTGGCGGCCTCGGCGGTGTCGCTCTTTGACTTGTCGTGCTTGCCGGCGCCGGCCAGTCGGTCGAGCCCCAGATGGCGGACAAGGCGCGCAGGCGCCAGGTCGCGATCGGGGATAAAGGCCATCCAGGCGCCCAGCAGCAACGAGAACACGCGGGTGTCGGTGCCGTAGTACACGCGGCTGGGGTCGGTGGCGGGGTTGTAGAGCACCATCATGGCGACGGCGGAGACGGCGGCGAGGCCCAGGACCACGCGGCGCGTGTTGGGCTTGCTCATGTGCACCGACACCATGGCGAGCAGCAGCGGCGGCCAAATAAGATAGAACTGTTCCTCGATGGCAAGCGACCAAAAGTGCGTGAGCGGCGAGGGGTCGCCCAGGGCGTTAAAGTACGAAACGTCCTGCATGATCTGCCACCAGTTATTAAAGAACAGCAGCGACGGCAGGATGTCGGGGCGCATCTTGGTGAGCATCACATGGTTAAAGACAGTGCACAGTGCGCAGGTCACCACCACGACGGTTACCACGGCGGGGAACAGGCGACGGATGCGGCGGATCCAGAAGCTCTTGAGATCGATACGACCGGTCTTTGCGATTTCGTTGAGGAGCAGGCGCGTGATCAAGTATCCCGAGAGCACAAAGAAGATCGTGACGCCGAGCAGGCCGCCCTGAGCCCACGTGAGGTTGAGGTGATAGAGCACCACCGCGACAACGGCGAGCGTGCGAAGGCCGTCGAGGGCGGGGATGTAGCGAGATTTGGGACGCGTGGGCGCCTGTTCTTTTGCGGCGCTGTCGGTGCGGGCGCCCTTGTTGGCGGGCGAGCGATGGGAGCCTGCAGCGCGGCGCGGCTCGGTGGTTTGGCGGTTAGTGCGCGAACGTTCGTGCGGCGCTTGTTGATCGCTCGCATGGCGTGAGCTGCGCGAGCTCGATCGCGGGAATTGTTCCATAAAACATCATCCAATGACGAGAATAATCAGCACGCTTTCATTGTAGCCGCCTACTCCTGTGAATGCTTGCTGCTGGCGTAAGCTCAAGCGCGCGTCCACATCAAAGTGAACTAAAGTTATAGAGGTGCGAGAGTGCACGATTGACGGCCGACAGCGGGTGCAGAGCCCGCGGACGAGGAGGTTTTCATGGCAGATTGCGGCATCGTTGCGGTGTTCGGCAGCATGAACATGGACCTTTCGGTGGCGTGCGAGTGCATGCCGCGTGCGGGCGAGACCGTCGGCGGCAGCGGGTTTATCACCAACGCCGGCGGCAAGGGCGCCAATCAGGCCGTAGCAGCTGCGCGCATGGGCGCGCGCACGCGCATGATCGGCGCGGTCGGCCGCGACGCGTTTGGCTCGTCGCTCGTGGCGGGGCTCCAAGATGCTGGCGTGGACTGTGACTTTGTGGCGTGTCGCGACGATGTGGAGACGGGAACGGCGACCATCATTCGCTGTGAGGGCGATAACCGCATCGTGCTGTCGCCGGGCGCCAACCATGCACTTGCGGGCGAGGACGTTGCCCGCGCGCTGAGGCGCCTGGTGGCCGATGAGCTCGACGGCGACGCCAGCGAGATTGCCCCGGCTGCCGGAAGCGTCTTTATCGCCCAGGGCGAATGTGACCTTGCAGCGACGGCCGAGGCGCTTGCTTGCGCTCACGAGCTGGGGTTTTATACGGTCTTTAATCCAGCGCCAGCCTGCGAAGTGCCTGCGGAGGTCTGGCCTGCAGTCGACCTGGTTTGTCCCAACGAGACTGAGTGCCAGGTACTGACGGGCATCTTGCCTGCAGACGATCCGAGCTGCGTCGCGGCGCTCAATGCCCTGCTCGCCAAAGGTGCCGGAGCTGCGGTCATCACGCTGGGCGGCGCCGGCTCGGTTACGCTCGGCGACGACGGCGAGCTGCTGCGCATGCCGGCGCTTTCGAGCGCGGTGGTCGATACGACGGCCGCGGGCGATACGTTTATCGGTGCG
Source organism: Collinsella sp. LCP19S3_F2 (assembly GCF_052121015.1). Classification (NCBI taxonomy): domain Bacteria; kingdom Bacillati; phylum Actinomycetota; class Coriobacteriia; order Coriobacteriales; family Coriobacteriaceae; genus Collinsella; species Collinsella sp. LCP19S3_F2. Next base: position 149,253 of record NZ_JBQKFA010000002.1, read on the forward strand.
CTTGTCGCGGCTCGTCTGGAGGGCCTGCCGCTCTTTGAGTGCATGGCCGCGGGTGCTCGCGCCTCGGCGGTGACGGTGTCGCGCCTGGGCGCGCAGCAGTCGATTCCCACGCGTGCCGAAGTTGAGCGCGTGTTTGATTTAGACGATTTAGTACAAGACGGAGAAGCGGAGTAGAACAATGGCAACCAAGAAGCTGATCCTTGATCTGGATATGGGTGTGGACGATGCGATGGCGCTTGCCTATGCCATCGCGAGCCCCGAGGTTGAGCTCGTGGGCATTACCACGTGTTTTGGCAACGTGCGCGTCGACCAGTCGGCGCGCAACTGCCTGGCGGTGCTTGACCTGCTGGGCCGTCCCGAGGTGCCGGTGTACCTGGGTGCCGACCGTCCTCTGCAGGCGACTGAGCCCTATACGCCGCCGGCGTCCACCGTACTCATTCACGGCAAGAATGGCATCGGCGGCGCGAGTGTGCCCGCGTCGCCCTACGAGCCGGTGGGGGCGACGTCGGCCGATGGCAACGCTGCAGTCGATTATCTGATTGATGCCGCGCGCACCTATGGTCCCGATCTGGTCTACGTAGCGACCGGCCCGCTCTCCAACCTGGCGCTTGCCCTGGAGCGCGATGCGGCGGCGGTGATGTCTATTGGCCGCGTGGTGGTGATGGGCGGCGCCCTGACCGTGCCCGGCAATGTGAGCGCGGGTGCCGAGGCCAACATGGCAAGCGATCCCGAAGCGGCCGATGCCGTGCTGCGTTCGGGCCGCAAGCTCACTATGGTGGGCCTGGATGTGACGCATCGCGTGGTGCTCACGCGTCGCGACATTGCCGGATGGACGGGCTCGGGCACCATGGCGGGCTGTGCGTTTGCGAGCATGGTCGAGCACTACATTGGCTCGTACGAGATGAACGCACCCTACCTGGGTGGTTGTGCGCTGCACGATCCGCTGGCCGTCGCCGTGGCGATCGACCCCACGCTCGTGGGTGCGCTCGGCTGCAATCTGCGTGTTGATCTGCTGGGCGAGTATCGCGGCCGCACCATTTGCGACGAGCATCGCCTGTCCGATCCGGACAAGAGCGCGCTTGTGGCGCTGACCGTGGATGCCCCGCGCTTCCTTTCCGAGTTCAAGACGCGCATGGCCCGTGTTCTTGGCTAGATGATTTCCGTGCCCCGCCCCATGTAGTCAATTTGGGACGGGGCTTTTTTAGCTACCGAGTAAATGTGCCCGTTGGGGGAATAGTCGTGCCACTTCGCTTGACAACAGGCTAAACTAGCTCATAAACATTTACTACTCTGTTTAGATTGAATTTGCGGTCGTTTAGTTGTCGAGTCATCAAGTTGCGATGCTCCGCCACGGCCGTTGCTAGGGGGAACAATGGCCAAAGCAAGTGTTCGCGAGATCAGCCGCATCACCGGTTTTTCGCCTGCGACCGTGTCCAACGCGCTCAACCGCAAGCGCAGCGTGAGTGAAGAGACCGCCAAGGTCATCCTGGAGTGCGCGCAATCGCTTGGCTATCAGCAGTCGACGCAGCTCGAGAGCATTCAGTTTGTGCTTGCGCGCAAGACGGGCGCCATTCTGGACGAGAGCACCTTCCATCCCGCGGTCATCGAGGGCGTGGAGCGCCAGGCGCGTCGTCACGGCATGAGCACGAGCTTTGTCTCGCTCGACTTTAGCGACTTGGACGCCGTGCGTCCGCAGGTCGAGGGCCTGATCGCCGATCCGTCCGCCGCTATCGTGCTGATGGGTACCGAGCTGGGTGAGGAAGACTACGCCCTGTTTGCCAACGCTGCCGCCCACCTGATCGTGCTCGATGGCTGGAGCGATCGTCAGTACTTCGATGCCGTGGTCATTGCCAACACCGACTCGGTGCTGCGCGCCGTGGATCACCTCATCGAGAAAGGTCACAGGCAGATCGGCTATCTGGCAGGCGACCTTCGCATCCGCAACTTTAAGGATCGCGAGCGCGGCTATCGCCAAGCGCTTGAGGACGCAGACCTTGAGGCCAACCCGACATGGCGCGTTACGCTGGGCACCACGCTCGAGGGCGCCTATCGCGACATGGGCGCATGGCTCGACAGCGTCTCGCGCGACGACCTGCCGACGGCTTTCTTTGCCGAAAACGACGTGCTCGCCGTGGGTTCCATGCGCGCGCTCAACGAGCACGGCATACGCGTGCCCGAGGATGTCTCGATCATCGGCTTTGACGATCTGTCTTTGGGCGCCTTCTCCAACCCGCCGCTCACCACGGTGCACGTTCCCAAGCACGAGGTGGGCGAGATCGCGGTGCGCCGCCTGGTGGGCAACATCCGCAATCCCAAGAGCTATACCTGCAAGACAGCCGTATCGACCTATTTTGTCGAGCGTCAGAGCGTGCGTGAGATCTAGGCAAAGGCAACGCCGGGCCGCAGGGCGGCAAAGCCGTCGACGCGACCATTTCGTACACTGCCTAGCATGATTTTTCTGGGACGGGGATTAAAAACTCATTGATCCCCGTCCCGGGCAGCTCATTTGGGACGGGGCTTTTTTGACTGGTATGATTGGTGCGACCATTCGAACCAGCTAAAAGAGCCCCGTCCCAAATTGACTATCGAGAGGATCTGCCATGGAGCGTATCGCGAGCTTTTCCGTTGACCATTTGCTGCTTGAGCCCGGCGTGTATGTGAGCCGCATCGACCGCGATCCGGCGACCGCCGCTGTCGTTACCACCTTTGACCTGCGCCTGACCACGCCCAACAAGGAGCCGGTCATGAACACGGCAGAGTGCCACACCATCGAGCATCTAGGCGCGACATTCCTTCGCAACCATGCCGAGTGGTCGAGCCGCATTGTCTACTTTGGCCCCATGGGCTGCCGCACGGGCTTTTACCTGGTCGTGTTTGGCGAGGTGACGAGCGAGGAGATTCTGCCGCTCGTGCGTGAGTTGTTTGAGTTTGTCGCCGACTTTGAGGGCGATGTCCCCGGAGCCGCTCCCGAGGAGTGCGGCAACTACCTGGACCAGAACCTTCCCATGGCAAACTGGCTCGCGCGCCGCTACCTCGACCGCGACCTGGCCGATATCGACGAGAAGCACCTGCACTATCAGCAGGCGTAAGGGTTTTATCGCCCAAAACGCGCGCATTGGGCGCCTTCGCTTATGCGGGGGCGCCTTTTTGTTGAGTGGTCTGGACGAGCGTTCAAAATCGCTCATGTTTGTTCTAGAATGTTCGTATAGTCACATTTAGGAACAGGAGTGAACATGCATATCTACTCTGTCAACGATCTCGAGTTCAAGTCCTATGGTCGCGTGTGGGACGACGTCCCGTCCGGCCTGACTGCTCCACTCGTCGAGGCACTCTCCGCTACGCCCATCCCCGAGGGCAGTAAGTACGTAGCGAGCGCGCCGGAGCTCGAGGGTGTCATGGATGCCGACAAGCTTGGCTTTCTCATGTTTGGCGGCCGCCCCTTCCAGCTCGGCTGGTGCAACGGGCACAACACGCGTCTCAACTGCCTGGAGTACCACCGCGCGAGCGAGTTCAACCTGGGGGCGCGTGACTTTATCCTGCTTGTGGCGCATCGCTGGGAGATCGAGGGCGGCAAGCTCGACACCGCGTGCGTCAAGGCGTTTCGCGTGCCGGCGGGCAAGGTTGTCGAGGTTTTCAACACCACGCTCCACTACACGCCGTGCATGGTCGACGACGGTGGCTTCCAGGTGATGGTGGCGCTGCCCGCCGGCACCAACGGTCCGCGTCCCGAGGCTGCGGCCGATATGCCTGCCGCCGGCGACAGCTACTGCTACTGGAAGGCCGACAAGTGGGTTCTCTGCCATGCTGACAGCCCCAAGGCAGCCGAAGGCGGCTACGTAGGTCTCATCGGCAAAAACCTCGACATCGCCTGTGACTAGAATCTTCTGTCTCGATCTGTAACATCTAGCGGGCTAAATCGTCTCTACCTGTTACAGTTCGAGACATACCGCCCCCAGCCACCACAAAGGTGCCTGTCCCCATTGTGGTGGCTGTCTAGAGCTGGCTGCGCAGATAGTCAGCCATATATGGAACAGCGAAACGCACGTAACCGCGGCGTGCCTGTTCGATAACGCCGGCGTCGATGAGGCGTCGGCGATACTTTTGCGCATAGTCGGGTGTGACTGACATGCGCTCGGCCACATTGGAGATGCGCGACACGCCGTCTTTGTCATCAGTCATTGCGTCGAGAAACGCAACGTCTTGGTCCGATAGCGCGGCGAGCGTCGTTTCACAAACATCGTTTTCGAAATCGGCCTTTGACGCTTCGATAGCTCCGTCGACTTGCTCTGGCGTTACGTATTCTCCTGCCTGGCAGCGATTGGCGATGTTGTAGCCGATGAGCTGTAGCATATAGGGCGATCCTTGGGTTGCACGAGCGGCACGGAGGCGAAGATCGCCTGGAATATCAAGGTCGAGCTCTTCGAAAGCCCGCTGATAATAGGCATCGACATCTCCGACTGAAAGCGGTTCGAGCGTGACTTTGCGTGCGCGGTTGAGAAATGTCAGTACGCGGTCGTTGAGTGTCGCGGAGACTGCTCCCGGGAGGCCCGCCATGACGAGCGCGACGTTGAGTCCCTCGCCGACCAGCTCTTGATAGGCGGTGACGAGCTGTCTGATCTCGGGTGAATTTGCCTGGAGCTCGTCGATGAGGATGAGGATGCCGTGTCCCTGCTCGGTTAACTTGCGTGCCAACTGCGTGAGTTTGAACTGGAAACTCTTAGTTTCCTGTACGTCGCGCGTAAACTCGAGGCCGGCTGAGAAACCGAAGACGCTCAAACTGCCACCTGTAAGTTTGGGGAGACGATGCTTGTTGGCGTAAGGCTCGCCCGCTTCCTGGATTTTCTCAACAATGCGCTCGAGCATATCCTCGGAGGCTACGGTGGGCGTGGCGACAACAAAGCCGAGCTTGCGGGCGCGATCGGCAAGTTCCCACAACAGAACCGTTTTGCCGCTGCCTCGCTGGCCGAGCATGAGCATGGCTCGGTCTCGATTGCCCGGCTCCTGCTCAAGGCCGGAGATGAATGTCGAAATCACGCTCCCGCGTCCCACCAGATAGGACGGGCGATTTCCAAATGAGGGGGAGAAGATGGTTTCAGTCATAAGTCTCCTTTCCTTTTTTTCCTATTTTTTCCTTTTTTTCCTATTCAGTCAAATGAGTTGCTGAGCGAAGGCGGCTACGTAGGTCTCATCGGCAAAAACCTCGACATCGCCTGCGACTAGAATCTTCTGTCTCGATCTGTAACATCTAGCGGGCTAAATCGTCTCTCCCTGTTACAGATTTAGACAAACTGCAAGGGACTGGCCGAACAATCTCAATCTGTAACACCAGGCCCGGTTTTGGCGGCCTAGCTGTTACAGATCGAGACAAAACGGGCCCAAACCGCCACAAAGGCGCCTGTCCCCTTTGTGGTGGATTGGGCAGGCGGGTATCAAAAAGTGTCAGGCGGGGTGGCTGCCGGGCGCCTGCACGCGAAAAGAAGTATCGGCCTGTGCCACTGCCGTTGAGCGACGCGTTGTTTGCAGGGATACTGAAACCACGACAAACAGCGTGCGAAAGGATTGATACATGGCTTTCCGTAATGACTTCCTGTGGGGCGGCGCAACGGCTGCCAACCAGTGCGAGGGTGCCTACGACGTGGACGGCCGCGGCCTGGCCAACGTGGACGTGGCTCCGCACGGCCCCGAGCGCTATGCGGTGGTCTCCGGCCAGCGTAAAATGCTCGACTTCGAGGACGGCTATTACTATCCCGCGCAGACCGGCATCGATTTCTATCACCACTACAAAGAGGACATCGCTCTCTTTGCCGAGATGGGCTTTAAGACCTTCCGTATGAGCCTGGCTTGGACCCGCATCTTCCCCAACGGCGACGAGACCGAGCCCAACGAGGCTGGCCTGGCCTTCTACGAGGACGTATTCCGCGAGTGTCAGGCGCACGGCATCGAACCGCTCGTGACCATCACACACTTCGATTGCCCGATTCACCTCATCAAGGAGTACGGCGGCTGGCGCAACCGCAAGCTCATCGACTTCTACAAGAACCTCGCGACCACGATCTTTACCCGCTACAAAGGGCTGGTGAAGTACTGGCTCACCTTCAACGAGATCAATATGATCTTGCACCTGCCGTTTATGGGTGCCGGTCTGGTCTTTGAGGAGGGCGAGAACAAGGAGGCCGTCGAGTACCTGGCCGCCCACAACGAGCTCGTCGCCAGCGCCTGGGCAACCAAGATCGCCCACAAGATCGACCCCGAGATCAAGATCGGCTGCATGCTCGCCGCGGGTAGCTACTACCCCTACAGCTGCCGTCCGGGCGATGTGCGCCAGGCGCAGCTCGATAACCAGGACAACTACTTCTTCGTCGACGTCCAGAGCCGCGGCTACTACCCGGCATATGCCGTCAAGAAGCTCGAGCGTCTAGGCATCGATGTGGGCATGACGGACGAGGACCGCGAGATCCTGGCCGCTAACACCGTCGACTTCATCAGCTTTAGCTATTACAGCACCCGCTGCTCTGCCGGTGCCGATAACCCCGATGTCGAGCGCACCCAGGGTAACGCCTTCGCCGGCGCCAAGAACCCCTACCTGCAGGAGAGCCAGTGGGGCTGGGCCATCGATCCGCTGGGCTTCCGCATCACCCTCAACGACCTGTACGACCGTTATCAGAAGCCGCTGTTTGTGGTCGAGAACGGTCTGGGCGCCAAGGATGTTGTCGAGGAGGATGGCTCCATCAACGACGACTACCGTATCGACTACCTGCGCCAGCATATCGCCGCGATGCGCGATGCGGTGACCGAGGACGGCGTTGACCTGCTGGGCTACACCACCTGGGGCCCGATCGACCTGGTGTCTGCCGGCACGGGTGAGATGTCCAAGCGCTACGGCTTTATCTATGTGGACCGCGACGATGCAGGCAACGGTACCCTCAAGCGTTCCAAAAAGAAGAGCTTCGACTGGTACAAGAAGGTTATTGCTTCTAATGGTGAGGACCTGTCCTAAGGAAGCTGAGACGCTCAACTTCATAGCCTTCTAACCAAGGCGCCCGGCGAGTAGTTATTGCTCGCCGGGCGCCTTGCCGTCTGCGGATTTTGGGACATGCGGCCCGCTTTTTGGGCCCGCCTGTCGGTACACTAAAGGGACTATGAGTACCCGCGAGCGACATATCGGCCACGCGGCCGCCCGGACCGCTCCGGTTGCGGATCCCAGGGGCGGCAGGCTCTTCGCCATGCCGCGATTCCTTGTTGGCATAACACATCAGGTGTACCGTCACCGCGTCTTTGCTATCGCCGGCGCCATCACCGCGCTGTTCCTCATGCTTTTGGCGATCTTGCCGGTGCTGTTCGCCTTCGACCCCAAACTTTCTAACGCCGTGCCCGCCTATAGCGAGGTGTCCGAAGAGGTCGTGGATGCGCTCGCCCATTCGAGCCCTCTCCCGCTGCTTGTCGCCGCAATTGTATTTTCGACTTGGGGCGTGTTGGTCTATCTGCGTTGTTTGGACTATGTGTTGCGCCGCCGCCTTGTTGCCATCGCCACCATCTGTGCCCTGTGGATGATCGAGGTCATTCTCAAGTACAAGTCGTTCACGCCGTTCTATGCCACCATGCTGTGGTACCTGTACTACGTGCCCATGACGCTCATTCCGCTGCTCTACCAGCTCTGCGGCCTGCGCCTTGCGGGCCTGGAGCAACGCCGCCTGGGTCGCCGCTACCGTGCTGCGCTGTGGATTGTGGCCATCCTGCTTATCGGATTTGTGCTCACCAACGATTTTCACCAGCAGGTCTTCCGCTTTGACCGTACAAGCGACACCTGGAGCAACGATTACACGTACGGCCGGGGTTATTTCGCCTTCCTCGTGTGGACGGCCTTTAACTTCGTGGCCTTTTTTGTCCTGGTTGGTCGGTCCTCGTCCTTTCGCATCCAACGTTTCTCGGGCACGGCGGCGCTCGTGCTGCTGGGCGGAGCATTCTTTGGCATCTCATATGCTCTGCGCGTGCCCTGGGCATGGAGGCTCAACTTTTCGCTCGTCTATTGCATCCTGTGCGTGGTGGCGATGGAAATCTGTCTCGATTGCGGTGTCATTCCGTCGTACCACGATATCGCCGGCATCTTCGACACCTTGCCGCTTGACCTCAAAGTTCTAACGCGCGACCTGCAGGAGGTCTATGCCACGCCGGTGTCAAAGCCAATGCCGGTAGGCGTGCGCGAGGAGCTGCGGACCCAGGAGCACGGACGCGCCCATGCCTTTACCGTGGCGTCCGATCCCGATGTGATGTATCGTGCTTTTCCGCTGCTGGGGGGATCGGCCCTGCTGGCCCAAGATGTATCGGAGCTCAACGAGCTCAATCGCGAACTGGCACATCGTCGCATGGAGCTGCAACGCCAAAACGAGCTGCTTGCCGCCGACTACGACCTTAAGACACATTTGGCAGATCAAGAGGCCGAGACCTTGCTAGTCCAAGACGTGGACCAGGCGCTTGCCCGCGCGCTCGAAGAGATGTACGACTTGTTGAGCTCGCTGCCGCCGTTGACTGACGAGGAATCTTCGCGCGAGCGTTACCGCATGCTGCAGCGCGCCAAGATGCTCGTTGCCTATTGCAAACGGAAGGGGTCGCTCACGTTGGCACAGCACGGGGAGAGCGGTTTTGACCGCGACCGCATTCAGCTCATTGCCAACGAGCTCGCAAGCGACCTGCGCACGATCGATGTCGATTGCGCCTCGATTATTGCCATACGGCGCCCGATGCACGCCAGTACGGTAAGCGCGCTGTACGACTGCGTGTATGACTTTGCGTTTTTTGCCTACGCCACCGATCATCCGGCACTTATGTATCACTTGGGCGACCATGACCGATGCAGCGTCGAGCTGCGCGCCACACTTTTTTCCAACGATGATGAAGATCTTTCGCAGACGCCCGCTGCGCAAGAGCTCGAAAGCGCTTTGCAAGGGCGCAACGTGGCATACCGCCTTGAGGGCGAGTCCGGTCAGCTGCGCATGATCGTCTTGATGCCGAGGGCGGGTGAGTGACGATGCAGATTTCGCTCATACTTCCCCAAATCGTTGCGCTCGATGTTGTCTTTGCCCTGGCTGCGTGTCTGCAGACGATCCACGTCCCGCTCATCGCATCGCGCCGCTCGTCCTATAACCGTAAGGTGATTTGCGCCTACGAGGCGAGTCTTGTGCTTCACCTGATGATTTCGGCGCTCATCTTGTTCACGTCGTCTGGCTCGTATCTGGTGGCGCCGCTTGACGTTTGCGCCAGGGCAATGGGCGGAGCGTTGTGGCTCAATGCCGCAATCTTTGCCTATGGCGTGGTACTTATGGTGCGCTATCGTCGCCTCGTCATGCTGGTCGAGCTGTTGCTTGTTGTCGCCGTTACACCACCGGTGGTTTTTGCCATGGGCTCGGCGTGGACCGTTGTCCTTATCGCAGAGGGAGCGTTCTTCCTGTTCCGTTCCATCGCGGCGCTCTTGATGGACGTCCGTAACCGCCAAGAGGATATCACCTTGTTCTCGACGATCGAGACCATCAACGTGATTCCCGTGGGCATCCTGTATCTAGACCCGAGGGGCCGTCCGCTGCTCATGAACCGCTGCATGCGCAAAAACCTCGTAGAGCTCCATATGCCCACCGACCTGGGCGACATGAGCAGCACATGGAACGACCTGCGCAAACTGAGCATGCAAATGCCCGAAAGCAGCGCCAATCGCGCCCATATCGACCTTGATCGCTTTGGTAGGGATCGCGCCGTGGTCGAGATCTCTCCTTCCGAGATTCGTCTGTTCGTGCGTGACTCCGTTACGGTCTCGAGCCGTCCGTTCGAGCGCGTCGTCGGCCTGGACGTGACGGAATACGCACACGCCTACGACCGTCTGGCGCAAGCCAACCACCTGCTTGAGCGTGCTGGCCAAGAGCTCCAGGCCCAGATTGAAGAAGCCAAAAAGGTTGCCGACAATGCGGCCTACCTACGTATGCGTGCCCGCGTTCACGATGTGATCGGCCAGCGCCTGTCCATTCTTCATCGCTATTTGGAGGAGGGACGTCTGGATGATGAGTCGCTCGAGCAGATTGACCCGTTGCTGCGCTCAATCGCCGCCGATTTGCGCAGTGGCGGTTCCAGCGAGCCTGCAGAGCAGCTGAGCGATATCGTCCACGCCTTTGGCTTGGTGAGTGTGCAGATCGATGTTGAGGGTGCGCTGCCTGAGGACGCGCGTGTCGCCGCCGCATTTTTGCAGATTATCCGCGAGGCCTCGACCAATGCCACCAGGCATGCGCAGGCGCATCGGGTCCACGTGCGCCTGTGGCAGGAGGGGACGAATGCTGGCGCCGTCGCGCGCATGACGATTTCTAACGACGGGTCCCCGGCCCCCGTATCGTATCGCGAGGGAACGGGTATCCCAGGTATGAGGCATGTCGCGCAAGATTTGGGCGGCGGCCTGGAAGTCCACGCCGCCCAGCCCTTTACGCTTGCGGTGTCCATCCCGCTGAGCCCCAACGCCACGGTCCAAAGGAGAAGTTCATGATCCGCGTGTTAATTGTCGAAGATCAGGCCATTCTGCGCGAAAGCCTGGCGCGCTCCGTTGGCGACCAGCCCGATATGACCGTCGCCGCCGCGATCGCCGATGCCTCCGAGGCCTTGGGTGTCGCGCTCAAGGAGCACCCGGACATGATATTGATGGACGTGTGCACCGAACACGATTCAAACGGCATCGTGGCGGCGGCGCGCATCAAGGAGCAGCTGCCCGAGTGCCGCGTCATCATCATGACCGGCATGCCCGAGATCACCTTTGTCGATCAGGCTCGCGAGGCGGGCGTCGATAGCTTTGTGTACAAGAACGTTGGTATCGACGAGCTGTTCGCCGTGATGCGCTCCACGCTGGCGGGCTATTGCACGTTTCCCAAGCCGCCCGAGAGCATTTTTTCGGGCACGGCGGCACTCGACGATGTCGAGCTGTCGATTTTGCGCCTTGCCTGCGAGGGCAAAAGCCGCCGCGAGATCGCGGCCGAGCTGTTTATGAGTGAGGGTACCATCAAGCGTCGCATCTCGGAGATTCTGAGCAAGACCGGCTACGACAACATCATGCGCCTGGCCGTGCGCGCGGTAACGGAGGGCAGCATCGTTCCCAACATGGAGCGGCCGTAATCGACGCGCTCGCCGTGTTCCGGCGCCGTAAAGATAGGCCGCCCGCCGTTTTGCATCAGAAAACGACGGGCGGCCTGCTTGTGCGGCTGTGCTGTCGGCATAAAAACGACGGGGCCGCAGGATCAACTCCTGCGGCCCCGCCTGGCAAGTGCGCGGATGCGTCCGCCAATCCGCGGCTGATGTTACGTGCCGCTACGCGATGGTTGCGGTGTAGGAGGCGACGTCCTCGTAGGAATCGGTCAGGTAGGCGTCGATGCCGATGGTCGTGTTGACCAGGTCGTCAAGGCTGTCAAGCTCGCCGCTCGAGAACGTGAATTCCTCGGTGGCGTTGGTGCCGGGCATCAGGTTAGCCGAGAACCAGGGTTCCTTCATGGTGCCGTTGACGTTGGTCTTGCCGGAGGGAGCGTAGAAGGTCAGGTCCTTGTCGCTCTTGTTGGTGATGTTGACGACAAAGCCGATGTCGCCCCATTCGTCCTTGAACTTCTCGGTGATGGTGATGGTGCACAGATCGTCATCGGCGACGGTGACGGCGGGGGAGATTTCGACGCTCTGGACATCGTCGTCTTCGACGGCCTCATCGATCTCCTCTTCCTTCTCGGCCGCCTCGCGATCCTTTTTTAGCGTACCGGACAGATCCTTGTCGGACTTCGTAAAGATAAGCTTGTCGCCTTCCACCTCGAGGACGAGCTTGCCGTCCTTGAGTTTCATGTCCTGCGAATCGCCGTCGGCGGTGATGGTTGCAGTGGTGGCGTCCTTGGCCTCCCATTTCAGGTCGGCGACCTCAAGGAACATGTCGAGGACGCCCGTGCCGTCTTCGTCGAGGATCAGGATACAGTTGAGGCCCCACTCCTTGAGCATATCCATGTACTCATCGGTGAGCTCTTCGCCCTCCAGGGTTCCACCCGAGAGTTCCCAGCTGCCGACGAAGTTGGCCTTGGGGTCCTTGCCGCCGCCGCTGCAGCCCGTCAGGGCAAAGGCGAGCGCCAGGACGCATGTCAGAAATGCGAGTACGGACTTTTTGAACGTTGTCTTCATGGTGTCCTCCTTTATCGAACGAAACCCATAGAAGCAAATGCGGGGGTGGCGGACCCCCGCCAATTACCAGATAGAGGGGTTAGGGCCTAGGCGTTCCGCAGTTGCTGCAGAACTTGCCGCCGTTTTCGCTGCCGCAGTTGGGGCAGAACCACTTGGCCGGTGCCGGGGCGGGTGCGGGACTGCCGCATTCGGGGCAGAACTTGCCGGTGTTGGTGGCACCGCAGCTGCAGGTCCATGCGCCGGCCGCGGGGGCAGCGGCAGGAGCCGGTGCGGGGGCGGGTGCCGGAGCCGGCTGTGGGGCGGCCTGCTGCTGTGCCTGGCCGGCGGCGAACAGCTGGCTGGCGTTCATGCCGCCCATGCCGCCCGCCATGCCCATGCCCATAAAGCCGGCCATCGCGCCGTTGGGGTTGGCGGCTGCCGCGCGCATCGCATCGCTCTGGGCGCTGGCGATGTTGGCGGCTGCCATGGTGGGATCGCGCATGACTGCGGCCTTCTGCAGGTCCTTGATCATTTGCTCGTCTTCTTGCGAGGCGGCGATGGAGTTGACGCCAAAGCTCACGATCTCGACGCCGCGCAGGTCGCGCCAGTCGGCGGAGAGAACCTCGTTGAGCGCGCGGGCGAGCTCGGTGGTGTGGCCGGGGATGGCGCTGTAGCGGATGCCCATCTCCGAGATCTTGGCAAAGGCGGGTTGCAGAGCGGTGAGCAGCTCGGACTTAAGCTGGCTGTCGATCTTATCGCGCGTGTAGCTATCGGTCACGTTGCCGCACACGTTGGTGTAGAACAGCAGCGGGTTGGTGATGCGGTACGAATACTCGCCGTTGCAGCGAACGGAGATGTCGACATCCAGGCCAATGTTGTTATCGACCACGCGGAAGGGCACAGGCGAGGCGGTGCCGTACTTGTTGCCGATGATCTCCTTGGTGTTGATGAAGTAGACACGCTGGTCTTTGCCCGCGTCACCGCCAAAGGTAAAGCGGCTGCCGATATTGGCGAACGTCTCCTTGATGGAGTCGCCCAGGTTGCCGCTAAAGACGCTCGGCTCGCTGCCGGTGTCAAAGACAAACTCGCCGGGCTCCAGCGCGACCTCGATGATCTTGCCGTTTTGCACCACGAGCATGCCCTGGCCGTCGTTGACGGCGATGACGGAGCCGTTGGAGATGACGTTGTCCTCGCCGCGCGTGTTGGAGCTGCGGCCGCCGGTGCGCTTGCTGCCCTTGCAGGCCAAGACGTCAGCGGGCATCGATTCGCAATAGATATATTCCTTCCACTGGTCGGCCATGACGCCGCCGGCAGCACCCAATCCAGCTTTCAAGAGTCCCATGGTGATCTTCCTTTCTCGTCAAAGGCCGGGTGGTATTGGTCAGAATGGCTAATCGTCCTTGTTGTCCTTCATGACAACGGTGGTCTCGGTGTGGCTGAAGGTGTCGTGCTTCTCGGTCAAGTCGAGCTCACCGCAGTAGCAATCGGCGTGGGTGGCCTCGTTGGCCGTCTTGAGCTGGCCTACCAGCAGCACGTCTCCGATGATTACGATGATCAGCGGCGCGACGATGTTGATGAGGATGCCCTCGACATCAAAGGTGAGGTAGTCCGGATTGAAGGCGTTCTCGCCCATAAAGAGAATCTGGGAGAGGACAAACCCGATCACAAAGAACAGCACCGAGGCGATGGCGAGCTTGGGCTTGGAGCAGGGAAGCTCGCCGACCATGCGGCCGGTTTGGCCGTTCATGGCAAACAGGTAGCTCTTGCCGTTCCACGAGGTGGAAAGCATCCACACGGGGAACAGAGCGTAGTTGCTGTCTTCCCAGGTGTAGTCGAGCTGCTTGCTTTCGACCGTGGCATCGTCATATTCGTCGACGACGGTCTCGCGCAGGGCCGAAATCGTACTTTCTTCCATACGACGCTCGGCGCGCGCCTTGCAGGTCTCGCAATCCTCATCGTAGCGGTTGGCGATGTAGCCGGGCATATACGCGACCGAGAACGGGCGCAGCGCATCGTAGTCAAACGGCTCGATGGCATCCATATGGCCGTCGGGCATCTTGGACGATCCGTCGACGGGCACGCGCTCAAACGAGATTTTGCCCTTACGGTAGGCGTCGTAGTGGTCGGTGGTCGTGACGGTGCGGTCGGATTCCTCGGTCACGGTCTCGTTGGTCGCATCAAAGTGCACTTCGCCGTCCACGCGGGCGCCGTAGAGCCAAAACGGCACGTAAACGCCTTGGACCTCGTCGATGTGGTTGCCGGTGACAAAGCTCTTGGGCAGCAGGATTTTGCCCTTGTAGTGCTCTTTGAGTGCTGCCATAACATCATCGCGCCCGAGCTTAAACGGAATCACCAGGTCGGGTGAGAAGTCGCCCGAGAGCTGGCCGGGCGCCACGGCGGAGTTGCCGCAGTATGGGCAGGTGGTAACGGCGACGGTGCCGTCCGAGACCAGCTCGGCGCCGCACGACGAGCAGATGTAGCCGGCGTTTTGGGCCAGATCCTGCACGGCATCGTCGACAGCAGGTTTGGGGGCCGCGGCTGCGGCATCGGCTTTGGCATCTGCCTTGTCCTGGCGCTCGCGATAGAGGGCCTCGACTTCTTCGACTTCAAAACGCGAATCGCAGTAGTCGCAGACAAGCTTTTGTTCGGCACTGGCAAAGTGAAGGGGGCCGCCACACGCGGGGCACTGATAGTTGACACTCTCGAAGGCCATGATCGGTCCTTTCCGTGCCGGAGGCTATGCGCCGATGGCGCCGCCGCAGTACTCGCAGCGTCCACTGGCATCGGGAATGGTGGTTGCACCGCAGAAGGGGCAGGTGACCGCGGTCTTGGGGGCCTTGGCGGCCACGACGCTGTCGCGTGTCTCCTGACGCAGCTGTACCAGCGCATCGCGGACTTCGGTTGCCTGGCGCTTGGTCTCGCGATATTCGATGGAGCCACGCTGATCGATGGTGGAGTCGTTCACGCGCAGGTTAATCTCGGTAAAGTACGGCGTGTTGACGTGGATGGTCAGATTAAAGTCGTAATCCAGGTCGTAGCGCGGCGGGTTGTAGCTCTCGCGCTCGCCGTCCTTGGTCTCGCGATAGATCTCGGTGCGATGCTCGTCGATATCCATATCGCAGCCGAGTACCTGTGAGAACTCGATGATGTCGGGATTGGCGTCGCGCCAGCGGCTCTGCGAAGTGATGATCAGCAGACCCGCGTCCTCGTCGAGCATGATGTTGGTGCGCCCGGCAGAGAGCGTGCGCGTGGGGTTGAACGAGGCCAGGCGCTCGGCGTTGGCCTCGCGGTAGGCGAGTTGCTCGCGGATATCGTCCGCGGTGCTGGAGCGCCAACCACTAAAGAAGGGGGAGAGCTTGCCTGCGCACTCTTTGCACAGGTAGCCTTCGTTGATCTTGGTCTTTCCCAAAAGCCCCAGTTCGGTACCGCAAATCGCGCACTCTTTCTTCTCGAACATCTTGTCAAAGAAGCCCATAGCTGCCTCCCATCAACAGGTAGCGTGTGTCACTTTTGATGATGGGTGAGCGCGCGATCTTTCACGATACCCAGACGGCTCAACGAGTCTCCACAACTGGGACACATGGCCCATTTTTGACTGGACGCCGGGGGCCACTCATTGGGGACGTACTTAAATGAGTGGTAGTTGGAGACACTCCTTGCCGAGCTAGAGGTCGCGCGTGTCCCTTCTGGTCCATGCGGCTCAAAATCGCGGCGTGATGTGGACGGTGGGGTCGAAATGAGCGGCATTTCGAGCCTGGCTTCGATATTGAGGCTGGTTCTTTATTAAAATGGAATTCCAGACAATTGAGCGGCTGGGGGTTAACCATGAGGGGCATGGGAGACACAACCGCATATTTGCGTCGGGGCATTCGGGAGATTATATGCCTGGCGCTGTTCTTCTTCACGTTTTTGGCGTGCGAGTATCTCTTTGATACTCGCATGGCCGAGCTCGTGTCTCCGAACGAGGTCGTTATTTATGAGAGCCTTGTCCTCGGCGCGAGCGTGATTGGCTTCTTTGTGCGTCCCGTTCTGTACTATCGCCGCCCCCATGTCATCGACGCAACGAGCGATATCACGGGCGTTTTGCTGGTGGCGGCATTCCTGCTGTTGATTATGGCGGTTCGGACTGAGGTGGTAATCGCCGGCGGTTTGGTGGCGTGCTGCGCGCTGGGCTACTGCGGATCGACTGCCCATGCAAACTTTGCGCGGCGCTTTGCGCGGACGCCCTGCTTGGCGCGCGCCGCCGCACTTTCTTACGCCATGGGCGTTCTGGTGCAGGTCTTCAACCATATGGTGATGCCTGCCGGCATTCCTCAGCAGGCTGTTCTGGTCGTCTGTGCGATCGCGCAGGTGGCGTTGCTTCACGGTGCCCGACGCGCCAAACTGCGCGACGAGTCCGATCCCAACTTTGAACCCAGTGCTGCCGGGCTTTCGGTAGATGCTTTGGAATATGGCGCCAAGTGGCATGACGAGCCCGAGACAAAGGCGGCATTCCGCCGCGCCGTAGTTCGCCTGACCGTGGCGACGGCGTATCTTTCCGGCGTATTCGCCGCTCTCAACGCGGGCCTCACAACCCTGCATGCTACCGGAGCCGTTGATTTGGGTGATTGGCCGCGCCTGCTGCTTGTTGCGAGTTCGTTGGCCGCCGGCGCCCTATTTGACCTGCACGGCCGTTCGTATATGAATATCGGCATGACATGTGTCGCCATGCTGTCCACGCTTTCGTTCTTTGTGCTCATCATCGATGGCAATGGCGGCAACGAGCTTGCTGCCACGATCATCTTTTATCTGGGCTCGGGCTTCTTTGTGGTGTTCTTTACCACAAAATTCGCCGCTATCTCGCTCTATGCGCACTGGTCATATTTTTGGCCGTGCATGGGTCGCGTCGTCAATAACGTGTGCTCGATGCTCGTGACGGCGCCGGCGGTAGCGATTATCTCGAGTCAAAACGTGCTGGCTGCAGTCGGCGCGGCACTCGTGATGTTTGTGGGTATTGCGATTACGCTGTTGGGACAGTCGGGGCAACGGGCCGATGATGCCGTGATACAGGACGGGCTGGCGCTTGCTGCCGACAATCTTGGTGGAGATCTTGCGCCCGCATGTTCCGACCCCGCGCTTGTGGAGGCAGCGGAGCTCACGCCCGATGAACGCCTCGATGCCTTCGTCACCACCTTTGGGCTTACAGAGCGCGAGCGCGATATTCTTGAGGCCCTGGTCGTTTCGGACCAGAGCGTTCAGGACATTGCCGCAACGCTTTTCCTTTCGCGCTCCACGCTCTATCGTCACATTTCCTCGATCAACAAAAAGACCGGTACCGCCTCGCGTGTGGCCCTGATCAACTTCTACTGGTCCTGGGCACCCAAGGACTAGCGTATGAGCCGCCTCCCAGTTCCTTACTCTAACGGGGGGATGTGGCTCCAAAGCGCACCCGCATCGACGCTTCGCCTGCGCTAAACTGGAAGGCACGTACGCGATTACGAGAGGAGCCCGTATGGAGGCTTACAAGCAAGAGTTCATCAAGTTTATGGTTGAGTCCGACGTTCTTAAGTTCGGCAGCTTTACGCTCAAGAGTGGCCGTCAGTCTCCGTTCTTTATGAACGCCGGCGCTTACGTGACAGGCTATCAGCTCAAGAAGCTGGGTGAGTATTACGCCCAGGCCATCCACGATAACTTTGGTGACGACTTTGATGTGCTGTTTGGACCGGCCTACAAGGGTATTCCGCTGGCCGTCGTGACCGCAATTGCCTACCACGAGCTGTACGGCAAGGAGGTCAAGTACTGCTGCGACCGTAAGGAGGCCAAGGACCACGGTGCCGATAAGGGCAACCTGCTGGGTTATGAGCCCCAGGACGGCGACCGCGTGGTCATGGTCGAGGACGTTACCACCAGCGGCAAGTCCATCGACGAGACCTATCCCAAGGTTAAGGCTGCTGCCGACGTCGAAATCAAGGGCCTGATCGTGTCTCTCAACCGCATGGAGGTCGGCAAGGGTGGCGTGACCACCGCTCAGAAGGAGATCGAGGCAAAGTACGGTTTCCCCGTCGCGAGCATCGTCTCCATGGCCGAGGTCGTCGAGACCCTCTACAACCACGAGATCGACGGCAAGGTCGTCATCGATGACGAACTTAAGACCGCCATCGACGCCTACTACGAGCAGTACGGAGCTCGGGAGTAGTTACGGCGTTTTACCAAACGCCGTAACCGGCCGACGCTGCGCGCCGCCCAGGGCGACAATTTGTCATTCAAAAGGCGAGGCATGACCAGAAGGTCAATGCCTCGCCTTTTTCATGCCAACTTGTTCGCCCTGGACGTCGCTCGCTGTCCGTCCTCTACTTGCGGCGTTGTCTTGCTCCGAATGCGGCCCGCTCGCTGCCGTTGCCAGATTAGTCATTGGGGACGTTCTTAAACGACTAGTCGTTGGGGACATTCTTGTTTGACTAGTCGTTTAAGAACGTCCCCACCGACTGGGGCTGGCAGATCGATCCGCTGGGCCTGCGCATCGCCCTCAACGAGATTTACGCCCGCTACGAGATTCCGCTGATGGTGGTCGAGAACGGCATGGGCGCCTACGACGAGGTCGAGGAGGACGGCTCCATCCATGACCCGTATCGCATCGCCTACTTGCAGAGCCACATCAAGGCCATGGGCGAGGCCATCGCCGATGGCGTTGACCTGATTGCCTACACCTGGTGGGGTCCCATCGACCTGGTTTCCGCCGGCACTGGCGAGATGCGCAAGCGCTACGGCTTCATTCACGTCGATAAGTACGACGACGGCACCGGTACCTACGAGCGCCGCCGCAAGGACAGCTTCTTCGCATACCAGAGATCATCAAGTCCAACGGCACCGAGGGCTTGGAATAATTGAGCTCCGGCGTTCCGCCGAACGCCGGACCGGCCGCCGACTACGTGACCACCGACGTCGATGACGACGGCATCTGGAACGCTTTTGTTCACCCGGGGCTTATCGAGGCTTAATCGACAATATGAGTGCCCATGGGAAAAGGTTTTGGAAGGGCTTGGAAGGGCTTGTGATTTGGGCCCTCGCCTTAGCATTATGGCCATTTGGCACTATAATCACCATAGGTATGCGCATAACGTTGCGCTTAATCAAGAGGAGAAAACGTATGGGTCTGTTTGATATGTTCAAGAAGAAGGCTGAGCCCGTGGCTGCCGCTGCTCCGGCCTCCATTTCTGCTTCTGCCGGCGCCGACGTGCTGTGTTCGCCCGTCAAGGGCAAGGTCATCAAGATGGCCGACGTGCCCGATCCCGTCTTTGCTGGCGAGGTTTTGGGCAAGGGCTGCGCCGTGTGGCCCGAGGACGACCTGGTCTACGCTCCCTGCGACGGCAAGGTGACCGTCACCATGGGTCACGCCGTGGGCCTGCAGTCCGATAGCGGCATCGAGGTTCTGGTGCACGTTGGCGTCGATACCGTCAACATGAATGGCGACGGCTTCGAGGGCTTCGTCAAGGCCGACGACGTCGTGAAGGCCGGCCAGCCCTTGCTCAAGATCGACCGCACCAAGATCGCTGCCGCCGGTTACAAGGACTGCGTCGTCGTGGCCGTGTCCAACACCGCCGAGTTTGCCGATGTCGAGCTCGCCGTCGAGGCCGAGTCTGCCGTCGCCGCCGGTGACGCCATCGTTAAGGTCGTCCGCAAGTAGTCTGCGGCATCCAGAAGATGCACAAGGGTGGTCGGGTTATCCGGCCACCCTTTTTTAGTAGGCCGAGTAGGCGCATTTTATTGCAGGGGGGCTGTTGCGCGGGCTATTCGTTTGTCAAATTGAGCCGACTGCGCGGTTGTGGCCTCGATTCGTTTTGAATCTAGTTGCTGACCTTTCCACACAATCGAGGTTTTTTATTGGATAAAAACGCTCGCCATGCAAATTCTACCGTTCGTATTTGTTGCTCAACAACTCGCTAATGCCTTTCTGTAACCTAGGTATGAAATTAGCATATGCATAAGGGGAGGAATTGATGAAAGACATCTCGAGAAGAGGCTTTCTAGCCGGAATTGCAACGTTGGGCCTTGCTGGATGTTCGGGCAAACCTGATAAGACAGACGGCTCTACGCTAAAACCGAAAAAGGGCACGCTTAAGAATGAAAGAAGTCCAAAGAGTTCCGATATTGTAGTAACCATGGACCCTATTTACAACTATCAGGCTGGTCAAAGCGGTTGTGACTATATTACAAAAATCAAAAACACTAGTGATCAAGTTGTTGTCGACTGGGGAGTTGATGGCATCGCAAAGAAGGCGGACGGCACACTATGTGGCACCGTGAGTAGTAATATATCTAGCTGCTGTGCTCTTCTTCCAGGGCAAGAAATATGGTACTTCGGTGCAATTAGTGGCATAGATGAGCTGCCAGCGTCACTTGAGCTTACGTTTAGGGTTAATTCTTTTAAGAAAGTCACCGAAAAAGACACCTATGAGTTCACAGTGTTAAATGAACGATTAGAACAAATCGGTACTAATATGTACAGTTTTGATGTCGAAATTCAAAATGATTCGCCGTATGACTATGGTATGGGCACGACGCTCATGGGCGTATTGAAAGATGATATGGGGAACGTCGTGAACGGATTTGCGGGTGGCTCTGATGTTCTTGAAGCGGGCTGCCACACGATTATCTCTGCCAATAGCGGTCTCGATTTGACTGGATCCCCCTATGCATCGTACGAGTACAGCATTTTGAAGAACGTTCTTGAACCGTACTAAACAGATGAAAAATAACAGCGTTAATTAGCCTGCGGCAGCCAACTACGGTTCTTAATCGTGGCCCCACCACAACGGAAAGAATCTCGCATGTTTCAGGATTGACGTGAACAAGCGCGTATCGAATATCGTAGCATTGAGCACTCGGATATTATCCTAGTCAATTGGAATGTCATCGCTATTTTGATTTTGCTCCAAACTTGGGGGACAAGGGATCGCTGGTTCGAATTCGGTCGTCCCGACCAGAACCTCGCTTTTGCGACGCTAGGGTTTGGGTCGAGCCGCTAATATGGACTTATTGTCACAACGTGCGCTGCGCGGGGAACGCAGCGCCGCTTGTTTGGAGGGATGTCATGAGAAAGAAACTACTGCTTGTGCCCCTGATGGCTGTAGTGGTTGCATGCGTGTTCGCTCTTTCCGGTTGCGGTAGTCCTACGGTCGAGCAACTGATTAACGAAGATCTGACCAATCAACTTGATGAGATTAAAAATAACGACGAATCATTTCTGGACGGCCTGAATAAGGTTGCGGGAAAAGAGTTTAAAAGGGTCGATATCAAAACCGAGGAATACGCCAAGAGCTATCTCGAGGGCTTCGACTATAAAATCGGCGACATTGTGGTCGATGAAGATAAGGGTACCGCCACTGCTGAAGTGACCATCACCTGTAAGTCAATGAATCAAATTCAAGGGGATTTTGCCACCAAATTCCAAGAGAAGGTCGCCGCGCTCGATGGGTCGCCTTCCGAAGATGAGTTGTACAAGATAGCCGGCCAGGTGATGATAGATGTGACCAAAAGCGCTAAGCCTAAAGACACCAAGGCTACCTTCAGGTACTCTGCAAACGATGATAACGAATGGTCGGGGGATGACTCCAATATCTCCGAAATGATGAGCGCGATGCAAGGATAGAGCTGCGTGAATAGATGTCCATGCGATAAAGGGAGGGTCATTTGGACGACCCTCCCTTTATATTTGCATTGGATCACTGGCGCGCGCCTGCGCTACTGATGGCCGCTTCCTATGTCTAGCGAATCACGACCGTTTTTTCTTCGCCGCCAAGATTCATGTCGACTTTTAGGTTTCCTCCGTCTATGGCGCTGGCGGGGACATATGTGTAGACAAATAGGTGCTCGGGCAGGTTTGCGTCGAAATACGTATTGCGAATATAGAGCCAGAGTTCATTCGCGATGTACTGTATTGTCCAATTGGAATAATCGTCGCCGTTGTAGTCGGCAACGAGGTCTGTGATTGCATACTCGTCGACAGGTAGCTTATCTGAGGTCAAAGCTGTCACGTCAAATTCGAGAATCATGAAGGCGTATCCGGGTTCGACTTCCCAATAAGTCCGGGATTCGCTGGATTCGAGCGTGTCGGTGACTGTGGCAGATGTTAGAGTGATGTTCCATTTGTCGGTCTTGACGGTCTGACCAACGGAAAACTGTTTCTTGATTTGCGCAAGCTGCTCTTCCGCGTGTTCTAGATCGCTGGTGTCCACGAGCTTCTTCTGGCTTAAGCTTAAGGCGTCGTATGCTTCTCGGGCATCGGAGATTGCCTTTTCCTTATCGAGCGAGACCTCCCCAAGGGCTTTAATCTCATCGTCGACACTTCGGGCCATGAGCTCATCGAGCTTTTTCTCCGCAGCTTTCAATTTGTCCCGGTTTTCAACCTTATTTTTTGGTTTTCATCCAGCTGATCAAAGGCGTCCGAGGCTGTTTCGATTGTTGCGGCCGTCTGCAAAGAGACATCATCGATTTTTGAAATCAGCTCAATGACATGCTGCGTTTCTTCATCTGGTCCGCCAATTGAACAGCCCCCCCATGAGCAGCGCGAGTGGAAGTGAAATGCATAGGGCTCCGATGAGCCAGTATTTTTTTTGCAGCTGTTGTCATCTAATTCTCTCCTTGTTGATTCGTTAATAACCGACCTTCGATAGGCCATAAGATATTTGGCTTGAAGTAAACCCTTCGAATTCGAGTTGGCTGTAGAGCTCGGAGCGTGACATGCTCATCGAATCCAAATAACGCTGGGCCTTTTCGGCGCATTGCTCATTCCAGTCTGCGCCGCAATGCTCCAGTGCGTAGCTGATTTCATCTGCTTCAAACCCCTCGAACTCAAGCTGGTCGCGTAAGCCAGATTCCGAGAAGCCTCCAACTGTGTCGAGATAGGATTTTGCCTTCCCTAGTGCGTTGCGCTCTCCCATAGTAGCCGAGGAACTATTCGAAAAATTGTCGGTGCCCGAATGCCCTTTAGCGGAGCCGGAATCCAATTGCGACCAAGGATGATTTTGGACCGTGGATTTATCTTTACAAAAGGTCAAGATAAAGTTGGGGTCTTCGTTGAATATAAGGGATATGAGCGAATCATTTTCGATGGGATCGTCGTATGCAAAGAGCGTTGCAGGGGTCATGCCCTCATCGAAGTCAAAGGTACACGTGTATGTTGTAATTCCGTTTTGCTTTCCTGCTTTGGTGACCGTGCATTTGTACGGACCGTCGTCATCATCGGAGAAAATGAGGATGCCACTGCCATCGGCGTCGACGCTTAGCGTTGTGCCGCTGAAGTCACCCCAGACTAAATCATCGGCTCCGGTCGTGGTCATTCCTGCTGCATACCAGGTGCCGACACACCATTCGTCAGCAAGAGGGCCTATTTGTTGGCTGGAAGCCGATTTGAGGCGCGGTGGTTTTTGCGTACCGCCGAATGCGGCGACGGCGATTGCTATCGCCACGAAGATCGCGAGGGCAATGATGATATTTCGTTTTGTGTGACCAGATTGCTTAACGGGTCCGCTTACGCCTGCGGTGGGCTCAGGATTAATCGATGTCGATGGGGCTTGTGAATTGTGCTCGCATGTCGAAACAGTTTTGTTGTTGCAATCGGAGCTAGTTGTTTGATGGGAATTGTTAACGGGAGCTCCGCAGTTTTCGCAATACGCAAGATTCTTAGTAAGTTATGGCCGCAGCTTGGACAAAACATGGCTTCTGCTACGCCTGCTTCTTGGCGAATAGGCGTTCGGCAGAGAGGACCGAGGTCAACACACCAAGGGAACAAATGATTGCTCCGCATGCGCGTATTATTAGGTTCAGACCTTGCTCTATGCCCAGCGCAATGCTATTGAGCTCTGAAAGAATATCTGCTGTTACACCGTACTGCTCAGTATAGAAATCTGCACCAAAAGTAATCGAACTGACGCTTTGGGCTGAAATGGAGACATGAGCCCCTCCGATTATGCTCATGCCGACAAAAAGGAAAACAATACCAAGAACGATTCCCGCACGACAGGCAATCTCATGCTTATTTATCTTTTGGGTAATATCGCTCAAAGCACTGCCTTCGACCTTGTCCATGAGTGTTTTAGGGGCAATCGGCTTTTGATTGTCTGAATTATTATTGGTCTGGCATGTCGCCGTATCATTGGTGTCGGTTGGTCTGGTTGATTGCTCGGTCTTCATGGCGCCTTCGGGAATCTTTTGAGCTTCCTCTTCGACAACCGCTTCAGTTTTAACGCTCGCGGCTGGATTATCAAGATGATTGGCCGTCTGTTCGCCAGGATTGTTCACTGCGCAACCGTTGACGTTTGGAGCTGGCGCTTCTTTTCCGCAGTCCAAGCAGAATCGCTGCGAATCCTTTAGTTCCGCACCACAATTGGGGCAAGTTTTAGTCATGCTGCTTCCTTTCATGGGCATGGTTGTTGTTCAATTTGGGCAGGTGGCCCTAGGCCGCTTTCGCTTAGTTTTTGCTGTCTTTAGCGAGTGCGGCGTCAAGCTCGCTCTCGGTGGTGGGGTCCCATAGAGTGACTTCGTCATCAGGAGAGGTGATTTCAAGGACATCGTCCTGGATCTTTACGGTGGACTCAGTTGAATTTGCGGTCAACTTCGCCTCGTCACGGCCGGTTGCCTCCCAAGAGAATTCAGCTTCTTGACTCGGTTCCCCCGATTGAAATACGTGCATGATGCCGGTGCCGTCTGATTTGAATTCAGAGACAATTCGCATTTTGAAGGCGTGCGCAACATCAGCAGAAATTCCGTCTGCTTCAGACAGTTCGTAATACCCGACAAGAACCTTTGCGGTTGCTGTCTTTTCGTCAAATAGGGCGCAACCTGAAGTGAAGACAGCGGATGCGGAAAGAGCGGTGCATGCGATCGCCTTAACGAACGGTCATCGTTCGATAAAGGGGCTCTCTGGGTTGGACATGATTGAATTCTCCTTTTATGAGGGTGTTGGGTTTTTTGACGCGATTTGCTATTGAGACTTTCCGTTGATGGACTCGTAGAGAACTGTGTCATTGGATTCGAGTAGGACGGTGCAGGTGATGCCGTCGAGGCCATGGTCTCGACCGATTGCCTGAAAATCACGGCTAAGTCCATCCATTCCGTCTGTGATCGAACGAATTGCTTCCTTAACGTTTTGATCATTGCTGTCCCACGCTTCGGACAGTTTTCCTGTTGGGTCTGAGACGGTGAATGTATATGAGAGATCATCTAAATTGTCATCGTAATAACCCTCAACGTCGGGGAGTTCTTCCCAGAGAGTTTCCATGACGCTGTATGCCGCATCGTAGGCGTCATCGACGAAGTTGCCCCATTCATCTTCAGTCTTCTGCTGGAGTGCTAGCCGCTCGGCTTCTGCTAGACGAGTTTTCGAATCTTTATAGGACTTGGCTTTCTGATAATAGCCGGTAGCTTCTTCATATTCCTTGTCTTCGAATAGCTCGTTGGCACGCAGATAGCAGGCCTTTTCGTAGCATGCTTTGCTTTCTTGAGTCTTATCGGTCATTTTTTCAATCGTGTCAATTGCGTCTTGGTAGTCGCCATTTTCCAAGAACGCCATTCCTCGACATAGTGTCGCCTGGCTTGGAGCGTCTTTGTAATGGGTTTCGCTAAACAATTGCTCTGCAAGTGCGTAATTGCCTTCATCGAAAGCAGCTTGAGCTTGAGAGTATTTGACTCGGGGGATAATGACAGCGAAAACGATTGCTAACACTGCAATGGCGCTGACCGCCGCGATGACGATGGCCTTAACGGGCGCTTTTTTATGCGAGTTCTCGGGCGTGATCTCTGGTTCCATCGTTTCGTCCTTTCGATTTGATAAAGGTTGGACGAAACCTAGGGTAGCAGCGAGGTCGTTCAATTTGTTGAGCAACAAATTGAACGGTTCTTTAGATGGTTTAAGCGGCTAAACCAAGCTAAGCGATGTGATTTGAGACGACATAGCAAGGTTGTCTAGCTAAGCATAATAAGATTTTAATTACCTAAGGGTGCTTTTCGTTCAAGTTGCCATTTCGTTAGAATCAAAGAAAAGTGGCTGCGAATCGGACGAGATAGACGACATTCCCGTTACCCGTCCAGGATCAGCACATGCGGGCCTAACCCTTCCTGCTCCAAAGAGGACCGAGTGACCAGAAGGTCTGCCCTTTCCTCTTTTACAGGCCAGTTCGACCTTTTACATCGAGTGCTTGGGAAAATGCGACCCGGTTTTTGGCCGAATAGTGGGTCGCGGTTTCCGGATTGGGTGGGTTGCGGAAAGTGCGACCCGGAATATTGCTCCAAAACGGGATGCCGTTTCCGCGTGGAAGAATTGTCGCAGCTACGTTAAGCGGCGGCTCCGCTACTCGCCCAGCACCAGCGCCGCGAGCTCTGCCTGGCTGTCCACCACGTAGTCGGCGCCGGCGGCTTCCAGCTCTGCGCGGCCGCGGAAGCCCCAGCTGACGCCTGCGCTCTTAAGACCGGCGTTGTGGCCGGTCAGGATATCGACATTGGAATCGCCTACGTAGAGCGTGGTCGCCGGGTCGGCGCCCAACTCTTCCATCACATGCAGCGTGACGGGTGCCTCGGGCTTAGGCGGAAACGCATCGACACGGCCCTGTACCAGCGCAAAGCGCTCGGAACCAAAATACTTCTCGATAAGCGGGGCCGCCGAGACGTGGTCCTTGTTAGTGAGCACGGCAAGCTGCACACCCGCGGCACGCAAGCGGTCGAGCATCTCGATCGTGCCGGTATAGGGGGCGGTGTGGTCCTCCTTGTGCTCGCCGTAATAAGCCCTAAACTCGGCAAGCGTCTGCTCAAACATACGGCCGTCGCCCGCGTACTCGGCGGGCATAAAGCGCTCAACCAGCTTGAGCATGCCGTTTCCCACCTTGTAGCGATACTCGTCAACGGCAAATGTGGGCCAGCCGTGCGCCTCGCAGGTATGGTTGCCGGCGGCTGCCAGGTCCTCGAGCGTGTTGAGGATGGTGCCGTCCAGATCGAAGATCACATGGGAAAAAGCTGCTGCCATGAAAGCTCCCGTCGTTGGGTTTCAAAACGCACCCCATAATACTGGGCTTACGCGTTGGGTGTGCTTGGAATCTGAACATCTCCAGGGATATCAGGTGACATAGCGCCGACCGTGCGATTCCGCCCTAGCAAATTCTCGGCAGCTGCTCTCCCACGAGCATGTCGAGGATGCGGGTCGAGCCCCAGCCGGTGCGCACGCGCACGGCGGGACGGGAGCCCTCGGCAAGTGGCAGCACGCGACCGATGATGGCGGCATTCTCGCCGTAGCGGGCGACGCGCATGGCGGCTAGAGCCGCATCGCCTTGCTCGGCCGGCACCACGGCGACCATCTTGCCCTCGTTTGCCACCTGCAGCACATCGTAGCCGAGCATCTCGCACGCCGCCTGCACGTCGGGACGCACGGGCACGGCATCCTCGTCGATCTCCATGGCAACACCGCTGGCCTGGGCAAACTCGTTGAGTGTGGACGCCAGGCCACCGCGCGTGGGGTCGCGGAAGCAGCGAGTGTCGGGGGCGGCGGCGAGCACGTCGGCAATCAGGTGGTTGAGCGGCGCGGCATCGCTTTCGATCGTGCTCGAAAACGCCAGGCCCTCGCGCTGGCTCATGATGGCGATGCCGTGGTCGCCGAGTGTGCCCGACACCAGGATGACATCGCCAGGCTGGCAGTTGGCGCCGCTGAGCGCCACACCCGCGGGCACTTCGCCCACGCCGGCGGTATTGATGTAGACGCCGTCGGCCCCGCCGCGCTCGACCACCTTGGTGTCGCCCGTGATTATGGACACGCCCGCCTCGCGCGCCGTCTCGGCCATCGTCTGCACAATCTGGCGGAGCTTATCCATGGGATAGCCCTCTTCGAGGATAAAGCCGCACGATAGGTAGCGCACGTTGGCGCCCGAGGTCGCGACATCGTTGACGGTTCCGCACACGGCGAGACGGCCGATGTTGCCACCGGGGAAAAACTGCGGCGAGACTACAAAGCTGTCGGTCGACATGGCGATGCGCCCGCTCGCGGGCAGCGCGGCGACGCCGGCGTCGTTGCCTTCGAGCAACTCGGGCGTCCCAAAGGCATCCAAAAAGACCTCATCGATGATGCGTTTCATCATCTGACCGCCGGAGCCATGGCCCAAAAGGACGGTGCTTTCGGTGATGCTATGGGACATATCCAAAACTCCAATCGTGGGTGGAATTATATGGGTGAGGCGCAGCGTCGACCAGTCCGCCGCTCGTTAGAACGGCGGAACCTAATAGTCGCGGTAGCGGTAGTACGCCGCGCAGCTGCCTTCGGAGCTCACCATGCACGGGCCGACGGGGTGCTCGGGCGTGCAGGTGCGGCCAAAGAGCGGGCAGCCGCTCGGCGTAATGGCCCCGCGCAGCACGTCGCCGCAGCGGCACCCACGCGGCTCGACCGTCGCCTCAACGGGCACGTCAAAGCGGGTACGGGCATCAAAGCGCGAGAACTCAGGGCGGATGGAAAGGCCCGAGTTGGCAATCGGCCCCAGCCCGCGCCATGTGGTGTCGCATGGCTCAAACACCTGCTCGACCAGCTGTCGCGCCACGGGGTTGCCGCCTGCGTTGACGCCGCGACGGTAGGCGTTGTCGATCGCGGGCCTGTCCTCGGCAACCATCTGGACCAGCATGCAGATGCCTTGCAGGATATCGACCGGTTCAAATCCCGTGACCACGCCCGGGGTATCGAACTCGTCGACCAAAAAGCTAAAGGGCGCCAAACCCGTGATGGTGGCGACGTGGCCCGGCAGGATAAAGCCGTCGATGGCGGTCTCGGGATCGTTGGCGATGGCGCGCAACGCCGGCGGCGTGGTCTTGTGGGCGCAATAGACCGAAAAGTTCAAAAGCCCGCGCGCCTCGGCCTCCAAGATGGCAGCGGCGATGGTGGGCGTCGTAGTCTCAAAGCCCACGCCCATAAAAATGACCGGACGACCGGGATTTTGCTCGGCAATGTCGAGTGCGTCGAGCGGAGAGTAGACGATGCGGATATCGCGCCCTGCCGCCTTTTGCGCTGCGAGCGAGGTGGACGATCCGGGCACGCGCATCATGTCGCCAAAGGTGGTGATGATGGCGCCGTCTATGTTGGCGAGCGCGATCGCGTGGTCGATGTCACGGTTGGCGGTAACGCAGACGGGGCAGCCCGGGCCGCTCAGTAGCTTGAGCCCGGCCGGCATAATGGAGCGAAAGCCATAGCGGCCGATGCTCACGGTGTGCGTGCCGCAGACTTCCATAAGGTTGATGGTACGGTCGCCGACAAGACCGCGAATGCGTTCGATGAGCTCGCGAGCCAGCTTGGGGTCGCGAAATGCCGAAAAGTCGATACCGGAGCGCACCGGCTGTCCGGCCGCCACTAGTATGCCTCGGCCGGGTTGCTGGCCAGTCGGCCTTCTTCGGCCAGTTCGGTCATGGCGTTAACGAGCTCGAGCGTTTCTTGCGCTTCCTGCTCGTCGACGATTTGGATGCCAAAGCCGGCGTGCACGAGAATATAGTCGCCAACCTGCGCCGTCGGCACGAGTCGCAGCGACACCGGACGCTCGACGCCCATCATATCGACGGTGGCCTTGAGGCCGTCGTCGCGTTTGACTACTTTACCGGGGACGGCAAGGCACATATTGTTCCCCTTTTATACGTTTTGCGCTGGATAGGCGCTCAATAATCCATCAGTTGATGGTAGCGCTCGCGGGGTTCGCGGGCAAACGCGTTACGCCTGTGAGACGGCTGGGCACAGCGGCGTGCGAGAGCGAGCTACTGCGATGCGATTTGCGCAAGACGAGCGCTTGCGACCGCCGCCTGACCGTAGGCGATGCAGCCGTCATTGACGGGCACGGTATGCGGGATAAGGACAGTAAGACCTGCGCTTTTGAGCTCGCGGGTGAGGAGCTGGAGCAGAAGTCGGTTCATGAACACACCGCCCGAGAGCGCAACGGTATCGAGGCCTTCACGGGTGCAGATCTCGCTGGCGATGCGTGCCGAAGAGCGCGCGACGGCGACATGGAAGTCGAGTGCGAGCCTGTCGGCGGGCACACTGGCTCTGGTTCCCTCCAAAAGCGCCGCAAAAAGTGAGCTGGGACTCAGGACGAGAGACCTGCTCGAGGTTGCTTGGACAGTTAGTTCAGATTTGTACTTTTTAGAGTGGTAATGGGTGGTATAGCTCGTCTGCGAGGGCCCCGAATGGGTTGATTTGGGGTATCCGGCGGGCGAATTAACCGCAAATGAGGTGCCTGGAGAGCCCTCTTCGGGGTAATCTGAGCCAAAACCGTTGGTTAGAGGGTCTGTTTTTAATACAAATCTGAACAAACTGTCCAGTCGCAATGGGTCAGATGCGGAACAGCCGTCTTTATCGCCGGGAACATGGGTAATTTTGCTGCCGAGCGCGCGCCAGGCGGCGGCTTCGAGTTCGATGGCGGGCTCGCCTTCGTAGGTTGCCTGCCCGCAAATGCCCAAAACTGCAGCGGCGGCGTCAAAGAGACGCCCCATACTGCTCGTGCGTGGGCTGTTGATGTTCCGCTCGATCATCGTTGCCGTCACGCTGCGTGTTTGCTCGTCTAGGCCGTCCAAGAGCCGCTCGGCCCCCGGATGTTCAAGCAGGCCGAGCTCACTGAGCAGGGCAAAGGCGTTGCGGCGGGCGTCGCGCACGGAGGCCGCCCCGCCGGGGAGCGTCCAGGTGCGCAAATGCGCGGCGCGCTCAAAGCCGCCAAGGCTGGCAACAAGAAACTCGCCGCCCCAAATGGTCCCATCGGTGCCGGCGCCGGTGCCGTCAAAGGCGATGCCAAGGACGCGCGCGTCGGTTGTAAGCTGGCCCGCGGCGATAGCCTCGGCCATTACGCTCGCGATGTGCGCATGATGGTGCTGCACCTCGACGAGCGGCAGATTGCATTTTCGCGCCTGCTCGCGCGCCCACTGGCTCGATAGATAGTTGGGGTGTAGATCGCAGGCCAAGGCGGCGGGCGCCAAGTCAAAGAGATCTTCCAAGCGTGCGCGCGCGGCGTTCCAGGCATCGAAGGTCCCGCCGTTTTCAACATCGCCGATATGCTGCGACACAAAACAGGTTGCCTCGCCGTTCGTCCCTTCACGCGTGAGCGCAATCGTGGCCTTTTGTTGTGGCCCGCAGGCGAGCACGCAGGACGGAGCGCCGTCGAGCGCCGGCAACGGCAGCGGCTGGGGTGCATATCCGCGAGCGCGGCGAACGGGCATGGCGACCCCACCGACCACGCGCACCACGGAATCATCGTAGCGCGAGAGAATCGCACGGTCGTTGCCAAGTAGCGCGTCAGCGATGCCGGCGGCAACAAGGTGCTCCCATGCAAGGGTATCATCGGTCTCGATAGGCTCCTCGCTCAGGTTTCCGCTGGTCATGACGAGTGCGTGCATACCGCGGGCTTCTGCCGCGGCAAGCAACAGATGCTGAAGCGGGGTGTAGGGGAGCATAACGCCGAGCTCGGGTAGATCGTGCGCGACGGATGGCGCGAGCGCGAGGGCGTTGGGGGAGCCGCCGCTCTCGCAAACGGCACGTCGGCGCAGCAGCACGATGGGGCGAATGCTGCCGGCCAGCAGGCCGCGCTCAACGTCGTTGACATGGCACAGGCGTTCAGTATCGGCAAGGCCGCGCACCATAACGGCAAGCGGCTTGTTGCTGCGGCGCTTGCGACGGCGCAGCTCGGCTACCGTCTTCTCGTTGGAGGCGTCGCATGCCAAGTGAAATCCGCCCAGACCCTTGATGGCGATGATACCGCCGTTGGCCAGCAGCTCAACACAGCGGTCGATAATGGCGTCGCTGGTCTTGCGCGTGGTGCCGACGGTCAGCGACACGGCGGCTTCGTCGGCCTCGCGCCACGTAATGTGCGGCCCGCAATCAAAGCAGGCATCGGGCTGCGCGTGAAAGCGCCGATCGAGCGGGTCGGCATACTCTGCGGCACAGGTGGGGCACATGGGAAAGCAATCCATCGAGGTGGCCGCTCGGTCATAGGGCAGCGACCGGATGATGGTAAAGCGCGGTCCGCAGTTGGTGCAGTTGATAAAGGGATAGTGAAAGCGTCGGTCGGCGGGGTCGAACAGCTCGTGCAGGCAGTCGTCGCACGTGGCGATGTCGGGCGAGACGAGCGTCGTGTGGGCGGTTTGATCCTGCGATGCCACAATGCGAAAGCCCCGCTCGTTGGCGGCGTCCCAGTCGCCGGGCGCTAGGTCCATAACCTCGACATGCTCCACACGAGCCGCCGCAGGCGTATGCTCGGAAAGCGCGGCGACAAATTCGTCGAGCGCCTCGCTTAGGGCGTGCGCCTCGATATGCACGCCATCGCCCGCGTTAAGCACCCAGCCGCAAATGCCGTGCGCTATGGCCTCGCGATACACAAACGGTCGCATGCCGACGCCCTGCACAATGCCCGTCACATGGATATGCGCATGTCGCATGCGACCCTCCTTCATCGAGACCTGCCAAAAAGGGACAGGTTTATTTTGGTAGGTAAAACGTTAAACCTGCCAAAACAAACCTGTCCCTTCTTGGCAGGTGCGCCGCGCAAAGACCCGCTACAGCCCCAGGCTCTGCTCGGTGGCGGCGCAGGTGAGCTCGCCGTGTTTAACGCCGCGCAGGCCCAGCAGACGGTCAGCCAGCTCGTAGACACGCTCGCCGCGACCCTTGAGCGCCAGAATCTCCAAGCAGTTGTGGTGGTCCAGATGCACGTGCATGGTCGAGACAATCTCGTCGGTGTAGTCGTGCTGCACCTCGTCCAGACGGCGCGTCAGATCGCCGGTATGGTGGTCATAGATCATGGTGAGCGACCCGATGACCTGCTCGTCGGGCGTTCGCATCTGCTCCTTGGCGATCGAGGCGCGAATCAGGTCGCGCACGGCCTCGGAGCGGTTAGCAACGTCGCCGCGGCGCGCGATCTGCTCGTCAAAGCAGCGTAGCAGGTCGTCGGGAGCGGTGACCGAAAAACGGACCAGCTCGGAGGCGGAGCCGCTGAGGCGGCAGCCCACGTCGCCGGTCGGCCCGTGCGGATGCTCGTGCTCGCAGGCGTGCTCGTGCTCGGCCACGCTACACCAGCTTTACGGAGCCGACGGAGTTATGGTCGGCCTCGATGGCCTCCTCGTAGCCCTCGAGCGCATCGTGCGCCTCGTGGAGCGCCGCCATGGCGGCCTCGAGCTTAGTGCCAATGCGCTCCATGTCAAAGTTCTCGGTCGCATGCAGCAGCTGATGGCTCCACTCGTGAGCGAGCTCAATGGTGTCGTCGACCTGCTTGACGCTCATGGCAAGCTGGCTCATGTTCATTCCGACGTCATGCATGGGAATCTCCTTTTGTACGGGTCTAATCAGTGGTTCAGATTCTACTACGCCCGCTTTGCGCATCGCCGCATAAGAAAACGGGTGCGAGTCCGTCTGACCCGCACCCGTTCACTGGGGGCTGTTTGTGATTACCATACTATCCGTGGTCGCGGGCGCAACACCCGGCTCTCCGGCGAGCGGCACAAAACCACTCATGGACGGCAGCGCGTGACCGGCGTATTACAGGTGCTTCTCCAGCAGCGCCTGCAGCCTGGCCTTGGGCAGCGCACCGACGGAGCGGTCGATTTCCTCGCCGTTCTTAAAGACAACCAGCGTGGGGATGCTCATGACGCCAAACTTCATGGCCAGGTCCTGATTGTCGTCGACGTTGCATTTGGCGACGGTAATCTTGCCGGCCAGCTCGTCGGCCACTTCGTCAACAATGGGCGAGAGCGAACGGCAGGGACCGCACCACGGTGCCCAAAAATCAACCAGCACGGGAAGGCTGCCGTCAACGATGGAATCGATATTCTCGGGGGTAATCTGCTTAATGTCAGCCATAGTGACCTCCATAGTGCGACGCGGCTCGGCCGCGTAAAACTCAGTACGACCGTGCTTATACCCAACGGCCCGCAATGCAACCACTCGCGGGCGGCTCTTTTATATAATGGTGGGCACGCAAACGATTGGAGAGCGCATGCCCACGTCACAAAGCCAGAAAAAAGAAGCCATCGCCCAGGCGGCCGAGCAGGAGCTCGCATCGCTCGCGGGCCGCGGCGTGCGTATCGCGGGCAACGCGTGCTCGCCGATTGTGCTGGTAAAAGGAGATTTAGACGATGCCGAGCGTGCGGGTGGCGAGCTGGCTGCCGGTCCAGACGGCGCCGCGTTGCGTAAGGCGCTCGGCGCCATCGGTTACGCGCCCGAGGATTTCTGCGTGCTGGCAAGTGTTGCCGGCGCGGGCGACGGAGCGGTTGCGATAGGCGAGGACCTGCCGTGCGAGCTGTTCCGCGAGGCGCTCGAGGCCTTGGACCCCGAGGCGGTCCTGCTGCTGGACGATCGCGCGGCCGATACCATGCGTGAGACCTACGCAGACATGCTCGTGGCGATTGACGACTTTGATACCGCCATGCTCAAGCCCGGCTTGGTCGCCCACGTGCAGGGTCGTCGCGTACTCGCGCTCGACGGCTTTGAGGCCGCGCTGACCGACAAGGCCGCCAAGCAGCGCATGTGGGCCTACATCAAGCAGCTGACCCCGGCCGCCGCACCGCTGTAGCGGACTGGCGCCGGCAAGGCGGTCCTGATGGGTCGAGCGCGGCGCCGACTTGTCGCGCCCTTACATCACTGCGCGAAGCTCAAACCGATTGCCGTGAATGCGAAACTGGCAGTTGCCGTTCATGCGCTCGACGGCGAACTTGATGCTCTTGGTGGCAAAGCCGTGGCCCGCATGCTGGGTCACGGGCATGCCGTCGACCATGCACGGCGGCCGTCCAAAGATGCCTCCTGCGTTATCGAGAGCTCGACTGTCCTCAGCTTGCCAGTTCGAAAATGGACCCGCCCCAAGATTGAATCCTTATTCCAACTTTACACCTGGCTTTACAGCTGTCTTGTCAGCTGTAAAGCCAGGTGTCATACTAAAGCCCCAAGATTCGCCAAAAGAGAGGGGCCTTGATGGCACAGAGCGCGAACATGGATGCATCGGAGCTTGCGCGCGATATCGCGGCCGGCCTGGCATCGGCAACGACGGCAACGGAGCGCGCGGCACTGGTGCCCGCAGAGCTCGTCGAGGCCATTCATCAGCTAAAAACCCAACGTGACGCAGTGATCCTGGCGCACTATTATGTGGCGCCCGAGGTTCAGGCTGTGGCCGATTTCGTCGGCGACAGCTTCTACCTGGCAAAGCTCGCCAAGAGCCTGCCGCAGCAGACTATCGTGCTGTGCGGCGTGGAGTTTATGGGCGAGAGCGCCAAGCTACTCAATCCCACCAAGACCGTGCTGCTGCCCGAGCCGGGCGCGGACTGTCCCATGGCGCACATGGTCAAGCACGAGACGGTCGACGCGGCGCGTGCCGAATATGGCGACGACCTGGCCGTGGTGTGTTACGTCAACTCGACGGTCGAGATCAAGAGCTGGAGTGACGTGTGCGTTACCAGCTCTAACGCCGTCAAGATCGTCTCCGAGCTGCCGCAGCAGCACATCTTGTTCATTCCCGACCAGAACCTGGGCCGCTTTGTGGCCGAGCAGGTGCCCCAAAAGCACGTCATCCTCAACAACGGCTACTGCCCGCGCCATCACATCATCACCGTCGAGCAGATCGTCGACGCACAGGAGGCGCACCCCGATGCGCTCGTGCTGGCGCACCCCGAGTGCAAGGCCGACGTCCTGGCCGAGGCCGACTACATCGGCTCCACTGCCGGCATTATCAAGTATGCCGAGGAGTCGGACGCGAGCGAGTTTATCATCGTGACGGTCCGCGGCGTGCTCTACGAGCTCGAGCGCCGCTGTCAGGGCACCGGCAAAAAGTTCTACTTCCCCGCGGTGCAGCCCACCTGCGTCAACATGGATCTCATCACGCTCGAAAAGCTCGTGCGCTGCCTGGAGACGGGCGAGGGCGAGGTGCAGATCGGCGTGTCGGATGAGGCCGCCGACCAGGCCAAGCTCACGCTCGACCGCATGCTCGAATACGCGGCGCGCTAAGCCAATGTGACATGAGGGACCATCCCTTATGTCACATTACAAGGGAGAGGATTCCTGTGGAAACCAAACAATGCCCCGACATGGAGTGCGACGTCGTCATTGCCGGTTGCGGCGTGGCGGGCCTATACGCGGCCCTCAATCTGCCGACGAGCACGCGCGTGATCATGCTCTCCAAGGGCGCTGTCGACGAGTGCGATTCGATGCTCGCGCAGGGCGGTATCTGCGTGCTTCCCGAAGGCTCTGACTACGACGCCTTCTTTGAGGACACTATGCACGCCGGCCACTACGATAACCGCCGCGAGAGCGTCGACATCATGATCCGCTCGAGCCGCTCGGTCATCAACGACCTGCTGGCCATGGGCGTGGACTTTGAGCGCAAGGCCGACGGCAGCCTCGACTTTACCCGCGAGGGTGCGCACAGTCGCCCGCGCATCGCCTTCCATGCCGACATTACGGGCAAGGAGATCACGACCAAGCTCCTCCAGGCCGTTCGCAAGCTGGATAACGTGCAGATTTTGGAGCACGTGGCCATGACCGACATCCTGACGGGCGAGCGTGATGGCGCCACGGCGTGCATCGGCGTCGTCGCCGTTCCCGTGGACGAGGACAACTCGGTTCGCCCCGCCGACGAGCTGGCAAATGCCGCCGGGGGCGTGCATGCCGGCGAGCCGTTTAAGATCCATGCCCGCCACACGCTGTGGGCGACAGGCGGTATCGGCGGCGTGTACGACCACTCGACCAACTACCCGCAGCTCACCGGCGATGCCTGCTACATTGCCCAGGAGCATGGCATTAAGATGGAGCACCTGGACTACGTGCAGATTCACCCCACGGGACTGTTCTCGCCGCAGCCGGGCCGCACCTTCCTGATCAGCGAGAGCTGCCGCGGCGAGGGCGCGATTTTGCTCAACGCCGCCGGCGAGCGTTTTACCGATGAGCTTCAGCCGCGCGATGTGGTCGCTGCCGCTATTCGCGAGCAGATGAAGCAGGATGGTACCGAGCACGAGTGGCTGAGCTTTGCCCCCGTTGAGCGCGACGTGGTGACCGGACACTTTGCCAACATTCGCGCACGCTGCCTGGAGGACGGCCGCGACATCTTGGACGAGCCCATCCCCGTCACACCCACGCAGCACTACTTTATGGGCGGCGTGTGGGTCGACAAGGATGGCCGCACCTCGATGCCCGAGCTCTACGCCGCCGGCGAGACGGCCTGCAACGGCGTTCACGGCAAGAACCGCCTTGCATCAAACAGCCTGCTCGAGGCGCTGGTCTGGGGTCGTCGCGCCGCGTGGCACATGCGTACCGGCCAGTCGCTCGCCGTGGAGCAGGCGGGCGAGCCCGCGCTCGACGGCCGTCATCGCGCCCTGAGCGCCGACACCCTGGCAATCGATGATTTGGCCCGTGCCGCCGGCACGCAGGCCGTGGAGGAGTAGACCATGAACCCCATTACCATGAAGCTCGTCGTCGATGATCTGATTCTGCAGGCTCTGCGCGAGGACATTACGTTTGAGGACGTGAGCACGGCAAGCGTGTGCCCCACGGCGCGTCCCGCCACGGTGGAGCTCATCGCCAAGGCCGATGGCATCATCGCAGGCCTGGATGTGTTCGCTCGTACCTTTGAGCTGCTGGATTCGCAGAGCTCGGTGCTGTTTGATGTTGCCGATGGCGACGAGGTGCACGCCGGCGACCACGTGGGCCAGGTACGCGGCGATGCGCGCGTGCTGCTTTCGGGCGAGCGCGTGGCGCTCAACTACCTGCAGCGCATGAGCGGTATCGCTACCTATACGCACCAGATGGCTGCGGCGCTCGAGGGCACCAAGACCGTGCTCGTCGACACGCGCAAGACCACGCCGGGTATGCGCGTCTTCGAGAAGGCCGCGGTCGAGATCGGCGGCGGCAGCAACCACCGCTACAACCTGTCGACGGCCGTCATGCTCAAGGACAACCACATCGATGCCGCCGGCGGCGTGACGCGTGCGATCGAGATGGCGCGCGCCCATGCATCGTTTACCGCGACGGTCGAGATCGAGTGCGAGAACCTGGACATGGTGCGCGAGGCCGTGGAGGCCGGCGCCGACATCATCATGCTCGACAACATGACCCACGATGACATGGCTGCCGCGATTGAGCTTATTGCCGGTCGCGCCAAGACCGAGTGTTCGGGCAACGTGGATGCCAGCAATATCCGTGCGCTTGCCGACCTGGGCGTTGACTTTATTAGCTCGGGGGCGTTGACGCACTCTGCGCCGATTCTCGACCTCTCGCTTAAGCACCTGCGTCTGCTGGACGGTAAATAATGGACGCCCGCGAGCGTCGCCGTGCCATCATGGGCGTGCTCGAACGAGCCAAAGACCCCGTCTCCGGCAGTACGCTTGCTCGCGAGGTGGGTGTTAGCCGCCAGGTTGTCGTGCAAGACATCGCCCTGCTGCGCGCCGATGGGCACGATATCGTGGCGACCAATCGCGGCTACGTGCTGCAGGAGGCCCCCAGCAGCCCCGCCGTGCCCACGCGCCTGGTCAAGGTTCGCCATAGCGTGGAGCAGGCAGGCGATGAGCTCACGAGTATCGTCGACGCCGGAGGCGCCGTGCTCAACGTAATCGTCAACCACCGCGTGTACGGTAAGATCACGGCCGACCTGGACATCCGCAATCGTCGCGATGTTGAGCGCTACCTGCACGATATCGAGAGCGGCAAGAGCTTTCCACTACTAACGGTGACGAGCGGCTATCACTTCCATCGCATCGCGGCAGAGGATGAGCAAACCCTCGACGAGATCGAGGCTATGCTCAAGGAGAGGGGCTATCTGGCAGACCTGATGCCCTACGAAGACGATCTATCGTAGCCGACGCTGCAAACGCCCCTAAGCGGCAATCTGACGTTCAATCGTCGGTCGCGTACAAAAGTACGCTTCCCTTCTCTTTCACGTCACCTTGCTCGCTTAGGGGCGTTTTCGCTGACTTATGCTCAACCTGCGACGGTGCCAAATTAGCTATCCGCACAAAAAAGAGGCCTCTGCGGCGATGCGGAGGCCTCCTTTTTTGTGCACGGTGTACTTGTGAGTGTGCAAGTGGGGGAGTTGTTACTCCTCGACGATCTCGGTGATCGCGCCGGCGGGGCAAGCGTCCTGGCAAGCGCCACAGGCGACGCAGGAGTCCTCGTCAGCAACGGTAGCGACGTCCTGGAGCTCCAGAACGCCAGCGGGGCAGGAGTCGACGCAAACGCCACAAGCGATGCACTCGTCGGCATCAATTACGGGATGAGCCATGGTAGTTTCCTCTCTGTTGACCGACGCTACAGGCGATGCGCGCCGGTTTGATTCGGGCAAAAACATACCACGTGAGCGACCGTTTGCAATACCCTCTGGCCGGCATCTTCATACCATTCGCCGAGTATGCCAAGGCTTACTAAGAAACGCACAGGTGAGGCTGGTGAGCTGTGCAAATGTTAGCTAAAGGTGACTCGAATTATTGAGCAATTGAGTGGGCTTTCGGAAAGCGCATCCCGTTATCTGGTCGAAAAACGGGTCGCAGTTTCCGGTTGGGCCCGCTAGCGGAAACTGCGACCCGGTATTAGCTCTCAAAACGGGATACGGTTTCCGGTCGAGCCTTCAGACGGAAACTACGACCCGGAATCCACGCTCAAACCGGGACGAGCTTTCCGTAAAGCAGCCCCAAGCACCCCCGGCCCAAACCTCAGCCATCTCTACATAGATCTCGATAGATTTGCCGAGAACTCAATCAGCGCATCTACCTGCGCATTCGAGAACCTAAACTCTAAGTGATAAGAAATCTTATATGAATTGACTTAGATTTTGTATATTCCGGTCCATAAGGGGATACACTACATCCTGAAAGACAAGCCGAAAGACCGCTTGGCAGACCGCCGAGTCGGTGCAAACGCACAAGAGAGAGGGAATTTCTAATGGGCAAGATTCTTGGTATCGACCTTGGTACTACTAACTCCGCAATGGCCGTTCTCGAGGGCGGTTCTCCGACCATCATCGTGAACGCCGAGGGCGACCGCACCACCCCGTCTGTCGTGGGCTTCCGTGCCGACGGCGACCGCGTCGTGGGCAAGGCCGCTAAGAACCAGGCGGTCACCAACCCCAAGAACACCGTGTTCTCCATCAAGCGCTTCATGGGCCGCAAGTACTCCGAGTGCACCTCCGAGCTCAAGACCGTGCCGTATGAGGTCAAGGAGGGCCAGGGTGGCCGTGCCGTCGTCGACATCGAGGGCAAGGAATACACCGCCGAGCAGGTGAGCGCCATGACGCTCGCAAAGATGAAGGCCGACGCCGAGAAGTATCTGGGCGAGACCGTCACCGACGCCGTCATCACCGTCCCGGCCTACTTCAACGACGCCCAGCGCCAGGCCACCAAGGACGCCGGTAAGATCGCCGGCCTCAACGTTAAGCGTATCGTCAACGAGCCGACCGCTGCCGCTTTGGCCTATGGCCTGGACAAGCAGGGCTCCGACCAGCGCATCCTGGTCTTCGACCTGGGCGGCGGTACCTTCGACGTCTCCATCCTCGACCTCGCCGACGGCGTGTTTGAGGTTCTGTCCACCTCGGGCGACAACCACCTGGGCGGCGACGACTGGGATCAGCGCGTCATCGACTGGATGGCCGATAAGTTCCAGCAGGAGAACGGTGTCGACTTGCGTCAGGACCCCATGGCCCTGCAGCGTCTGAAGGAGGCCGCCGAGAACGCCAAGAAGGAGCTCTCCGCCGCCCAGCAGTCCACTATCAACCTGCCGTTCATCACCATGAACCAGTCCGGCCCGCTGCACCTCAACTACACGCTGACCCGCGCCGAGTTCGAGAAGATCACCCGTGACCTGCTCGAGCGCTGCAAGCAGCCTGTCACCAACGCCCTGCGCGACGCTAACCTTAAGCTCTCCGATCTGACCGAGGTCATCCTCGTCGGCGGCTCCACCCGTATGCCCGCCGTCCAGGAGCTCGTCAAGACCATGACCGGCAAGCAGCCCAACATGTCCGTGAACCCCGACGAGGTCGTTGCCGACGGCGCTGCCGTCCAGGGCGGCGTGCTCACCGGCGACGTCGAGGGCATCCTGCTGCTCGACGTTACCCCGCTGTCGCTGGGCGTCGAGACCATGGGCGGCATCATGACCAAGATGATCGACCGCAACACCACGATTCCGACCTCCAAGACCGAGGTCTACTCCACCGCTGCCGACAACCAGACCAGCGTCGAGATCAACGTGCTCCAGGGCGAGCGCGAACTTGCCCGCGACAACAAGTCGCTCGGTAAGTTCCAGCTGACCGGTATCCCGGCTGCCCGCCGCGGCGTGCCGCAGATCGAGGTCACCTTCGACATCGACGCCAACGGCATCGTCAAGGTCTCCGCTAAGGACAAGGGCACCGGCAAGGAGCAGCAGATCACCATCTCCGGCTCCACCGCTCTGTCCGACGAAGAAGTCGATCGTATGGTCAAGGACGCCGAGGCTCATGCCGAGGAGGACAAGAAGCAGAAGGAAGAGGTCGAGGTCCGCAACCAGACCGACAGCCTGTGCTACTCCACCGAGCAGACCCTCAACGAGCTGGGCGACAAGGTTTCCGCCGACGTGAAGTCCAAGGCCGAGGCCGCTATCGCCGATGCCAAGAAGGCGCTCGAGGGCTCTGACGTCGAGGCCATCAAGGCCGCCGGCGAGTCCCTGCAGTCCGTGGCCTACGAGCTGGCTCAGGTTGTCTACGCCGACGCCCAGCAGCAGACCGACGGTGCCGCCGGCGCCCAGCCTGCCGACGATGACGTCGTCGACGCTGACTACGAGGTTGTGGACGACGAGGACAAGTAATCATGTCCGCCCGTAAAGCTCGCACGGAGGCGGCTGCCGTTGGAGCCGCCCCCGTTGACTCTGAGGAGAAGGACGTGAAGATTCCCGTAGAGGCCGTCGACGATACCGAGGCCAACGAGGCCGAGGCCGCCGAGGCTGTCGAGAACCAGGTAGAGGATTCCAACAAGGAGGCGACGATGACCGAGGACGAGATGGTGGAAGCCGCTATCCGCGCCGGTGAGGAAGCCGCCGACAACGACTTTAAGCTCAAGTTCGAGCAGGCCCAGAAGGAGCTTGCCGACGTGCGCAATGAGCTCGATGCTGCGACAGAGGCTCAGAAGGCTGCCGAGGACAAGGCGAAGGACGCCACCGAGCGCACCGCCCGTCTGCAGGCCGACTGGGAGAACTTCCGTCGCCGCACCGCCAGCGAGCGTATCGCCGAGCGTGAGCGCGCGACCGAGAAGCTTGTCACTGCGCTGCTGCCGGTGGTCGACGATATCGAGCGCGCGATCGACCATGCCCGCAGCCAAGAGCTTGCCGACGACTTTAAGCAGTTCGTCGACGGCGTCGACGCGGTGCATGCCAAGCTACTCGATGTGTTTGCGCACGAGGGCGTTGAGCCCATCGACCCCAAGGGCGAGGCGTTCGATCCGCTCGAGCACCAGGCTGTGGGTCGCGTCGAGGACTCGTCGCAGTACGACGAGACCGTCAACGACGTGTACCAGAAGGGCTACCGCATGGCGGACCGCATCCTGCGTTCCGCGATGGTGACGGTGACCTACGGTGGCGAAAAGCGCCCCGCACCGGAGCCCGAAGCGGCGCCCGAGGATGCTGCGGCCGATACGGCCGAGAGCGCCGAGGAGTAATTGAGAAGGGCCCCGGGGCAACACCCGGGGCCCTTTCTGGCCTAGTGCCATATGAAAGCATGAACCGCCGCCCGCTGGGCGACGGATAAAACAGGAGAGGAGCTACGATGGCTGCAGGCAAAACCTTCTATGACATCCTGGGCGTATCCAAGAGCGCCTCCGACAAAGAGATCAAGAGCGCGTTTCGCAAGCTCGCGCAAAAATATCACCCTGACGCCGGCGGCGACGAGGCCAAGTTCAAGGAGATCAGCGAGGCCTACGAGACGCTTTCGGACGAGAAGAAGCGCAAAGAGTACGACCAGATGCTCATGTTTGGCGGCATGCCGGGCGCAGGCGGCGCGTATGGCGGCGGCTACGGTGCCGGCGCGGGTGCCAGCGGCTGGGGCGACATCTTCGACAGCATCTTTAGCGGCAACGGCGCCTGGGGCAGCGATTGGGGCTCGGGCTTTGCCGGGGCTGCGGGCGCTGCCGGTGCCGGCGCGGGTCGCAGCCGCGCTCGCAAGGGCGGCGACCTGTCGCTGACCGTCGATGTGACGGCCGAGGACGCGTTTCGCGGCGTGACGCACAAGGTCACCTATCGCATTCCCTCGACAGGCGAGCAGCAGACCATTACGGTCTCGGTGCCCGCGGGCGCGGTCGACGGCGGCAAGCTACGCTACAAGCGTCGCGGCGAGTATGGCGTCGCCGGTGGCGAGCGCGGCGACCTGGTCGTGACCACGCATGTGGAGGAGCACCCGCTGTTTAAGCGCAAAGGCGCCGACGTGACCATGGAGGTACCGGTCTCGGTCTACGAGGCGGCGCTCGGCTGCACGGTGGACGTGCCCACGCCCGTCGGTGCGACGGTCCGTTTGAAAGTGCCTGCGGGTACCCAGACGGGCAAGAAGTTCCGCTTTAAGGAGATGGGGGCGCCCGACGTTAAGCACCGTGGCCGTACGGGCGCGCTGCTCGTCGAGATCAAGGTACAGGTTCCCACGAACCTATCCGATGACGAGCGCGATGCCATGACCAAGCTGCGCGAGGCCGACACGCGCGACTACCGCGAGAAGGTCAACCGTTACAAGGCGACGTTCTAGGGCGGTCGCGGTGCACGCCCACGCCCGCGGGCTTATGATGGACGATAACGAGACGGAAAGGGGTCAGGTAGCATGGCCGAGGACAATAGGAACAAACCGCTGTACATGATCAGCGTGGCGGCCGAGCTGACCGGCATGCATCCGCAGACTCTGCGCGTCTACGAGTCCAAGGGCCTGGTGAACCCCCAGCGCTCGGGCGGCAACACGCGCCTGTATTCGCGTGCCGATATCGAGCGCCTGG
Source organism: Collinsella sp. LCP19S3_F2 (assembly GCF_052121015.1). Classification (NCBI taxonomy): domain Bacteria; kingdom Bacillati; phylum Actinomycetota; class Coriobacteriia; order Coriobacteriales; family Coriobacteriaceae; genus Collinsella; species Collinsella sp. LCP19S3_F2. The sequence goes on from NZ_JBQKFA010000002.1 coordinate 193,335, forward strand.
AGCTCATCAACCAGCTGACCGACGAGGGCATCAACCTTGCCGGCGTGGTGCGTATCCTCGATATGAAGGAGCGTGCCGAGGAGCGCGAGCGCGAGAACGAAAAGCTCCGCGCCCGCATGCGCCAGCTCGAGGACGAGCTGCACGAGTACAAGATGCAGAAGAAGATCACCTCCCTGGCCCCGCGCGATGGCTCGGTTAATCCCGAACAGGTCATGCGCAAGCTACTGGGAGCCGGCGGGGGTCTCTAGGTTCCGCCGTTCTAACGAACGGCGGACCGGTCGACGCTGCGCGCCGCCCAGAGCGACAATTTGTCATTCAAAAGGCAAGGCATGACCAGAAGGTCTATGCCTTGCCTTTTTCATGCCAACTTGTTCGCTCTGGACGTCGCTCGCTGTCCGTCCTCTACCTGCGGCGTTGCCATGGTCCGGATGCGGCACTTGGGGACGTTCCTCACTTTGGAAATGCGGCCCGCTCGCTGTCCGTCCTCTACCTGCGGCGTTGCCTTGCTCCGGATGCGGTAGTCGTTGGTAGTCATTGGGGCCCGCTCGCTGTCGTTGCCAAAACATCGGTGTTGCCGGAGTAGTCATTGGGGACGTTCTTAAATGACTAGTCGTAAGGGACGCTCTTGCACCAAATCTGCTGACCCACATCGGGCTCGTCCTGTACTTTACCGAGATAAAGTGAACGTGTAGATTCGTAACCCATTCGCAACCGTTCTATGGCACGATATTGAACGAATGCATGCTATGCGCCCAAATCTTTTGGGCAGAGTGGGAGACAGTATGGTCAAGCTGTACGAGGACGGCATCTACCTGCGCGGCGGCAGCGAGGTTGTGCCTGCGGCCGAGGCTGCCGAGCGCGGTATTACGCAGACGCCCGAGGATGCCAAGCGCGGTACCATCGCGTATTCGATCCTCCAGGCACACAATACGTCCGGCGACCCCGAGGCGCTCAAGATTCGCTTCGATGCCATGGCGAGCCACGACATCACCTTTGTCGGCATCATCCAGACGGCGCGCGCCTCGGGCATGGAGCAGTTCCCGCTGCCCTACGTGCTCACCAACTGCCATAACTCGCTGTGCGCCGTGGGCGGCACCATCAATGAGGACGACCACGTCTTTGGCCTTTCCGCGGCCAAAAAGTACGGCGGCATCTTCGTCCCGCCGCACATCGCCGTCATCCACTCCTTTATGCGCGAGAACTTCGCCGGTTGCGGCAAGATGATCCTGGGCTCCGACTCGCACACCCGCTATGGCGCCCTGGGCACCATGGCCGTGGGCGAGGGCGGCGGCGAGCTGGCAAAGCAGTTGCTGCGCGATACCTACGACGTTGCCTATCCCGGCGTCGTCGCTATCTACCTCACGGGCGCCCCGCGTCCCGGCGTCGGCCCGCACGACGTGGCGCTCGCCATCATCCGTGCCGTCTTTGCCAAGGGCTATGTCAAGAACAAGGTCATGGAGTTTGTGGGCCCGGGTATCGCGAGCATGACGACCGATTACCGCAACGGCGTCGACGTCATGACCACCGAGACCACCTGCCTGTCGAGCATCTGGGCCACCGACGAGGACACGCACGCGTTTTTGGCCATGCACGGTCGCGGCGACGACTACCGCGAGCTCAAGCCCGCCGATGTCGCCTACTACGACGGTTGCGTCGAGGTCGATCTGTCGAGCATCAAGCCCATGATCGCGCTGCCATTCCATCCTTCCAACGGCTTTGAGATCGAGGAGCTCAACGAGAACCTCGAGGACATCCTGCATGAGGTGGAGCTCGAGGCCGCCAAGATCGGCGAGGGCAAGACGCACTTTAGCCTGCTCGACAAGATCGTCGACGGCAAGCTTCACGTGCAACAGGGCGTTATCGCCGGCTGCTCGGGCGGCAACTACGACTCCGTGGTCCAGGCTGCCCGCGTGCTCAAGGGCGCCAACACCGGCTGCGGCGAGTTCTCGCTGTCGGTCTATCCCACGAGCCAGCCCGTGGCGCTCGAACTTACGCGCCGTGGCTATATCTACGACCTTATGGAGGCCGGCGCGATCGTGCGCACGGCGTTCTGCGGTCCGTGCTTTGGCGCCGGCGACACGCCTGCCAACAACGGCCTGTCCATCCGCCACACCACGCGCAACTTCCCCAACCGCGAGGGTTCCAAGCCGGGCAATGGTCAGCTGAGCGCCGTGGCCCTGATGGACGCTCGCTCCATTGCGGCGACAGCTGCCAACGGCGGCGTCCTGACGCCGGCGACCGACCTGCCCGAGGAGACTTGGGACGAGGCCTGCGAGTACACCTTTGACGACGCGCCGTACAAAAAGCGTGTGTACTGGGGCTTTGGCAAGGCTGAGCCTGCCGACGAGCTGGTCGAGGGTCCCAACATCAAGCCGTGGCCCGCGATGGAGCCTCTCGGCGACGACATTCTGCTCAAGGTGTGCTCCAAGATCATGGACCCGGTCACCACGACCGACGAGCTCATTCCTTCGGGCGAGACGAGCTCCTTCCGCTCCAACCCGCTGGGCCTGGCAGAGTTTACACTCAGCCGCCGCGACCCTGCCTACGTGGGCCGCTCCAAGGAGGTCGACGCGGTGGAGAAGCGCCGCGTTGCCGGCGAGGCCGCGGGCGACTTGGCCGCGCTCGATGCCGAGCTTGCTGGTGTGTTTGAGGCACTGGCCGGCGCGGGTGTCGCTGCCGACGCCAAGGCGACCGAGTACGGCTCCATGCTCTATGCCAAGAAGCCCGGTGACGGTTCTGCCCGCGAGCAGGCCGCGAGCTGCCAGCGCGTGATCGGCGGCCTGGCCAACATCGTCCATGAGTACGCCACCAAGCGCTATCGCTCCAACGTGATGAACTGGGGCATGGTGCCCTTCCAGATGGAGGCCGAGCCCAACTTTGAGGTGGGCGACTACGTCTTTGTGCCGGGTATCCGCGCCGCGCTCGACGGTGACCTAAAGGGCATCGCCGCCTACGTGGTGCGCGCCGACGGTGCGGTCGAGCAGATTGAGCTCTACATTGCCGATATGACGGCTGAGGAGCGTGCCATCGTCAAGGCCGGCTGCCTGATCAACTACAACAAGTTCAAGGCCGCTGCCGAGTAACGCACTTAATTGTCCGCCCGGGGCTTATCCTTTCCCGCCCGCTCACGCGCTTCGCGAGGGTCGCGTTCGGGAAAGGATAAGCCCCGGGCTACATTTCTGCGTTCTCGTTGGGTCTTGAGGGACGCTAATAAATAGACTTGCTTGATGCCGCCTCTGTTAATGGGGCGGCTTCTTTTTTGTCGAGAACCGCCACAAAGGGGACAGGCACCTTTGTGGCGGTTCTCGGTTTGTCTCGACCTGTAACATCTTGGCCGCTAAAAGTGGGCCTGGTGTTACAGATTTAGATTTTCGATTCGGGTGTCTTCTGTTCGTCTCGATTTGTAACAGATAGAGCTCTATTTGCCGAGTAGATGTTACAGATTGAGACAAACGGGTGACGCTGGCCATTTCATCTTGATTTGTAACATCTGGAGCCATAAACAGTCGCTAGATGTTACAGATTGAGATAGTAAGGGGACGAGGCCGCAGCGGGTGAGCGTGCCTGCTCCCTATCGCTTAATCACTCAGAAAATCTTATATATAGAGACTTAGATTTGTGTATAAGATCGTACAAAGCTGGCAACAATACTTCTCGGACAACGTGAAGCCGCCCCGTAGGGCGGCCGCCCCAAGAGAGGTGATTCCATGAGAATCGATAAGCTAGCAATGACGTCGCGCGAGGCGTTGCAGACCGCCATGAGCACGGCTGCCGACGCACAGGCCGGCGCGGTGGAGCCGATTCACCTGCTGTCCGCCCTGCTCGGTGCCGGCGAGCGCAATATCTCCGTGATTATCGAGCGCATCGGCGCCGACCCAGCCCAGCTTGCACACTCCACGCAAGATGCCATCGACCGCGCACCCAAGGTTTCGGGCGAGGGCCAGCAGATGGGCCTGTCCAACGAGCTCGTCCGCGTCATCGAGAAGGCCGAGAAAAAGGCCACCAAGATGGGCGACAGCTTTGTAGTGACCGAGCATCTGCTGATGGCACTTGCCGAGGACAAAGGTGAGGCGGGCCGCGTGCTGCGCGACGCCGGCGTTACCAAGGAGCGTATCGAGCAGGTCTACGAGGAGCTGCGCGGCGATGACCGCGTGACGTCCGCCGAGGACAAGACTCAGTTTGAGGCGCTGGAGCAGTACGGCCGCAACATCTGCGACCTGGCCCGCGCCGGCAAGCTCGACCCGGTCATCGGCCGTACCGACGAGATTCGCCGTACCATCCAGGTCCTGTCCCGCCGCACCAAGAACAACCCCGTGCTCATCGGTGAGCCGGGTGTCGGTAAAACGGCCATCGTCGAGGGCATCGCCCAGCGTATCGTGGCCGGCGACGTGCCGAGCACGCTGCGCGACCGCGACCTCATCGAGCTCGACATGAGCGCGCTGGTCGCCGGTGCCAAGTACCGCGGCGAGTTCGAGGACCGCTTGAAGGCCGTGCTCAAGGAAGTACAGAAGTCCGAAGGCAAGGTCATCCTGTTCATCGATGAGCTCCACACCATTGTGGGCGCGGGTGCCACCGAGGGCTCCATGGACGCCGGCAACATCCTCAAACCGGCGCTCGCCCGCGGCGACCTGCACGCGATCGGCGCGACCACGCTCGACGAATACCGCAAGTACATCGAGAAGGACGCGGCGCTCGCCCGTCGTTTCCAGACCGTTATGGTCTCCGAGCCTACCGTCGAGGACACCATCTCGATTCTGCGTGGCCTCAAGGAGAAGTACGAGATCTTCCACGGCGTGCACATTACCGATAGCGCGCTCGTGGCCGCCGCCGACCTCTCCGATCGTTACATCGCCGACCGCTTCCTGCCCGACAAGGCCATCGACCTGGTCGATGAGGCGGCAAGCCGCCTGCGCATGGAGCTCGACAGCATGCCGGTCGAGATCGACGCCACCACGCGTCAGCTCACCCAGCTGCAGATCGAGGAACAGGCGCTCATGAAGGAGACCGACGACGCCTCCAAGGAGCGTCTGGAGACCCTGCGCCAGGAAATCGCCGAGATCCAGGAAAAGCTCAACGTGCAAAAGGCCGGTTGGCTCAACCAAAAGAACGCCATCGACCATGTGCAGGAGCTCAAGGGCCAGCTCGATGAGGCCAAGAGCGAAGAGGAACGTGCGACGCGCAACGGAGACTTGGGCCGTGCGTCCGAGCTGCGTTACTCCGTGATTCCGGGTCTGCAGCAGCAGATTCAGGATTCCGAGGCCGCGCTCGAGGCACAAAAGCAGCAGGACGGTGAAGGCCTCAACGAGCAGGTGACCTCCGATGAGATCGCCGAGGTCGTGAGCGCCTGGACCGGTGTGCCCGTCTCCAAGATGATGCAGGGTGAGCTCGACAAGCTGAAGGGCTTGGAAGGCGAGCTGCATAAGCGCGTCATCGGCCAGGATGAGGCCGTCTCCGCCGTCGCCGCGGCCGTGCGCCGTAGCCGTGCGGGCCTCTCCGATCCGGACAAGCCCATCGGCAGCTTCTTCTTCCTGGGCCCCACCGGTGTGGGCAAGACCGAACTCGCCAAGGCGCTGGCCGAGTGCCTGTTCGATGACGAGCGCGCGCTCGTGCGTATCGACATGTCCGAGTACATGGAGAAGTTCAGCGTTCAGCGTCTGATCGGTGCGCCCCCGGGATACGTGGGCTACGACGAGGGTGGACAGCTCACCGAGGCCGTGCGCCGTCGCCCGTACTCCGTGATCTTGCTCGACGAGATGGAGAAGGCCCATCCAGATGTCTTCAACGTGCTGTTGCAGGTGCTTGACGACGGCCGTCTGACCGACGGTCAGGGTCGTCAGGTGTCCTTCAAGAACACGATCATCATCATGACGTCCAACGTGGGCTCCAAGGCTATCGCCGATCTTTCGGGCAAGGACGAGGAGGAGATGCGCCATCAGGTTGACGCGGCCATGGCTCAGACTTTCCGTCCCGAGTTCCTCAACCGTATCGACGATATCGTGGTGTTCCATCCGCTCGGCATGGCGCAGATCGAAAAAATCGTCGATATTCAGCTCGCCGACGTCCGCGCACGTCTGGCCAAGGAGCGCATGACGCTTGCCATCACCCCGGCGGCCAAGCAGATGCTCGCCGTGGGCGGTCTGGACCCGGTCTTTGGTGCCCGTCCGCTCAAGCGTCTGGTGCAGCGCGAGGTCGTGGACGCCATCGCCGCCGCTATCATCGACGGTACGGTGCGCGAGGGCGATCAGGTGACGGTTGACGTCGACAAGGACGGTGCCTTTACCGTCGTGTGCGATAACACGCCGTCTGCCACCTACGAGGTGCCCGACGCCGAGTAGATTGTTGGGCCATGCCTTAAAAACTACCTTTTGAGCCAAACGCCAAGGGCGGCGGATCCAATTGGGTCCGCCGCCCTTTTTCGTGCGACAATCGATGATGTTGAACATGAGTACATGGCAAGGAGCTATGCAGATGAAAGACGAGAACGAGACGAACGCACCGGCGCCTGAGTCAGCGCCCGCCGCACCCAAGCCTGCGTCTAAGCAGGCACCCAAGCCGCGCGACCCCTACATCCGTGCCGAGAACGAGGACGACGACGGCTACGATCCCTACAGCGATCGCTGCCCCGAGCGCGAGCCGATGTTCGAAGCCGATCCGTGGCGCTAACTCCTGCAGGGTAGCTAATTTGGGACGGGGCTTTTTTAGCTGCCCCGGCTGGTAATGTGCTGGTTTAGTCGATTAACGGTCGGGGCAGCTAAAAAAGCCCCGTCCCAAATTAGCTACCCTCGCTGCGGCCGGCTAGTCTTGGGCCTTGATGCTTGGCATCAGAATCTGGGCGAGGTAGTCGGTCTCGAGTTTGGTGGCAGCGTCGGCCTTGCCGTCTTTGCCGACCAGTACGTTCTTGATCTGGCTATAGGTATAGCGGTTGCCGGTTGTAAGCTCGACAAGCTCAATGGCCGTGTCCATGGGGTAGGTCGACACGGGGTCTTGCGTACGCCCGTTGATGGTCTGGGGCACCACATACGGATAGACGGGGCCGCTGGCGTAGACCGTGTAGCCGTTGCCAAGGCTTGCCGCACCTAAAACCGTATCACCCTTATCGGGCGTAAAGCTCTCGCCGTCGCGCACTGCGACAAGCGTCGCGATCGGCGTATTGCTGTCGCTGGCAAGATAGATGCACAGCGTATTGCCGTTTTGCCAAGTCGCGACTTTGCCGTACCACTCAACGGGAATATCGAGCTGATACAGGTTCGTTGCCTTATGCCGAGCATCGGCGTCGCGGGCCGCCTGCGCCTCGCGGGAACTCATGGCATTGACGGCGGCGTCACGGCGCGCGGTTGCCGCCTGCTGGAGCACCTTTGCGACCGCGGCAGAGCTCGCGCCGCCCTCCTCGGCGTACTTGGCCGCGGCATCGATCTGGTCGTCGGTCACCGTGTCTGCCGAAGGTACCTTAAGCTTAAAGGATGCCTGAGCGCTCAGGTCCTGCCCGTCGCTCTTTACGCTAACCTGCGCCTTGGTGGTTGGCACGGTGTAAATGGTACCGTCGGCTGCGATGGGGGACCCAGCGATGGAGAGCGTATAGTCGCCAGGCAGCAGCTTAATACCGCGACCGTGCTCATCAACATAGAGCGTCTCGCTCACGGAGGAGCCGTCAGAGTCTTGCCCGCTCACCTGCACGGGAATCTTGGAGCCGGTGGAACAGTCGAGCCCTGCGGCATGTACGCCAATCTGCACCGACATCATGGTGTGGGCGTTGACGGCAGCGACGGCGGCCTGTTCTTGTTGGTATCCGTTCCAAGTGGCATAGCCCGCGCCGCCGGCAACGAGCGCGGCGGCAACGATGCCGGCAACCATCAAATTGCGTCGCTTGGGCGACATCTTGTGATGGCGAGCCTCGGCTTCGCGTGCCGAGGGAACGGACGGCAGGGGAATATCGCCCATGGCGATGGTCTCGTCGACGGCCGGCGCAGAACCCAGGCCAGGAAGCTCGCGGGTGAGCGAGTCATCGGCAGGCAAGCTGCCAAGCAGGGCGGTCTCTTCTCCCGAGGCGGATTCCGACTGGACGTCGTCCTTGCTATCGTCCTCTTCGGCTTCGGCCTCGTCAGAAGCGTCTTTGGCGTCGCTGCCTTCGTCCTCAGTGCCTTCGCGCACCTCGTCCTGCGCGTCGACGGCCAAATCGCTCAACGAGAGCTCGTCTAACGCAATCCGGTCAAGGCTCTCCAGGGCCTCGGCACATGCTTCCGCATCCTGGGCCGCATCCTCGCGGCCACGTGTCTCATCGCTCATATATCCCCCAATGCAATATCGGCTCAACACTGTACCCAAAAATGGAGCCATATAAAGCGCATGCGAAATATAAGATCCGATTTAACCCGAGCGTATCGTTCAGCCGCATCCTCGCGGCAGCAAAAAGCCCCCGGAACGCGAACGAATCACATTCCGGGGGCTCTGCAGTGCGTTGAGTTGCGCGGAGCCGGCTATGCCGCTTCGTGCTCAAGCGATGTTTGCGTCAGGCGCGTTACTCGGCGTGCGCGTAATCAACCTTGGCGCGACGGGCAGTGGCCTTCTCCCAATCGCTGGTGCCCTCAAAGACATCCTGCTTGTAGGGGTTGCGGCCGAGCTTCTTGGCACGGTAGGCGACGTAGATGATCGCGGCGATGTTGGCTACCAGTGCGACGATCGAGACCGCGGTGGCGGCGCCGGGGTCGAGCGTGGAGTGCGTCACAAAGATGGACTCCTCCTGGAAGTAGGGGAACACCTGGGCAAACATGCACCAAATGGCCAGCGTAAAGGCGCGGTTCTGGATCCAGCCGCCCTTGTTCCAGATAAAGGCGGCGACGGTGGGCGCCAGCAGCAGCGCAAAGCCGCAGAACCAGGAGTGGGTGGGCAGGCAGTTGTAGGTGTAGCAGAAGTTCCAGATGTCGTAGGCGATGATGTAGACCCAGGTCATGTCGGGCCACAGCATGTCGGTCTTGTCCTCGGAGGCGTAGACGCTCCACCAACCGGTCATGCAGAAGATGTTGATGATGCCCGCGATGCCGTTGAACACGTTGTTCCAGCCGGCCAGCTGCGTAGCACCTTCGGAGGTGACCCAGGTGGACTCGCCCAGGACAAAGAAGTGATAGGCGCTCTCAAAGTCGGACACGACGGCAATCAAGATGTTGATGGCGACGATCACAAACGGCCATGCGCGGAACCAATGCGCCTTGCCGATCTTGCCCCACTGGTACTTAATGGCAATGAAGCCCCAGCAGCCGGCCAGCGCCGCGTATACCTTGGCGTAATGGAACCAGCTGTTCTGGTATACATGGGTGGGGTTGGTGAGCGCCCACTCGGCACCCTGCGAAACGCCGACGGCGATGGCGATGCAGTAGATGGTCATGGCCAGCGGAGCCACGCCAAAGATGATGGCCGCGCCGAGCTTGGTACGGCGGCCGACCTCGTTGAGTACGATCAAGCCGATAAAGACCATCGCCCAGCCGGCCCAGTGGATAAGGGTATCGCTACCCCAAACATCGAACAGCATGCTGCTCTCCTTTCATACGCCCGCGGCCCCTCTTCCGTCGCGGGCAGTTTGGCCAAATGTCATCAGTTCCTGGGCTTGCGCTCGGAATACTTGGCGGTGTAGCCCTCGATGTGGAGTGTCGAGGCGATAATCTCCTTAACCGTCTCGTCGGGCACATCGGGGTGCGTGCGGATGTACATCAACAGCCCCATGATGAGGGTGTAAAACGTCTCGTAGACATGGTCGATGCGCAGGTCATGATGGGCGACAAAGTCCACCACGGTGGTGTCGCAGATGTATTGCGCCACGCGCTGGACCACGTTGTGCAGAAAGCCGCCGTAGAGCGCGCCGCTGCTCGAGGTGAGCGTGCTCGGCAGCTCGTGGCCGCTCACAACCAGGCGCTTAAAGAGCGGGGCGACGGTGTCGAGTGCGCCCTCGATATCACCGACGATGCGGCTGGCATTCCACTGCTCGAGCTCGGAGATAAAACCGTCGATTGCCTCGTCCATGACGGCGGTGACGGCGGCGTCCATGTCGACGAAGTAGTGGTAGAACAGCGAGCGTGTGCAGCCGGCTCGCTTGGTCACGGCCGAGACGGATAGATGGGACACGCCCAGCTCGGAGCTCACGGCGCGCACGGCGGCGAGAATCTCGCGACGGCGCTCGTCACCTGTCAGGCGCTTTGCCGCGTTGTCGGGCGTGGGGACGGCGTCGGCCACAGGGGTGCTCGCTGCGTTATCGCTCATGAGCTTGCCGCCTTTCATCCGTTTGGGCCCGACCGTTCGCCTAATAGTCTTGAATATTGTTGACGGTTCGTCAATACTATTTTTGACATAATGTCAACAATGGCGGGTGAACGGCATGGGGGCATGCCCGGCCTGCAAAAAAGAGGGGCGCTGCGGCCTCGTCGGGCTGCGGCAAGAGAAGGGACAACCATGATTCTCAACGGACCGGGAATTAGCTACACCGAGCCCGACATCGGTTCGGAGTTCGTGCCGCCGCTGCCGGAGCATCCGCGCGAGGCCATTGTCAAGCTGTGCGAGCATTGCACCAACCGTCTGCTGCATCGCGACGAGCTGCTGGGCTACGAGTACTGGTCGTTTGCCGAGGCCGCAACCGACGAGCAGGCCGAAGTGCTCTGCAAGATGAAGATGCGCCGTCCCTATACGCTGCCCGAGATGGCCAAGCTCACCGGCATGCCCGAGGCCCAGATCGAGAAGATGCTCGACGACATGAGCTACACGGGTCTGCTCGAGTACAACTGGGAAAATCCCGAGCGCGCCAAGCAGTGGGTACTGCCCATGCTGGTACCGGGTTCCGCCGAGTTCCTCAACATGCGCGTGAACCAGCTCGAGGAGCATCCGGTCTATGCCAAGTTCTTTGAGCAGGCGTCCAAGGGGCCGCTGTCCAAAGCCACGCCGATGGTGCCGCCCGGAGGCGCCGGCATCGGCATGCACGTCATTCCGGTCGAGAAGGCTATCGATGCTTCGAGCACCTCGGTGCCGATCGAGCATATCGAGCATTGGCTCGACAAATACGAGGGCAAATATGCCGCCAGCACCTGCAGCTGCCGCGCGAGCCGTCGTGTGATGGGCGAGGGCTGTGCCGACGACCCCGCCGACTGGTGCATTGCCGTGGGCGATATGGCCGACTATGTGGTTGAGACCGACCGCGGCCATTATGTGACGCGTGAGGAGGTCTATGACATCTTGCGCCAGGCCGAGGACAACGGCTTTGTGCACCAGATCACCAATATCGACGGCGAGAACAAGATCTTCGCCATCTGCAACTGCAACGTCAACGTGTGCTACGCCCTGCGCACCTCGCAGCTGTTCAACACGCCCAACCTGTCGCGCTCGGCCTATGTCGCCAAGGTCGAGAAGGACAAGTGCGTAGCCTGCGGTCGCTGCGTTGAGGTGTGCCCGGCTGGTGCCGTCAAGCTCGGCCAGAAGCTCTGCAGCAAAAAGGCCGGCGGACAGGTGCCCGAGTATCCGCGCCAGGAGCTGCCCGATGCCACCAAGTGGGACCACACCAAGTGGTCGCCCAACTACCGCAACGACAACCGCATCGAGACACACGATTCCGGCACCGCGCCCTGCAAGACGGCCTGCCCCGCGCACATTGCCGTTCAGGGCTATCTGAAGCTCGCGGCGCAGGGCCGCTATGACGAGGCGCTAGCGCTCATCAAGCGCGAGAACCCGCTGCCCGCTATCTGCGGCCGTGTGTGCAATCGCCGCTGCGAGGATGCCTGCACTCGCGGTCGCGTGGACGAGGCCGTGGCCATCGACGAGGTCAAGAAGTTTATCGCCCAGCGCGATCTGGATGCCGCGACCCGCTATGTCCCACCTGTGGTGACCCCGACGCGCGCCGGCGGCTTCGACCAGAAGATCGCCATCATCGGTGCCGGTCCGGCCGGCCTGTCCTGCGCTTTCTACCTGGCCGAGAAGGGCTACAAGCCCGTCGTGTTCGAGAAGAATGAGCGCCCGGGCGGCATGCTCACCTATGGCATTCCCAGCTTTAAGCTGCAGAAGGATGTTATCGAGGCCGAGGTCGAGGTCATTCGCCTGATGGGCGCCGAGTTCCGCTATGGCGTGGAGGTCGGTCGCGATGTGACGCTCGACGAGCTGCGCGAGCAGGGCTTTAAGGCCTTTTATGTTGCCATTGGCTGCCAGGGCGGCCGCCTCGCCGGTATTCCGGGCGAGGATGCCGAGGACGTGACCGTGGCCGTCGACTTTTTGCGCAAGGTCAACAGTGGCAAGATCGACACGCTGTCCGGCCGCACCATCGTGGTGGGCGGCGGCAACGTGGCTATCGACGTCGCGCGCAACGCCTGCCGTCTGGGTTCCGAGCACGTTGAGATATTCTGCCTGGAGAGCGAGGCCCAGATGCCCGCCAGCGAGGAGGAGCGTCGCGAGGCCGTTGAGGACGGCGCCCACATCAGCTGCGGCTGGGGCCCCAAGGAGGTCCATCTGGACGAGGCCGGTCGTGTGTGCGGTATCACCTTCAAGCGCTGCACGCGTGTCTTTGACGACGAGGGCCGTTTTGCGCCCGAGTACGACGAGAACGACCTGCGTCGTGTCGACGCCGACCGCGTGGTCATGTCGATCGGTCAGTCCATCGTGTGGGGCGACCTGCTGGCTGGCTCCAAGGTGGAGCTTGGCCGCGGCCAGGGTGCCCTTGCCGATCCTCAGACCTACCAGACCGCTGAGCCCGACATCTTTGTGGGCGGCGACGTCTACACCGGTCCGAGCTTTGCCATCAACGCCATCGCTGCCGGTCACGAGGCCGCCGTGTCCATCCACCGCTTTGTGCAACCGGGCTCCACGCTCACCATCGGCCGTAACCAGCGCCGCTACATCGCGCTCGACCGCGACGATGTCGTGATCGAGAGCTACGACAACGCGACCCGCGAGGTGGCACATGTCGACCGCGAGCGCGAGAAGGCCGCGCCCTTTAGCGAGTACGTCGAGACCTTTACCGAGGAGCAGGTACGCGCCGAGACCGCCCGCTGCCTGGGTTGCGGTGCCTCGATCGTCGACCCCAACAAGTGCATCGGCTGCGGTCTGTGCACCACCAAGTGCGCGTTCGACGCCATCCATCTGGATCGCGACCGCCCCGAGTGCTCCACGATGGTTAAATACGAGCAAAAGCTCCCCAGCTTGGGCAAGTACGCGCTCAAGCGTGCCATCAAGATCAAATTCGGGAAGAAGTAATGAGGTTCCGCCGTTCTAACGAACGGCGGCACTGCCGACGCTGCGCGGCGCCCAGATACCCCATCTTGCCCCTCAACTGCGGCGCCGCGGGCAAAAGCCCAGCGGACGCCTTGTTTCGGGGCAACCTGGGGCACCTGGATCGCCGCTCGCTGATATATGGATTGACATCGTATTAACCGCTGCAGAAGGGTTTTCGCCTTGCATGAATTGGGAATCGTCTATCACATTATTCGCGATGTCGAGAACGTGGCGCGCGCCAATGGCGTGAGTCGCGTTTCGAGCGTCACGCTGCTGCTGGGCGAGGTCTCGGGCGTCGTTCCCGACTTGCTGCTCGACGCTTGGCGCTGGGCGGCAGATAAAAAGCCTATCACCGAGGGCGCGGAGCTTATCGTGGAGCCTGTCGAGGCCGTGACGCATTGCGAGACGTGCGGCCGCGACTATGCGACGGTCGAGCACGGCAAGATCTGTCCCCATTGCGGTAGCGGCGAGACATACCTGCTGCAGGGCCAGGAGGTCATGATCAAGCAGATTGAGACCCCCGACGAGGACCCGCCAGATGCTGCTCCCGACGGCCTCTCCGACGCCCCCGATGCCGTCGACGCTGCCAACCCCCTCCACATCGTCTAGCCCCTAGTCGTTGGGGACGTTCTTGTTTGACTAGTCGTTTAAGAACGTCCCCAATGACTACTTACGTTAGTGCATAAGTCACGCTAATAGTCAAGTTATGTCTGTTTAAACAAAATAGCTGCAGTACAAGCGCATTCGCGCTTGCCTAAAATCGATATTAATGACCAGCCTGCTTGTATCTGTAAAATGAATGGCTTGATAAGTGACGCCTTGGCGTGTAATCCGTCAAAAAGCAGTAACGTAATCAACTTGTAACAAACCTAGACGTTTAAACAAATTATCCAATCATTCGCATTTTTCTCTATAATTTTACAGGACGAACAGGTATACTCCTTTCATGTCGTGTAGGAAATACGTAGACAAAGAGGAGGTTATGTGATGGTAAGTATTGTTCTTGCTAGCCACGGAGACTTGGCAGCCGGAATCAAGCAGACGGGCTCGATGGTCTTTGGCGATCAGCCGTCTGTGGCCGTGGTCTCGCTCGAGCCGAGCATGGGCCCCGACGACTTCCGTGCCAAGGTCGAGGAAGCAATCGCTTCCTTCGAGGACCAGGAGCAGGTGCTCTTCCTCGTTGATCTGTGGGGCGGCACGCCGTTCAACCAGATCAGCGGTCTCATCGAGGGCCACGATTCCTGGGCTATCGTCACCGGTGTCAACCTGCCTATGCTCATCGAGGCATATTCGCAGCGCTTTGACGCAAAGAACACTGCACATGCGATCGCAAAACATCTCGTGACTGAGGCTAAGGCTGGCGTGCGCGTCAAGCCCGAGTCTCTGGAGCCCGAGGAGAAGAAGCCGGCCACGGCCGCCGCTGCTCCTGCAGGCGCCATCCCTCCGGGAACGGTCATCGGCGATGGGCACATCAAGATCGCCCACGTCCGTATCGACACCCGTCTGCTGCATGGTCAGGTGGCCACCACGTGGACCAAGCAGATCAACCCCAACCGCATCATCGTGGTTTCCGACGGCGTTGCTCACGATGAGCTCCGCAAGACCATGATCGAGCAGGCTGCCCCTCCGGGAGTCCATGCCAACGTCGTGCCCATCAAGAAGATGGCCGAGGTTGTCAAGGACACGCGCTTTGGTGACACCAAGGCCATGCTGCTCTTTGAGAACCCGCAGGATCTGCTCAAGGCTATCGAGGCCGGCGTCGACATCAAGGAAGTCAACATCGGTTCCATGGCTCACTCCAAGGGCAAGGTCGTCGTCACCAACGCCGTCGCTATGGGCGATGACGACGTTAAGACTCTCGAGGCCCTCAAGGCCAAGGGCGTCAAGTTCGAGGTCCGCAAGGTTCCTTCGGATTCCTCCGAGGATCTCGACGCCATGTTGAAGAAAGCTAAGGCCGAACTGGCCGCTCAAGCATAGTAAAGGAGGGTCCGATACATGTCTGCAATCACTATTCTGCTTGTTGCGATTGTCGCGTTGCTTGCCGGTATGGAAGGCATTCTGGATGAGTTCCAGTTCCATCAGCCGCTCGTGGCATGCACGCTTATCGGTCTCGTAACCGGTCACCTTCAGGAGGGCATCCTCCTGGGCGGTTCGCTCCAGATGATGGCCCTTGGCTGGGCTAACGTCGGCGCTGCCGTCGCGCCTGACGCCGCTCTGGCCTCGGTCGCTTCTTCGATTATCATGGTGCTCGCCCTCAACGGTGGCGCCACCGATTCGGCCAAGGCCGTTACCGCCGCCATCGCCGTCGCCGTCCCGCTGTCGGTCGCTGGTCTGTTCCTGACCATGATCTGCCGTACCCTGGCTACCGCTATCGCTCACGCCATGGACGGTTGCGCCGAGAAGGGCGACTTCTCCGGCATCGAGCGCTGGCAGTACGCCGCCATCCTCATGCAGGGCCTTCGTATCGCCATCCCGGCAGTACTTCTGTGCATCATCCCGGCCGAGGCGGTTACCAACGCGCTTAACGCTATGCCCGACTGGCTGTCCGGCGGCATGGCTGTCGGCGGCGGCATGGTCGCCTCCGTCGGTTACGCCATGGTCATCAACATGATGGCCACCAAGGAGACCTGGCCGTTCTTCATCCTCGGCTTTGTCCTTGCTGCCATCCCTCAGCTCACGCTGATTGCTCTTGGCCTCATCGGCATCTCCCTTGCCCTCATCTACCTTGGCCTCAAGGATCTGGCCAAGCAGGGTGGCGGCATGGGCGGTGGCTCCGGTGACCCGCTCGGCGACATTCTGAACGATTACGAGTAGGAGGGGAGTGATACATATGGCAGAGAACAAGATTCAGCTCACCAAGGCTGACCGCAAGAAGGTTTGCTTCCGTCATCAGTTCCTTCAGGGCTCGTGGAACTACGAGCGTATGCAGAATGGCGGCTGGTGCTTCGCAATGATCCCTGCGATCAAGAAGCTCTACACCAGCAAGGACGACCAGATTTCCGCGCTTAAGCGCCACCTGGAGTTCTATAACACCCATCCCTATGTTTCCGCCCCCGTCATTGGCGTTACCCTCGCTCTCGAGGAGGAGCGCGCCAACGGTGCACCGATTGATGACGTCGCCATTCAGGGCGTCAAGGTCGGTATGATGGGCCCGCTCGCCGGCGTCGGCGACCCCGCCTTCTGGTTCACCCTTCGCCCGATCCTGGGCGCTCTGGGCGCTTCCCTGGCCCTGTCCGGCAGCATCGCCGGTCCGCTGCTGTTCTTCTTTGCGTGGAACATCATCCGTTACGCCTTCCTGTGGTACACGCAGGAGTTTGGCTATAAGGTCGGCTCCTCCATCGCCAAGGACCTCTCCGGCGGTCTGATGGGCAAGGTCACCGAGGGCGCTTCCATCCTGGGTATGTTCATCATCGGCGCCCTGGTCGAGCGCTGGGTGTCCATCTCCTTCACCCCGGTCGTCTCCAAGGTCACGCAGTCTGCCGGCGCCTTCATTGACTGGGCTAACCTGCCTTCCGGTGCCGAGGGCATCAAGGAAGCGCTGACGATGTACAACTCCGTCGGTGCTACCGCCCTTGATCAGGTGAAGGTCACCACGCTTCAGGCTAACCTCGATCAGCTCATCCCCGGCCTTGCTGCCGTGTGCCTGACGCTGTTCGTCTGCAAGCTGCTCAAGAAGAAGGTCAGCCCGATCGTCATCATCCTGGCTCTCTTCGCCGTCGGTATCATCGGTCGCGTTTGCGGCTTCATGTAATCGCGCTTCGGCTTAAGACCGAGAGTTGCTAGGCAAGGGCTTTTGAGCCATTGAAACGGACCGCACCCGGTGGGTACACTGGATGCGGTCCGATTGTTTTATTTGGAGGGCGAGGCGCGCATGGCGCAATCTCAGAACAGCACGGTCGATCTGGCAACACCGGCAACCTGCCTGATGGGGTTTACCAGCCACGGTAACGTGATGGTGGGCAATAAGGCGTTCGAGTATTACAACGAGCGCAATCCCGAGGATTTTATTCAAATTCCGTGGGACGAGGTCGACTATATTGCCGCCGAGGTTTTGCGCGGCACTAAGAAGATCACGCGTTTTGCTATCTTTACCAAGGATAACGGCCACTTTACGTTTTCGACGCGCGACGACAAAGAGACGCTTCGTGCAGTTCGCAAGTACGTCGACGAGGATAAGCTCGTGCGTTCGCCCGACTTTATCGATGTGACGGCCAAGGGCGCCAAGAGCATCCCCTCCGTTATCAAAGGCCTTTTCCACAAAGGCAACTAGCTCCTCATAAGTTGCGGTGGAATAGTTCCTAAATGCGGCTTTAGATGCATCAGGCAGGAACTATTCCATCGCAACTTTGAAGTCTGGTCATGGGGCGTATGGCGATGCAGTAAATCTGCTACACTAGTACAACATGCCTCCGTAGCTCAGGGGATAGAGCACCGCTCTCCTAAAGCGGGTGTCGACGGTTCGAATCCGCCCGGGGGCACCAGAGATTTGTCGAGCCCGGTACCACTGCGGTACCGGGCTCTTCTGGTTTAAAGGCATGCCGTAGTTTTCGCTGCTTCGGATAAAGAAAGCGCCCGCTTGCTGGGGGAGCAAGCGGGCGCCTGTGAGCGAATATGTTTGCGGCATCAGCCGCTGTGGGCAATGTCTCGATGACTAGTTGGTCGTGCCGGAATCGTCGCCTGAATCGGTGCCAGAGCCAGAAATCGAAACCGTCAGCGTGATCGTGCTGTCGGTGGACTGCTTGCCAGTGGGGGAGACGCCCGTCACGGTGGCGTTTTCGTTACCACTCACGGGGTTGCCGTTCTGATCGCAGAATGCGATGTTGTAGAATCCGGCGTTGTTGAGCGCGGTGACGGCGGAGGAGATACTCTTGCCGTATAGGTTGCCCGGAACGTTTGCCTTGCCGGACTTCTTGGCGATGACGACGGTAATCGTGGCGCCGGGCTTTTGCTTACCGCTGGGGTTCCAGCTAATGACGGTGCCCTCGGTGACGGAATCGTTCTCCTGGTAGGTCACATCGACGCCGAAGCCGGCCATATCGAGGGCGTTGCGTGCCTGAGCCTCGGTCATGTCGGTCAGATCGGGAACGGAGGTGGTGTCGGGTCCACTCGAGACTTTGTACGAAATGGTCGTGCCCTTCTCGACTTCCTTGCCCGCATCGGTGCCCTGTTCAAAGACTTCGCCCTTTTCGGCCTCGTTGGCTTCCTCGGTGGCATTGCCCTTAAGGCCGACGCTTGCCAGCGCCGCCTCTGCCTGGTCCTTGGTCAGACCAACGAGCTGCGGGACATCAACCTTCTCGGAGGGCTTGGGACCCTTGGAGATTACCAGATTCACCTTGGTGCCCTTGGGCTTCTTGGTGTGACCGTTAGGAGTCTGCTCGACAACCTTTCCCTCGTCGACGTCGTCGTTGTAGCTCTGGTCAATGGTTCCGACGTCAAGGCCGGCATCCTTAATCAGTTCGACGGCGGTCTCCTGGTCCTTACCCAACACATCGGGAACCGGGACCTGCTCGCCGCCAAAGAGTCCGGCGGCAAAGGCCACGATGACGCCGATTACGGCTACCGCAGCAACTACGGCGGCGATAATCTTGTTCTTGTTGGATTTGGGCTGCTCGGTGGCGTAAGAGCCGGTTGAACCCGAGACGGAGCTGCGAGCGTTATTTTGTCCGCTCACGCCCGAGACGGGGCGTACCATGGCGCGCGTCTGGTCGGATAGCTCTCGGGTCTTGGTGGCACCCAGGTCGCCAACGGCGCCGATAACGCGCGTAGGCTCCGGCACGTTGACGGCGCGACCAGACAGGTAGCTGTTGAGCACCTGACGCAGCTCGTCGGCCGTCTGGAAACGGTTAGCCGGATCTTTTTCCATGCACTTGAGGATAATGCGCTCAAGATCGGCATCGACACCGGAGTTGATCTGGCTCGGCGGCACGGGCAGCTCGTTGACCTGCTTGAGTGCGACCGAGATGGCATCGTCGCCGTCGAAAGGCACGCGGCCGGTGGCGCACTCGTACATCACGACGCCCAGCGAGTAAATGTCCGAGGTGGGGCCTAGATCCTGCCCGCGGGTCTGCTCGGGGCTTACGTAGTGGGCGGTGCCCAAAACGTTGTTGTCCTGCGTAAGGTGGCTGTTCTTGGCGCGCGCGATGCCAAAGTCCATGACCTTGATGTTGCCGTCGGGCAGCACCATGATGTTCTGCGGCTTAATATCGCGGTGGATGATCTCGTGCTTGTGGGCGACCGAAAGTGCGGAGCTGATCTGCGAGCCGATCTGAGCGACCTTTTTGGGATCAAGGGCGCCGTGGCTCTTGATGCCGCTCTTAAGGTCGGTGCCGCGCAGGTATTCCATGACGATGTAATAGGTGTCGCCGTCCTTGCCCCAATCGTAGACGCCGACGATATAGGGGGAGGAGAGGCCGGCGGCTGCCTGGGCCTCCTGCTTAAAGCGTGCGGCAAAGGTGGCGTCGCCGGCATATTGCGGCAGCATGATTTTGATAGCTACCGTGCGGTCGAGGACCTGGTCCTGTGCACGGTAGACGGTCGCCATGCCGCCTGTCCCTACCTTATCCTTGAGGAGGTATCTTCCCCCGAGGACCCTCTGTTCCATTCCTGCTCCTAACATGACTATTCGCTCAACGATGTGTGTAGTACCAAATTTGAGGCCGCTGGGGCCGTGTGGCGCATTGCCGCTAGCGTTATCGGCCGCGGCACGCCCCATGCTTGCGCATCAATCACGGGCATCACGCTCCCTGGGCGGCAAGCGCCGCGGTCAGGACGATGCCGGCGATCTTTGCCGCCTTGACGTCGTGCTTGTCGTAATCCTCCAAGGCTACCGAGATGGCGACCGTGGGTGAATCGTAAGGCGCAAAACCGACGAACATCGAGTTGACGTTGGTACCGACGGTCTCGGCAGAGCCGGTCTTGCCGGCAACCTTGACGCCCGGAATCTGGGCATCGGTGCCGGTGCCGAATTGAACGACGTCGAGCATGGCCTGTTTGACCTGTTCGGCCGTGGTGGCGCTGACGGCCTGGCCCAGTGAGCGGGACTGCGTGGTCTTGACCACGGTTCCGTCTGGGGCGAGCACCTGGGCAACGAAGAACGGGTCCATGACGACGCCGCTGTTGGCGATGGCCGCCGCGATAACGGCGTTCTGCATGACGGTGGTCTGCGGACCCGGCGTGTGGTCCATGCCGACGGGCTGGCCGGCGCCGGCCCAGGCGGTTTCCCATTCGGTCATGAGCGAGGGGTCGGCCATGATGGACGCCGCGGCGGTTAGGTCCTGACCGAGCTTTTGGCCATAGCCAAAGGCGTTGGCGAACTGTACGAGCGAGCTGGCACCGACCTCGTTTGCCACCTGACCAAAGACGACGTTGGACGACACGGCAAAGGCCTGCTGCAGGCTAATCGTGCCGTAGCTCTCATTGGCGTAGTTGGTGACTGGTGCATTGCCGATATCCATGGAACCGGGCGCCTGATAAGTGCTCGAAAGGCTTGCGGTGCCGGTTTCGAGTGCCGCCGAAAGCGTGACGACCTTAAACGTGGAGCCCGGAGTATAGAGGGCGTCCATGGCGCGGTCGTACATAGAACCGTCCTCACCGCCGCCCGATTGCAGCAGGGCGTCGATGTTGGTGTTGTCGTAGGTGGGCGAGCTGGCGCATGCGAGCACCGCGCCAGTGCGCGGGTCCATGACCACAACGGCGCCCTTAAAGCCCTTGAGAGCCTGTTCGGCGGCCGTCTGGATGCGGGAGTCGATGGTGAGTTTGGCGGTGTTGCCCGGCTGGTTTTGGCCCGCGAGCGACGCGATGGCGTTGTTCCAGCTGGAGTAATCCTTGGAACCGGTGAGCGTGTCGTTCATCACGCTCTCGATGCCGGCGGTACCGTACTGCTGGCTCACATAGCCAACCACATGGGCGGCCAGGTTGCCGTTAGGGTAGGAGCGTGCGTAGGTGCCGTCCTCCTGTTGCAGCGATTCGGCCAGCGTCACGCCGTCGGACGTGATGATGGAGCCGCGCTGGATGTACTTGGAACGGGCGATGGTGTGATTGTTGGTCGGCATATCCTGGTAATCCTTGGCCTTGATGACCTGGACATAGGTGAGGTTGCCGATGAGGATGGCGAACAGGGCCGTAAAGGCAAACACCGCGCGGGTTAGGCGGTTAGCGAGCGCCACGCGGCCGAGCACGCCAGATTCGGGCGTATCGAGCAGGCGACGACGCATGCGCGAGCCGGTGGAGTGGCTGCCACGGCCGTAGGAAGACGAAGAAGCGAAGCGCGTGCCGGCATGCGCCGCGGCAGAAGCGACCTGGTCGTCAGTGATGGCGGCCATGGTACCGGTGCCGGTGAGCTCGGCCTCGCGACCGGTTGCCTCGTCACCGGCGCGCAGCAAAAGCGCGACAATGATAAAGCTCGCCAGCAGCGAGGAGCCGCCCTGACTCATAAAGGGCAGGGTGACGCCGGTCAGCGGAATCAGGCGGGTAACGCCGCCAACGATCAAGAAGGCCTGGAAGCTAATGGCGGCCGTGAGGCCCGTGGCGCTAAATGCGGCAAGGTCGGACTTAGCGCGGGCGGCCGTGGTCAGGCCTCGCACGGCAAAGAGCATAAACAGGACGAGTACGGCGCCGCCGCCCAAAAGGCCCATTTCCTCGCCGATGGCCGAGAAAATGAAGTCGGACTCGACGACGGGGATGTTATTGGCCATGCCATTACCGATGCCAACGCCGATAAGACCGCCGTCAGCCAACGAGAAAAGGGATTGCACAATCTGGTAGCCCTGGCCCTGGGCATCCTTAAAGGGGTCGGCCCAGATCTGGAAACGTACCTGGACATGCGACAGGAACTTGTAGGCGCCCACGGCACCCACTGCCAAAAGCGCAAGGCCGATGACGACATACGAGAAACGTCCCGTGGCGACGTAGAGCATCAGCAAGAAGATGGTGTAGAACAGCACAGCGGAGCCCAAGTCGCGCTCGAAGACAACGACCAGAAGGCATACACCCCACACAGCGAACAGCGGTAGCAGCAGGCGCAGGCGCGGGACCTTGAGGCCCAAGATCTTGCGATTGGAGATGGAGAGTAGCTCGCGGTTTTCGGCTAGGTATCCGGCCAAGAACAATACGATAAAAATCTTGGCGAACTCGCCGGGCTGGATGGTGAAGCCGGCGATGCGAATCCACAGCTTGGAGCCCGAAATGGTGGTGCCGATAAAGATGGGCAGCATCAGCAAGATGATGCCGATGATGCCAAAGGTGTACTTGTAGCGCATGACCACATCGAGATTCTTGATCATCGCGAGCGTGCCCACCATCAGTGCCACCGAGACAAACAGAATGACGAGCTGCGAGATGGCGAGGGCGGGTGCCAGACGCGTTACGAACGTGATGCCGATGCCCGAAAGCACAAAGACGATGGGCAGGATGGCCGGATCGGCACCGGGCGCCAGGATGCGCACGGCGATATGCGCCGCGGCGAAGGCGGCAAAAAGACCGATCGGCACGGCGAGCGTTTCAAACGAGATGGAAGCGCCTGCGGTGAGCACGTACATCGCATACAGCAGGATGACGGGGAACGCCGAGGCGATGAGCAAGAGCATTTCGGTGTTGCGGCGACTCATAAGCGGCACTCCCTTTCTAATTCTTATCGGAGGCTTCGGCCTCGGCGGACTGTTCGGCGGTTTTTTCGGAATTCGATTTGGAAGTCGATTCCTGGTCGGTGTTGTCGCGAATCGTTTGCGCGTCGATCACCTGGCGGGTCTGTTCCTCATCGATTTGATGACGGTACTTGGAGATAGTGTCCTGCGCGTCGTCAACACTCGTTTGCGGAATGCCTGCTTTCAGACGATTCTGCGTGTCTTCGGGTAGGTCGGATAGCTTGATGGCGGTCGTGCTCTCGAGCCAGTGCAGCTTAAGGCCGAGCGGCTTGCCGGGAATGCCCCGGTAGACCGCGACGGTGTCCTTGTAGGTGCCCAGGTAATACGAGCCGGTGACGCCCGCGTAGGCCCAGATGGCTGCCGCCAGCACAAAAGCGATGCCCAGGATGGCGGCAATGGTGACGTTGCGGCGGCGAACACGCTTCGCCTCGCGCATGACGCCGTCGTCGACCAGGTCCACAACGACTACCGTCACGTTGTCGTGGCCGCCGGCAGCGAGCGCGGCGTCCACCAGGTTATCGACGCAAATCTGCGCCGTAGACGATTGCGTGGCGATGTTTTCGATTTCGCTATCGGGAATCATGCTCGAAAGGCCGTCCGAGCACAGGATCAGGCGGTCGCCCTCTTCGATGTGCAGGGTAAAGTGGTCGGCATACATGGCGGGGTCCGAACCCAGTGCACGTGTGATAACCGAGCGGTTGGGATGGACGCGCGCCTCGTCGGCCGTAATTTCGCCAGCGTCCACGAGCTCCTCCACATAGGAGTGGTCGCGGGTCACGCGGATGAGCGTGCCCTCGTGGAGCAGGTAGGCGCGCGAGTCGCCCACGTGGGCGATGGCGAGCATGTCGTTTTCGATATAGGCGCAGGTCGCCGTGCAGCCCATACCGGGCTTGCCCAGGCCGTTGAGTGCGGCCTCGATGACGGCGGCGTTGGCAGCTTCGACGGCTGCGGCTAGGCGCGCGGCGTCGGCAGCCTGTGGCGCCGTCTTGGCGATGGTCTCGACCGCGATGGATGAGGCTACCTCGCCGGCGGCGTGACCACCCATGCCGTCGCACACGCAAAAGAGCGGCGACTGTACCAGGTAGGAGTCCTCGTTGTGCGGACGCACGCAGCCAACATCGGAGCGGGCGCCCCACATGAGTTGCGTGGTGGTGCCGGCATCGTAGGTCGAATCGGTCTCGATGCGCTCGTCGGCCAGCGGCTCAAAACTCATGGTCGAACCAGGGTCCTTGAGCTTGGCCTCCACGGCGGCGACATCAATCTCGGCCGTGTCGCCGGGCGAGACGGCGTTGGCCTCGTTGCTCGGATCGTCGACTTTAGACGTGGCGGGCACTTCGGTTGTGTTGTCGGCAGGCTCTTCGTCTTGCGGGGCGACGGCTGCGGGCTCGGGTGCCGCGAAGTGCGCGGGCGCGGGCGTGCTGTGGGGCTGAGAGGCGCCCTCCGTCGCTGTGACGGGCATCTCTTCGGCCGTAGGCTGAACGGCCTCGGGCGCCGATGCGGCCGCGGGGGAGGATGCCGCCGCGGGTGCCGGTGTAGATGCGGGCTCGGGCGCTGCGGTGGGTGCTGGAACTACGGGAAACACCGGTGCCGTGGGCTCGGGGGCCAAAAACACCGCGGCGCTCTCATCGATTGCCGCGGCGACAGACTCGGCAAAGTGGGCCGGCGCAGGTGTAGTTTCCGGTGCCGAAGGTTGATCGGCAACGGCGTGCGCGCCGATGGGGGCATCGGTGGAATTATCTTCATCCTGGCCATCGATGGGCATCGGATGGTCTTGCGTTACATGCGAAAGAGGCAGGGAGAACACGGTGTCCTCGGGCTCAACGGGCGCAGGGCCCGCCGGGGCGGCATGAGCCGGCACGGCCGCGGGGGCAGCCAGTGCCTCGGACATGGTTGCGGACTTGTTCTCCTCGTCGATCATCGACGGTTCACCTTCATGACCACGTCGCCAATCTGGACTTCGTCGCCCTCGCGCAGCGTTGCGGGCTCCACCAGCTGGCGGCCGTTAACAAGGGTGCCGTTGAGCGAGTTGAGGTCCTCGATAATAAGTGCCGGGCCCTGCAGCGAAAAACGCGCATGCGAGGCAGAGACAAACGGCTCGTTGATGCAGATGTCAGATGACGGCGAACGACCGACGATGACGGGGCCAAGCATATCCACGTGAATACCGCGGATGCCGCGCGGGCCCTTGTCCACATCGATCGTCCAGATGGCAGAGTCGCGGCGCTGGCCGCGCACGAGCCCCACGCCGGTCTTCATGACGGCGAACAAGAAGATATAAAGCAGGACGACCAGTACGATGCGGCCTGCAAAAAGGACGATATCGATGTTCATAAGCGATTAACCCCTAAATTCAAAGGTGCTCAGGCCAAACGTTAGCAGATCGCCGTTGCGCAGCGGGCAGCGCGTGATGCGGCGGTTGTTGACGAGCGTGCCGTTGGTGGAGTTGAGGTCCTCGATCGACCAGTCAGAGCCGGTAAAGGTGAGCTGGGCATGACGGCGCGACACGTTGGGGTCGCGCAGGGCGATGTCGGATACCGAGCGCTCACGACCGATGGTCACCTGCGCGGAGGTGATGTTGTGGCTCTCGCCGCTCACGACGTCGACGAGTTGGGCGAGCGGACGCTGCGGGGCGCGGGGGCTTGCCATGTTGGAGGCGATGCTGGTCGCAGCGCCAAGGCCCACGGCGGCGCCAGTGGCAGCCGCTCCGCCCATACCGGCAAGTGCGTCGCGCGAGACGGTTTGCGGCACAGGGATGGGGGCTGCGGGATCGGGGACATTGGGTGCAAAGGGGTCGGCCACAGCGAGCGGGTCGGGAGTGGCAGCGCGGGGTGTCGGCTGCTGCTGGGGCATGGCGGCCGGGTGTTGCTGCGGCGATGCAAACTGCTGCTGACCGGCGCGGGGGGCGCTTGCGGCACGGCTTGTGGCCGAGCTGTTCTGTCCCAGGCCGTTTTGATAGGCGCGCTCTTCCTCGTACAGACGGCCGAGCGTGGGAGCGTCGACGTTCTCGGCAAAGACCGAGAACTTGCCGGCGCGCAGCTGAGGGTCGATCATAAAGCGAACAAGGGGCTCGCCGACAAAGACGTAGCGGCGTTTTTCGGCCTGCGCCTTCACAAACTCGCGCACCTCGCGCGAAAGCTCGGGATAGAACGGGGCAAGCATGGGATCGTCATCGGTGGCGATCAGGATGGTATAGAGCGCCGGCGCGGTGTTGACGCCGTTGATCACCAGAGTTTGATCCTCCATGTCGCGAGCAGCCTGCTTGGCAAGCTTCTTAAAGGAGAACGGGGCACGGGTGGCACCGAAGATGCCGGCCACGTGGTCCTCGAAGATGTTCAGGAAGTTCACGAAAGATCACTCTCCGTATAGGTTCTTTGGTATCCGAGCAAATACAGGCATATCCCAACGATTATAGAGGATAGGATTCCCGCAACCGCCGCCTTGGCGACGACCGTGCCCGCAAGGCTGGCAATTTCCATATGGTGTGCAAGACAAAACGATACGGCCGAGCCGATACCGGCGACGGCAATTGCGACGATGGCGGCGAGGTTTGACCCCTGCTCGGCGCGCTTGGCATGGGCATTGAGCAGCAGCGACGTTGCCGCGGCTGCTGCTGCAATCAGTGCGAAGGCGGCCCAGAGGAACGCGTCGCCCAGCGCTGCGGCGACATTGCCAAGCCCCAGCACGCCTCCCGTAGGGAGGGCAGCTGCGGCCAGGCGGGCAAAAAGCGCGCCTATACCCGTGGCGGCAGCGGCGCTTGCCGGGCCGAGCCAAAACGCCGCGAAGCCCGCGGCGGCCCCGGCGGCAAGGATGGCGTCGCCGGTTAGACAACCTAGCGCAAGCGCGCAGGTGAGTGCCGCGCTCGCGGCCGCTTCGGTGCGTCCCCAGGCAATCCACCATCCGGACATGGCGGCGGCAAAAATGACCGCGACCGGCAGCATCGACAGGATGCCCTGCGCCTGCATGGTGGCGTTGGCCATGAGCACCAAAAAGCCCACGGCCGAGATAGCCGAGCCGATCTGCGGTGCCAAGCCTGCCGCCGCGCCAATAGCGATGGCCGCGGCGACCAGCCCGGGAAGCGCCGCGACGCCCGCTGTCTGCATAAGCAAAAAGCTGAAGGTTGCACACGTTAGCGCCGAGATACCGCGCATGGTGTAATCGCGCGCGCAGCTCCAGCGCGTGCCCGCCCAACCGAGCGCGGGGTCGACTTCGATGGCGTTATCCTCGTAAGGCGGCGACTCCATATCGTCTGCCGCGTGCTCGTCGTCCGAAAGCTCGCTTACCATCTGCTCCAAGCTGCGACGGCCTTCGCGCACGCTCCCCAAGCCGGCAAGGAGTTGGTCGCAGAATGCCTCGATGCTATCGGGGCGGTCTTGCGGCATAGGGGAGAGGGCGCTCATGAGCGCTGCCTCGGCTCCCGGGGGAAAGTGCGGGATCAGCTCGCTGGGGTAGGTGGCGCCGCCGATGATGCGGTCGAGCGAGTCGGCAGGCGTTGCCGCCATAAAGGGGGCGCTGCCGCACAGGCTCTCGTAGATCACGCAGGCAAGGGCAAAGACATCGGCGCGCTCGTCGACCGTGCCGGTCTCGATATCGAGCTGTTCGGGCGGCATGTAGCCGATGGTGCCGCCGCGCGATCCGCCAAAGCCGCCGGCAGATGACAGCCGCGCCATGCCAAAGTCGGTGAGCTTTACATTGCCCGAGTGGTCAATGAGCACATTGGCGGGCTTTATGTCCAGATGAAGCACGCCGTTTGCATGGGCAAAGGTGAGCGCCTGACCCAATGCGTCGGCAATGGTCGCTGCCTCGTCAAAGGTGAGCGAGTGGCCGTCCACGCGATGCAAAAACTCGGCCAGCGACATGCCGTCGACATACTCCATGACCAGGTAGGCATAGGCGGTGTCATGCGTAAAGTCGATAACCTGCACGATATTGGGATGTTGAAGCATGGCGGCGGTATGTGCCTCGCGCAGTACATCCATGATGTCGCTGGCGGGTATGCCGGAGCCGTTGATAAGAGGGATGCGCTTAATGGCCACGCGACGACGCAGGTGCGTGTCGCGGCAAATCTCGATGGAGCCAAAACCGCCGGTCGCAAGCGTCTCGAGCGGCTGGTACCGCTTGAGCAGCTCGCGAGAGCTGGTGCCCTCCAAAGGGACGTCCGGCGAGAACCGGGCGGTATGTTGCGAGAAAAGCGGCATGGCCAACCCTCGTGCGTTTAAAGTTCGTTTGCGAGCGGCGGGCGCGGGGCCGAGCCATTCGCGGTGGCATAGATGCTGCTAGTGTAGCACGCTCTGGTGCATGGGGAGGATAGCGGGATGCGAGGCTGCCTGTCTGACTTGGCCTTAGCGCTTCTTCTTGCCCTTCTTCTGCTTGCACTGCTTGCCCTTGTTGTCCTGGGGCTTGTCTGCCTTGTCTCCCTGCTTGGCCTCGGCTGCAGCCTTCTCGGCCTTCATTTTCTTCTTCTTGGTCTCGATGCGGAGCTTTTTGTTGATGCGCGCCTTAAGGAAGGAGCCAAACTGCTCGGCGTCGCCGCGAACAAAGGTGTCCTTGGGGATCGTCACGCCCTGGTCTGCGAACATGGCAACAAAGATGCGCTCGCCGTCGAGTACGTGGTCGAGCTTCTCAAACGGGAAGAACTGCGACTTGCCGCTCTTGCCCCAAACCATCAAGCCGTCCTCGTTGGCGGCGACGCGGCGATAGCGGCCGCCCATGGACTTGTCGGCCTCGACGGCGTCGATAAAGTCGCGGGCGAGCGTGTGGTGCAGGTTTTTGCTCCACCAGGCCAAAAAGGCGCCGAACACGATCAGGACGACGCCAAACTTGATCCAGTTGCCGCCGGCCACCAACATGCCGATGCCGAGCAGCGCGGCAATTGCCGCGGCGACATACAGCGAGCCGCGACGCCTGGGCGAGGCGACCAAGCGGGCGAAGTCGGTGACGAGGTCGTTTTCGTACTGATACTCGTTGAGGTACAGGATGCCGTCGTCGGCTGCTGCCTGTTTCTCGAGCGCGACCTCGACCTGGTCGGCTGCTTCGGAGGGAACGAGGTTGCTCTCTGCGTCTGCCATGCTCTTTGGACTCCTATCGCGGCGGGCTCGCCGTACGGGTTATTATGAGTGCAGTATGCCGTGCGACCGCATGGCCGTCGCGGCAACAAAACTCAGTATACCCGGGGGAGCACCCATGGAATCGTTGTACCGAAAGTATCGCCCGCTCACCTTCGACTCCGTGGTGGGCCAGCAGCATATCGTCTCGACGCTCGAGCACGCCATCACCGAGGGACGCTTGTCCCACGCGTACCTGTTCTGCGGACCGCGCGGCACGGGCAAGACCACCATGGCGCGCATTCTGGCCAAGGCGCTGCTATGCCGCAATGCCGAGGCGGCGCGCGCCGAGGGCGCAAGCGGCTGCATGCCCGACGGCACTTGCGAAGAGTGCGAGCTCATCGCCGAGGGCAACCACCCCGATGTCTACGAGCTCGATGCCGCAAGCCGTACGGGCGTGGACAATGTGCGCGAGGAGATCATCAACTCCGTTAACTTTGCCCCGGTGCGTGGCAAGTACAAGATCTATATCATCGACGAGGTCCATATGCTCACGACGGCGGCGTTTAACGCGCTGCTCAAGACGCTCGAGGAGCCGCCGGCGCACGTGATCTTTGTGTTGTGCACCACCGATCCGCAAAAGATTCTGGAGACTATCCTCTCGCGCTGCCAGCGCTTCGATTTCCACCGCATCGGCAACGAGGATATCGAGCATCGTCTGTCCTACGTGTGCGAGCAGGAGGGCTTCGATTACGACGACGAGGCGCTGGCCATCGTGGCGCGCCATGCCAAGGGCGGCATGCGCGACGCGCTTTCCACGCTGGAGCAGCTGAGCGTTTTTGGCAACGGCGCCGTGCATGCGGACGATGCCCGCTCGCTTTTGGGCGAGGTTTCGGACCAGATCCTGGGCGAGTTTGCCCGCGCCATCGCCGAGCGTGATATTGCTGAACTCTATGGGCTCATTCGCGCACAGGTCGAGGAGGGCAATGACTTGCTTGAGCTGACGCGCGACCTGGTGGCGCACGTGCGCGACGTGTATGTGGCCTGCGTTGCCGGTACCCGTGGCGAGCTGTTTGAGGGCGGGGCCGAGCAGGCTGAGGCGCTTGCTGCCGAGGCCGCTGCCTTTGGCGGGCATCCGGCCGACCGTCTGGCCCGCGTGCTGACAGTGCTCGACGATGCCGCGTTGGAGATGAGGGGTGCGAGCGACGTGCGCCTGGTGCTCGAGATCGCCTGCACGCGCCTGGCACGTCCCGAGGCCGATCTGACCATTGAGGCCCTGGCCGAGCGCGTGGCACGCTTGGAGGCCATGGTCGCCAACGCCGCGGTGCCGGCGAGCGTGGCTGCTGCTGGTGCTGCGCCTGCGGCTGTCGCGGCTGCACCTGTGGCGACACAACAACCGACGCTGATCTCGGGTGCCCGAGCTGCTGCCCCTGTGGCATCCGCCGCTCCCACTGCTACGCCCGCGTGCCAGGGCGGCATGCCTTGGGATCGCGGTGCCGCCGCTCCGGCGACGCAGCCTGCGTCCGTGTCAGCTTCCAAGCCCGCTGCGCCTGCTCCTCAGCCTGCCCCGGCTCCGATGCCCCAGCCCACCGCCGCTTCGGCTCCCGTACCTGCCGCTGCGCCGGCGCCTAAGCCCCAGCCCAACACTGCCGCTCAGGTTGCTGCCGCCGGCGCCGCCGAGACCCCTGCGGTAGAGGATGCCGGCGAGCTCCAGCGCAAATGGGTCGAGGTCGTCGAGCGCGTCAAGGCCCAACAACCTTCTTATGCGGCACTCCTGTTGAACGCTCGCGCTACGGCAGACGATGGTTCTAAGCTCACGGTCTCGTTCCCTACGGCATTTGCTATCAAGATGCTCGGGCGTGCTGATACACAGGCGGTGTTTTTGCCGACAGTCAGTGCGGTCTTCGGTCGTCGCACCGTCGACTATGTCCTGGATGGGGGTGTCAGGCCGGCTCCTCAACATGAGGAGCTTTCTCCATCTGCACGGGCTGCGGCATCTGCGGACCCGCAACCCGTGTCCTCGGCGGCCCCTGCATCCTTGAGCGCCAGCGCGACGCAGCCAAAAGCGGCACCGGTAGCGGCACCGATCCCGTCGGTGACTGAACCCGCCGTGTCCAAACCGGCTGCTCCGATCCCCGCGTCCAAGCCCGCTGCCGCGCCTGCACCCAAGTCATCCGACCTGGCCAAGGCCCCTTGGCTGCGCTCCGACAACCCTGCCGGTGCTCCTGCCACGGGCAAGCTCCCGACCGAGCCCGCGCCCCGAGTGTCCGAGTGCGCGTCTGCTCCCAAGATTCAGCCGTCTGTACAGGCTGCGCCATGGGAATCCGAGCAGGTACCCTACGACGACGCCGTGGTCGGCGGCTTCGCCGGCGATGCGAGCGGGGAAGATCTTCCTCCGTTCGACGTGCCTGCCGCGGCGCCTGCGCCCAGCCCTGCCGCTTCGGCCGCAGCTCCCGCGGCTGCGACGTCCGCTCCTGCAAGTGACGACGCCCTCGCTGCCCCTTGGGAGTCCAGCCCCGGTGCTGGCAGTCCTTTCGGTCACCAGGGCGCAGCCCCGGGCATCCCGCAGACCGAGGACGAGGCCAAAGCCCTCATACGTAGTGTCTTTGGCCAGTCCACCATCTTCAAGCCGGTGGAGTAACTATGCGGGCGGGTATATACGCCGAGTTGTGAGACCTTGCATAATTCGACCTTGCATAGTCTTGGGCGGCGCGTCACGCTAGAGGACATGTACATCGACTGAGTTAGCGCGACCGCCCCGCTCGTATGCCCCGCGCCGTGGTACGATTTTTGAGTTTGAAAGTCCCGCCGTGCCCGGCTGCCCTTGCAGCTTGTCGCGCGACCACACGTAAAGGAGCCATCATGGCCGGTATGAACATGCAGCAGATGATGAAGCAGGCCCGCAAGATGCAGGAGCAGCTTGCCGCCGCGCAGGAGAACCTCAAGTCCCAGACCGTCGACGCTTCTGCCGGCGGCGGCATGGTCAAGGTGACCGTTAACGGCGAGATGGAGCTCGTCAACCTCACCATCGACCCCGATGCGCTCGATCCCGAGGACGTCGATATGCTGCAGGACATGATTATGGCTGCCGTCAACGAGGCCGTCCGCGGCGTCAACGAGCTCGCCAACAAGCAGATGGGCGCCATCGCCGGCGGCCTCAACATCCCGGGCATGCCGTTCTAAGACGCGCACATATATGAGTGCCAACCATAGTCTGCAAAAACTGCTCGATGAGCTGGGCCGTCTGCCGGGCATTGGCCCCAAATCGGCCCAGCGCATCGCCTACTACCTGCTCGAGGCCGACGCCGAGGAGGCGCGCCGCCTGGCCGAGGCCATTCTAGAGGTTAAGCAGGAAGTGCATTTTTGCAGCCGCTGCTTTAATTACGCCACCGCTGACGAGTGCTCCATCTGCCAAGACTCGATGCGCGACACCACCCGCATCTGCGTGGTGGGTGAGCCGCGCGATGTCCAGGCGATTGAGCGCACGGGCAGCTACCACGGCCTCTACCACGTGCTGGGCGGCGTGATCAGCCCCATGGACAAGATCGGCCCCGAGCAGCTGCACATCCGCGAGTTGCTGGCGCGCTTGGGCCACGAGGACATCCACGAGGTCATTATCGCCACCAACCCCAACATTGAGGGCGAGACCACGGCGAGCTACCTTGCCCGCACCATCAAGCCTCTGGGCGTCGAGGTGTCGCGTCTGGCGAGCGGCCTGCCCGTGGGAGGCGACCTGGAGTATGCTGACGAGCTTACGCTCGGCCGTGCTATCGAGGCCCGTCGTGCGATCTAGGCGGCGTCAGCTCCGCGGCATGTCCCGTCGGCCTGCCGCACGGGGCGCTCATAATTGGGCACGCGTTCATGCATTTGTTGTACAACAAACCTGCTTTTCATCCGCTTATCGCGTGGATGGGTCCACTCGCACCTCGTATTTGCCCATTCGTTGCACAACCTTTTGGGTTCGCTGATACACTCAAATGTGGATATGAAAGAATGCGCCGCTTTTAAGCGGCGTGTTTTTGTTGGAGGAGAACGCATGCGGCCCGCTAGCACTCAGACAAAGCATGGCGCCGCGGTGCGCATGCGACGCCGGCTGGGCCTGGCGCCTCGGGCGTACGTGCTGCTGTCTTGCTCGCTTGTACTGGTCATAGCCGGTGTTTCGGCTTATGGCATGACGGTGCCGTCCATGGTACAGGCGCATGCTGAGCGCGAGCTGCATATTGGGCGCAAGGCCAAAAGCGACTTGGGAACGACAACCGGATATGCGTGGGCGAGCGTGGTCTCGCATGTTGTGTTCGGTGGCGACGATGCGGACAGTCCAGAAACATCGGACAACGAGGTTACGCTGGCAAACGGCAAGACCATCGTGCTCACCAACACCAAGGTCATTACGAAGCTTTCCAACAACAGTGTGGCTTCTGTCGTCAATAAGGCCGAGCAGCAGAAGGGGCAGGACGCCCAACAGGCAGGCCAGCCCGGCGGTTCGGGTTCGTCTGGCTCCAGCTCCGATTCGTCGGGCGGCGGTTCCGGTTCGGGCTCCGCCTCTGGCGGTGGATCTTCGAGTGATGGCTCGACGGACGGCGGTGCCGGCGGCGACACGGGCTCGGGTGGTCTCTCGGCTGCCGAGGAGGAGAGTATTCACAGCTGGCTCGTGACCAAATACAACATGCTCGATGGCTATGTCGCCCGCGCCAACAGCGTGGTTTCGACCTATAACGCTACGGGCGATACCGGACCGTGCGACAGCCTGGCCAACGATATGTTTGTCATCCGTGCCGAGTTTGGCCGGCAAACGTTTTCTCCCAAGTCAAAGTGGTATCAGCAATACGCCAACCTATGGGGTTGCTACACCAATCTGTGCCAATGGGTGGGGCATTATGGCGATGACGACGTCGCGCTCAACAACTTCAATACCAAAGTGGCGGCGATCGCCCTATGACGAATAGCCTTGCTTCTGTGGCAACCCAGTCGCTCAGCCGTGACCCCATGGTGGGCCTGCGCCTGGCGCGCGTTGGAGGGTTTGAGCCCGCCATTGCGCTGGGCCCGGACGAGCTTCCCGCCTACCTGCGCCGTTTTACGATGCTGTTTGCCGATGACGCCACCATGCGCCGCGGCGGTATCGGCCGTGTGACGCGTGCCGTCAACGCGCAGGGCGAGGCCGTGGCACTCAAGCAGCTCATCTTGCCAACGCGCGACGAATTTGATGACGATGTCGCCCACGAGGCGCTGGTCACCAAGTTCAAGGCGGCGTTTCGCGAGGAATATGAATGCCATCGCGCCCTTTCGGGCCTTAGAGGCTTTCCCCGCCTGTATGGATGGGGCGAGGTTGACGGCGTGCCCGCGATTGTCATGGAGTGGGTCGAGGGCGAGACGCTCGCTCGCCTGCGCTCGCGCCTTGCCGTGGACGATGCCGGGCGTCTGTCGCCGCTCCTGGCGGCGCGCCTGGGTCGCGACCTGTTCGATCTGCTCTGCCGCATGAGCTTGGTAGGCGAGGGGTTCGTCCATCGCGATATCTCGCCCGCTAATATTATGGTGCGCACGGCGCGCCTGCCGCTCGACCGACAGCTTGCCGAAGGCACCTTCGACCTGTGCTTGATCGACTTTGGCTCTTCGCTGGCGCTCGAGCCCGCCTCTGCGGTGGCCGGCACCGGCGGCAAGGCGTCGTTTACCGAGCGCTATGCCACGTTGCGCCGCGCGACGGTGGCCTACGCCCCGCCCGAGATGCTCACCGACGATATCCCCGACCTGCGCATGCTTCGCATGTCGCCGGCAATCGATGTGTATGCAGCGGCGAGCACGGTCTACGAGCTCATCGCCGGTGTCGCGCCGTACGAAGTAGCGCCGGGTGCGTCGGGTACTTCGGGCTCGCGCAAAAAGACGTGCGATATCGCCAGCCCTTATCGCCTCAAGATGGATACGCTGCCCGATTATCCCGTTGGCGCCCACGCGCCCGGCTGCGACTTGACGCAACTGCTGCGACGCGAGCCCGATGTGGCACTTGCCGCGGCCGAACAGGCTCAGCAGCTGGGACTCGATCCAAATTCCGAGGATCTGCGCGATGCGCTGGCGTTTGTCGATGCCCAGTTGTTCGACGTGGTCATGGCCTGCCTGTCCTGCCATCAGGAAGATCGTCCCGAGCCGGCTGCGGTGGAGGCGGCGCTCTCGGCATTTTGCGACCACTATGCGCAAAATGTCGCCCGCTCGCTTCGCGCCGAGCCGCTCATGCCGTGCCCGATGGAGGTATCGGGGCACACGACCCGGCGTGCGGCGATGGTTGGTGCGACGGCGGTATGCGGCGTGCTTTGGGCTGTGGTCGTGGTATCAGCTGCGCTGTTGGCGTCGGGCGCCCATGTGACGCTCGTCGTAGGACCGCTTATGTGGTCCGGGAAGCTGCCGGCCATTATCGCCGCACTGGCGTTGGCACCGCCGGGCATGGTGGGCATCGCTGCCGGCGCCATGGCACACGATCGTCGCACGGGGTTCCTGCAAGGCGTACTGGCGCTTTCTGCCTGCGAGGTTCCGGTGCTGATTGCGGTTGCATGCACCGTGTTTTCCCAACGCGCCGTAGCGAGCGGCTTCGTTGCCGCCTTAATTGCAACCTATGCGCTCACGTGGTTTTTGCTGGCGATGGGGTTTGCCTTTGAGCTTCCCGTCGTGTCAGCGCGACGTGCGAAAATTTCCATGGCGACGCCGCTTGCCGGCGGAGCCGCGGCTGCTCGCGCCTTTGGCGGGCCGGCCGAAGTATCCGACACTATCTCTGCGACCAAGGAGGGCTAAGCCATGGCTTCTCAAGCTGAGCTCACCCCGTGCGGGGCAATGTTTGACATCTTTAAGCGCGCAGCACACCTGAGCCATATCGAACTGTGCGGCCTGGTGCTCTCGAGCCGCCCGCTCGTCGACGGCCGTAGTCCGCAGAGCCGTGCTGCCGATCGCTCTTGGGTTTCGCGCTTTATCGTGCGCGCGCCGGTCGGCACGCTGCAGGAACGTTATTTTGCCGATTACGGCACCTCGGCCGCGCGCATTATGTCGCAGCTGGCCCTGCGCCGCCGCAATCCCATGGACGCCACGGCCGTGACCAACATGGTGTGCGGCCCCGCTGGCGAGCCCATGGTGCGGGCACTCGAGGAATGCCATCAGGACACGAATCTCTATCGCAATGCGCTCGAGCGCCTGTCGCAGGCGGCTGAGCTCATGCCCGCCGAGCGCGCCGAGGCCATCCTGGTGCTGTTTGTCGCCGTGGGCTGCTCGGCAGATGTCCGCTCGTCGGTGACCTATGCCCTCGACTACGCTCATGCGACCTGTGGCGGCGCCACGTCGACGCCGCGCTCGCTGAGCACCTCGACGGTCACGGGCGAGCACGAGGCGGCGCCTGCGCACCCGTTGGGACTGCTGCGCGTGCAAAACGGCTACGTGGTGAGCGCCCCGCGCTGGATTCAGCCGAGTGAGGAGGGCGTCGAGATCGGCGCGCTGGCGACGGGGGAGGGCGATATCACCGATGTGGGCGATGACGTTTCGGCTCGCCATGCCCACGTGTGGTGCGATGACCAAAATGTCTGGTACGTCGAGGACCTGTCGTCCACCAACGGAACCGTGGTGGTAAACGGCGCGACGAACGTCTGCACCCAGGTCGAGCCCGGCCGCTCCGCTCAACTCAACCCCGGTGACGAGCTCAGGCTCGGAGAATCCACAACCTACGCCATCCTCCTCGGCGCCCTCTGACTCATCTCCTAAATAAGTTGCGGTGAAATAGGGACTGTTTAAGGCTGCGGCCGGCAAAAACAGTTCCTATTTCACCGCAGCTGCCATTTGGTCTCTCGGTGACGGAAGGATTATTTTTGCCCTTGATGGTCGCTCGGGGTAAACCTTTACCGCCCGCCTATATTTGTCGAAATTACACTTGACGGCGGGGTACAATAAACCCGCATGCGGATTTCCGTTGCGGGCGCTTCCCATCACCGGGGCGTGCCCGGGAGCATCCGGCATGCGGCCTTTGCGGCGCTCGATCATGTGCAAGACGGGTAGCTGGGCCTGTGGAGCGCGTGCAGCCCTCCTCGCCTCGGCATGCCTTCTCTCCACGCCATGTACCTGCTGCTGAGTCCGCCTGTCAGATGACTGGAAGCAACAGCGAAAATCCCATCACGCCAACATCCCGGTAATCGCCGGGGCCTGTATACCTATATGAGAGGAGAGGGGTATATGGCGCGTAAGTTTAAGTCTATGGACGGCAACGAGGCGGCCGCATATGTTTCGTATGCGTACACCGAGGTAGCGGGAATTTATCCCATTACGCCGTCCAGCCCGATGGCCGACCATGTCGACCAGTGGGCGGCCCAGGGTCGCAAGAACATCTTTGGCACCCCGGTCAAGGTCGTCGAGATGGAGTCCGAGGCGGGTGCAGCCGGTACCGTTCACGGTTCGCTGGGCGCCGGTGCTCTGACCACCACCTACACGGCTTCTCAGGGACTGCTCCTGATGATCCCGAACATGTACAAGATCGCGGGCGAGCAGCTCCCGGGCGTCTTCCACGTCTCCGCGCGTTGCGTCGCTTCCCACGCCCTGAACATCTTTGGCGATCACTCCGACGTCATGGCCTGCCGCCAGACCGGTTTCGCCATGCTCGCCGAGGGCAACGTCCAGGAGGTCATGGACCTCTCGCCGGTGGCTCACCTTGCCGCCATCGAGGGTAAGACCCCGTTCCTCAACTTCTTCGACGGCTTCCGCACCAGCCACGAGATCCAGAAGGTCGCCATGTGGGACTACAAGGATCTTGCCGAGATGTGCGACATGGACGCCGTCCAGGCTTTCCGCGATCACGCGCTCAACCCTGAGCACCCGCACACCCGCGGCAGCCATGAGAACGGCGACATCTTCTTCCAGAACCGCGAGGCCTGCAATAAGGTCTACGACGAGCTCCCTGCCGTCGTCGAAGGCTACATGAAGAAGATCAACGAGAAGCTCGGCACCGATTACGGCCTGTTCAACTACTACGGCGCTCCCGATGCCGATCGCGTCGTCGTGTGCATGGGCTCCTTCTGCGACGTGCTCGAGGAAGTCATCGACTACCTCAACGCTCACGGTGAGAAGGTCGGCCTGGTCAAGGTTCGCCTGTTCCGTCCGTTCTCCATCAAGCACTTCGTGGACGTTCTCCCCGAGACCGTCCAGAAGATCGCCGTCATGGACCGCACCAAGGAGCCGGGTTCCATCGGCGAGCCGCTCTACCAGGACGTCGTCTCCGCTCTCTACGAGGCCGGCAAGACGGGTATCAAGGTCGTCGGCGGCCGTTACGGCCTGGGCAGCAAGGACACGCCTCCCGCGTCCGCGTTTGCCGTCTTCGAGGAGCTCAAGAAGGACGAGCCCAAGCGCGAGTTCACCATCGGCATTGTCGATGACGTGACCAACCTGAGCCTGCCCGAGGCCGAGGATGCGCCCAACACCGCAGCTCCCGGCACCATCGAGTGCAAGTTCTGGGGTCTGGGTGGCGACGGTACCGTCGGCGCCAACAAGAACTCGATTAAGATCATCGGCGACCACACCGACAAGTACGTTCAGGCCTACTTCCAGTACGACTCCAAGAAGACCGGCGGCGTTACCGTCTCGCACCTGCGCTTTGGTGATTCCCCGATCCGCTCGCCGTACTACGTGACCAAGGCCGACTTTGTCGCTTGCCACAACCCCAGCTACATCGTCAAGGGCTTCAAGATGGTCCGCGACGTCAAGCCTGGCGGCACCTTCCTGGTCAACTGCCAGTGGAGCGACGAGGAGTTCGCCGAGCACATGTCCGCCGTGGCCAAGCGCTACATCGCGAACAACAACGTCAACGTCTACCTGATCGACGCGATCGACCTGGCCGCCAAGGTTGGCATGGGCAAGCGCACCAACACGGTGCTCCAGTCCGCCTTCTTCGCGCTGGCCAAGGTCCTGCCCGCCGAGGACGCCCTGCAGTACATGAAGGACGCGGCTACCAAGTCCTACATGAAGAAGGGCCAGGCCATCGTCGACGCCAACCACAAGGCCATCGATGCCGGCGCTACCGCCTTCCGTAAGTTCGAGGTTCCGGCCGACTGGGCTACCGCCGAGGACGCCGCTCCTGTCGAGCTTTCCGAGGAGACCAAGTCCGCTATCGCCCAGCAGGTCAAGAACCTGCTCGAGCCCATCGATCGCATGGATGGCGACAGCCTGCCCGTTTCTGCCTTTGTCGATTGTGCCGACGGTCAGTTTGAGCTGGGCGCCTCCGCATACGAGAAGCGCGGCGTCGCCGTGGTCGTTCCTCACTGGGACGAGACCAAGTGCATCCAGTGCAACCAGTGCGCCTATGTGTGCCCGCATGCCACCATCCGTCCGTTCGCGATGACCGAGGACGAGGCTGCCGCCGCGCCCGAGGCTACCCGTACGCTCGACGCCATGGGTCCCAAGGCCAAGGGCATGAAGTTCACCATGGCTGTGTCCCCGCTCGACTGCATGGGCTGCACCAACTGCGCCAAGGTCTGCCCCAAGGGCGCCCTCGAGATGGTTCCCACCGAGCAGGAGATGGATCAGCAGCCCGTTTGGGACTACATGGTCAAGAACGTCTCCGAGAAGAAGGAGCTCATCGCGGCCAACGTCAAGGGCAGCCAGTTTAAGCAGCCCTACCTGGAGTTCTCTGGCTCCTGTGCCGGCTGCGCCGAGACCGCTTATGCACGTCTGGTGACCCAGGTCGCCGGCGACCGCATGTTCATCTCCAACGCCACCGGCTGCTCCTCCATTTGGGGCAACCCCGCTGCCACCGCTCCTTACTGCAAGGACAAGGACGGTCACGGCCCGGCGTGGAACAACTCCCTGTTCGAGGACAATGCTGAGCACGGTCTGGGCATGGCCATCGGTTACGAGGCCGTCCAGAATAAGCTGATCGCCGCCACCCAGGAGCTCATCGCCGCTGACGGTCCGTCTGACGAGCTCAAGGCCGCCGGTCAGGCTTGGATCGACTCCGTCAACGACGCCGAGGCCTCCAAGACTGCTGCCGCCGCCTACGTTGCCGAGCTCGAGAAGTGCGGCTGCGACGCTTCCAAGGCGATCCTCGCCGACAAGGCTTACCTCACCAAGAAGTCCTTCTGGATCTTCGGTGGCGACGGTTGGGCCTACGACATCGGCTTCGGTGGTCTGGACCACGTCCTGGCTTCTGGCCACAACGTCAACGTCTTCGTCTTCGACACCGAGGTCTACTCCAACACCGGCGGACAGGCCTCCAAGGCTTCGAACCTGGGCCAGGTTGCTCAGTTCGCCGCTGCCGGTAAGGTGACCAAGAAGAAGTCTCTGGCCGAGATCGCTATGAGCTATGGTTACGTCTACGTGGCGCAGGTCGCCATGGGCGCTAACCCGGCTCAGACTCTCAAGGCCATCCACGAGGCCGAGGCCTACGACGGCCCGTCCCTCATCATCGGCTACAGCCCCTGCGAGATGCACTCCATCAAGAAGGGCGGCATGCAGAACTGCCAGGCCGAGATGAAGAAGGCTGTCGAGTGCGGTTACTGGAACCTCTTCCGCTTCAACCCCGAGGCTGCTGCCGGCAAGAAGTTCTCGCTCGATTCCAAGGAGCCCGCGGGCGGCTATCAGGAGTTCCTGATGAACGAGGCCCGTTACGCTTCGCTGACGCGTTCCTTCCCCGAGCGCGCCGAGGAGCTCTTCAAGGAGAACGAGCAGGCCGCTATGGACCGCTACGCTCACCTGCTGAAGCTCAAGACGGTGTACAACGAGGCCTAGGTCTCCCACCGCAGGATCTGAGGGCTAACCTTCGCGGACGTCCTCGGACATGAAAGAACCCCCGCTGCGCACTACGTGCGGCGGGGGTTCTTTCGTCCTGCGGAATGTCCGCGAAGGTTAGCCCTCAGATCCTGCTACGACTACGTCCTCGGATTGTGGGGCTGAATGAAGGACGTGGCTGAGGGGGCC
The DNA here is from genome assembly GCF_052121015.1 of Collinsella sp. LCP19S3_F2. Classification (NCBI taxonomy): domain Bacteria; kingdom Bacillati; phylum Actinomycetota; class Coriobacteriia; order Coriobacteriales; family Coriobacteriaceae; genus Collinsella; species Collinsella sp. LCP19S3_F2. The sequence goes on from NZ_JBQKFA010000002.1 coordinate 234,175, forward strand.
TTTTGTCCCCTTCGCTGTTTCGCGGCTTTGCCGCGAAAGTCGCGCCACTTTGGGGATGGATGGAGGTTTTAGCTGTTGTTGCCTTCTGTCCCCGTGCTTTGGGGCTGGTTGCTTTTTGGAGCTCGTCTATATTCCTTATGCTGGATGAAAAGCCCCATGTTTTTGTTGGGCTGCATACTCGTCTTAAAAATGTATAGAATCTCGTATAGTGCGAGTAAGATATTGCGCTGTCTGTTTTGTGTTTAGCAAAGATATAGTTTGCATAATCTGGTCTAATCCCTGCTATATCAAAATAAAGTCGCACGTAAATAGCTTAGATATGCTTGAGCTGGGCATCTTTACGCTGAACGGGTAAAAACGACCGTTCACCGTTCAACTGTTTTCAAAATGAATAAAATGAGCGATAAAGAGAATATAAACCTTAATAAACTCGCGTATTGCACGAACGTGGGTTATTAATGGGATGTAGGCCTTTTACAGAAAGGATTCCAGCAATGTCTAAGCCTCTTGGCAAGCCCGATCGTATTGTCGTCGCCCTTGGCGGCAACGCCCTCGGCAACAACCCCGTCGAGCAGATCGAGGCCGTGAGCAACACCGCCCACGCACTCCTCGGCCTCATCGAGCAGGGTAACGAGATCATCATCACCCACGGCAACGGCCCGCAGGTCGGCATGATCCAGAATGCCTTCGCCGCCGCCCACGACGCCATCGGCACCCCCGAGATGCCGCTGCCCGAGTGCGGCGCCATGTCCCAGGGCTACATTGGTTATCACCTGCAGCAGGGCATCGGCCGCGAGATGCACAAGCGCTATAAGCGTTGGCACGCCGCCACCGTCGTCACCCAGATCGAGTGCGACCCGGATGATCCTGCGTTCAAGAACCCGACCAAGCCGATCGGCCCCTTCTACACCGAGGAGCAGGCCAAGGAGTTCATGGCCGAGGATCCCTCCAAGGTCTTCGTCGAGGATTCCGGCCGCGGCTGGCGCCGCGTCGTCGCCTCCCCCGATCCCAAGAAGATCGTCGAGGCCGACTCCATCCTCAACCTGCTCGACAACGAGTTCATCGTCATCGCCTGCGGTGGCGGCGGCATTCCCGTCGTCCGCGACTACGAGAACAAGGGTTGCTACAAGGGCGTTCCCGCCGTCATCGACAAGGACCTGGGCGGCGAGCTGCTGGCCGAGGACTGCGACGCCGACGTTCTGTTCCTGCTGACCGCCGTTGAGCATGTCGCCATCAACTTTGGCAAGCCCAACCAGGAGGAGCTCGAGGACCTCACCGCCGACGAGGCCGAGCGCCTGGCCGACGAGGGCCAGTTCGGTAAGGGTTCCATGGAGCCCAAGGTCCGCGCTGCCATCAAGTTCGCCCGTTCCCGCAAGGGCCGCACCTGCATTATCGGCGCCCTGGACAAGGCCGCCGAGACCATGGCCGGCCTCTCCGGTACCCGCATCCACGAGTAGCCTCTACTCTGTTGCCTCTCTTGTGGGCGCCAGGCAAAGCGCCCACAAACTAGCCTCTCTTCATGAGCCCCGCAGTCCGCTCCGACTGCGGGGCTTTTGCTATTGAGGTGACTGTTCATGAGAAGCGCTGAAGACCGCGGAAACCCGGCACTTGGGGACGTTCCTTTTCTGCCGGCATCTTGGGACAGTCCTTTTCGGCAGCGCGAGCGGTCGTCTGCAAAGACCGTCCCCAGTGGCTAGTCATTTAATGGCTGGTCATTTAAGTCTGTCCCCAATGACTAGTATTGGCCATTTAAGTCTGTCCCCAATGACTAGTAGTAGGCCCACATGGTTTCGATTTCGTTGAGGACTTCTACGATGCCCCAACGGCGGGCGCTACGGCTGGGCGAATTGGGATCGTAGACACCGATTCGGTCGGCGTCGTCAATGCCGTAGAGGACGATGTAATGACCCACGTTGGTAAACATGCCGGGACGCACGACGGCGATTACGGGAGCACCCGAGCGCAAGGCCTGGGCCATCGAGTCTCGGTCGTTGTAGAGCTGCGTCCCGTTAAGCCCCAGCTGCGCGGCGCCGCTCGTCATAAACGACCACTCGGTGGCACCGGTGGGGGCATAGTTGCCCGCCTCGGAAAGGGCGCACATATCGACCGGCGTCATATCGGTGCGCCCCGTTTTAAAGATGTAGATCATGGTGAGGCAGGTGGGTCCGCAGCCGTTTTGGCGGATAGTTCCGCCGGCGTAGGGCAGCTCCGACCATGCGGGGTCGATCTGGTAAATATGCGGCATGGTGCCGGCACTCCACTGCGAACGTGGGGTCGAAAAAGCAAACGAGTAGCCGGGTGCGACTGGGGCTTTGAGGAGCTTTTCCTCGGCGGTGGGCTCTAGGCCGGCAGAGCCATGCGAGGCACACGACCCCAGATACACAAATGCCAGACATGCCATGATGGAGCACAGGGCAAGACAGAGACGATGAATCTGCGGATTGGCGGCCTGGCCGCGTCCCAGCGGCCGTGGCTGCTTTGCGCCGCGTCCGCCGCGGGGCTTCGAAAAGAAACGGCTGATGTGATTGTCAGACTTTCGCCGATCGATTTTCTGCCGCCGAGGCACTTCGGCCCGGCGTTGACGGGTGCCCGAGCGTGGGCGATCCGCCTGACGCGTGCTGGTATTCTGCAGCATAGACGACGAGGGGCGATCCTGCGGACGCTGCGGCCCGTCGTTGTCAAAAACACTCCTGGATGCTGGCGTGGTACGCCCGGCAAGGCGAACGTTTCGCTGTCGTTCGCCGCCGTTGTATTCGTATGCCATTTGCACCGCCTCGTCTCATGTATAACCCGTCCATCCTACAAAAAAGACGTGCAGCAAATGAGGACATACACCAAAACCTCGGTAAGCGGCATGGACGGGAGCGAGCCTGGCGTCATAAAGCGACGCCCTCCGCGAGCGATTGAGTCGCGTCATCAAAACGGACGCCCGCACCGAGTGGCGCCCCTCGCCGTTCGTCCCAAAAACGGCGCCGCTCGTTTTGCAGTTCTGCCTTCGGTCGAGCTGCGAGTGGCGTTGCTGTGCCAAGGCCGTATCTTAAAGCCATGAAATAAAAAGTGCGCGGCAAAACAGGCCGTGCAAGGGGTGACGCCAAGGGGCGTCAGAAAGGAAAGGAGGGGAACAATGGCGGACAAGAACGCAGAAGTTGCAGTCGAGGATACCGGCGGCATGAAGAAAACGCTTTCGCTCTGGAACTTCTTCACCATCGGTTTCGGTGCCATCATCGGTACCGGTTGGGTTCTGCAGGTCGGCGACTGGATGGTCGTGGGCGGCGGTCCCGTTCCCGCTATGATCGCATTCCTCTTGGGTGCAATCTTCCTCGTGCCCGTCGGAGCTGTTTTCGGTGAGCTTACGGCTGCTATCCCCATCTCGGGCGGCATCGTCGAGTATGTCGATCGTAGCTTTGGCCGTACACTGAGCTACATTACCGGTTGGCTCCTGGCCCTGGGCAACGGCATCCTGTGCCCGTGGGAGGCCATTGCCATTTCGACTCTCGTGTCCGAGATGTTCGGTAGCCTGCCCGGTCTTGAGTGGCTGCGCGCCATCAAGCTGTACACCATCCTGGGCGCCGACGTTTACCTGTTCCCGACGCTGATCGCGCTCGGCTTTGCAGTCTACGTCATCTTCCTCAATTTCCGCGGTGCCAGCTCGGCCGCCAAGCTCCAAGCCTTCCTGACCAAGGCCCTGCTCTGCGGCATGCTACTCGCCATGGGCGTCTCGCTGTTCACCGGCTCGCCGAACAACGCCATGCCTGTGTTCTCCCAGGTCGCCGGTGCTGGCGGCGGTAAGGCCGCCACCGAGGGCACCAGCCTGTTCGCCGGTATCGTGTCGGTCCTGGTTCTGACCCCATTCTTCTACGCCGGTTTCGACACCATTCCTCAGCAGGCTGAGGAAGCAGCCGAGGGCCTTAACTGGAACAAGTTCGGCAAGATCATCTCCCTGGCCCTGCTGGCCGCCGGCGGCTTCTACATGGTCTGCATTTACTCGTTCGGCACTATCCTTGACTGGCATGAGTTTGTTAAGAGCCCGGTTCCCGCGCTTGCCTGTCTTAAGGGCATCAACATGCTCCTGTACCTGGCCATGCTCGTCATCGCCACGCTTGGACCCATGGGCCCGATGAACTCCTTCTACGGCGCCACGAGCCGCATTATGCTCGCCATGGGCCGCAAGGGCCAGCTGCCCGAGAAGTTTGCCGAGGTCGATCCCAATTCCGGCGCTCCCAAGCTCGCCTGCGTCGTTCTGGCCATCATCACCGTCGTCGGTCCGTTCCTGGGCAAGAACATGCTCATCCCTCTGACCAATGTGTCGGCTCTCGCCTTCATCTTCTCTTGCGGCATGGTCGCTCTTGCCTGCCTGCGCATGCGCTTCACCGAGCCCGACCTACCTCGTCCCTACGAGGTGCCCGGCGGCAAGTTTGGCATCAGCCTCGCCATCGCTGCCTGCGCCATCATCATCGGCCTGCTCGTGATTCCGTTCTCTCCCGCCTCCCTCAACATGGTGGAGTGGAGCATCGTGATCGGCTGGTTGGCTATTGGCCTGGCTCTCATGGCTTTCACCAATTCCCGTAAAAAGTAACGCCGAGCCGGGGCGGATTGGGTGCGCGGTGCCCTCTCTCCCGCGTACCGAACCCGGCATCACTTGGGTAGCTTTGTGAGGCCTTAACCCAACACGGCCTCACCCACTATATGGATCCATAAGGAGGAACCATGTCCACTAAGTATGCAATCGTTGGCGGCAAGCTCATCGACGGTACCGGTGCCGAGCCGGTCGAGAACTCCCTCGTTCTCGTCGACGATAACGGCAAGATCGAGTACGCCGGTGTTATGCAGGACCTTCCCGAGGGCGTTGAGGTTATCGACGCCGCCGGCAAGACTGTCCTTCCCGGCCTGATCGACACCCACCTGCACTTCTCGGGCAACCTGACCGACGATGACACCGATTGGGTCATGCAGCCGCTCCTCGAGAAGCAGGCCGTCGCCGTCAAGCAGGCCTACGACTGCCTCACCCACGGCCTCACCACCGTCTGCGAGATCGGCCGCTTTGGTATCCAGATTCGCGACTGCATCGACAAGGGCGTCTTTAAGGGTCCGCGCGTTCTGGCCACCGGCCTCGGCTTCTGCCGTGTTGCCGGTCACGGTGACTCCCACCACTGCACCCAGGAGCTCAACAAGGAATCCCATCCCTGGGGCGACCAGGTCGACGGTCCTTGGGATCTGCGCAAGGCCGTCCGTCGTCGCCTGCGCGAGAACCCCGATGCCATCAAGATCTGGGCTACCGGTGGCGGCATCTGGCGCTGGGACTCCGGTCGCGACCAGCACTATTGCTCCGAGGAGATCCAGGCCGTGGTCGAAGAGGCCAAGATGGTCGGTATCCCCGTGTGGAGCCACTGCTACAACAACCACGCCGCCGCCTACGATTCCGTTCGCTTTGGCTGCGAGCAGCTGATTCACGGCTTCGATATCGATGAGCGCACCATGGACCTTATGGCCGAGCAGGGCACCTTCTTCACCCCGACGATCGCCTTCCTGCCCACCTGGTACGCCACCTATCCTCCCGTCTACGTCCCCGAGCTGCACGACAAGTACGAGGGTACCCTGGTCGAGAAGGAGCTGCAGCGCAACTATGACTGCCTGCGCGAGGCCAAGAAGCGCGGCGTCGTCATGACGATCGGCTCCGACTCCTTCTCCTTCGTCACCCCGTACGGCACCTGCTCCATCGAGGAGATGTACGAGTTCGTCGACAAGATCGGCTTCACCCCGGTCGAGACCATCACCTGCGCCACCCTCAACGGTGCCAAGATGTGCCACATCGAGGACGAGACCGGTTCCATCGAGGCCGGCAAGTGCGCCGACCTGCTGGTCGTCAACGGTGACGTCGCCGCCGACATCCACGTGCTCAACACCGACAACATGGACGTCATCATGAAGGACGGCTGGATTGTCGAGGCCGGCACCTTCGGCGAGCCAAACAAGTACAGCGCCTAAGCTACCGTTTGTCGATGGCTGGATGTAAAACACAGTTTTTGATTGCATAATGCAATGGAGAGGGTCGCTTGCGGCCCTCTTTATTGCTATCGGTACTACGGACAAGAGGGGATGACGGTGGATTTAAACAGGCTGAATCTGGGCAAGAGTTACAACTCTACCAAGGTCTTTCGTACGGCCCAGCATGTGGTTCAGGCCATCCTACTCGGTGTTGTCGTTCCGGCGCTTATCTTGCTGCTTATCTGGGATTTAACCGATAATCCCAATCCCGTTCCAGGCGTTGTCGTTATTGCCGGCCTGGTCATGCTGTGCTTCTTCTTCTCGTATGTCTTTGTGGTCCCCGATGACCTCACATCGAGCGCAACCGACCGCACGCTCGCCATCGCATCAAAAATATTTGCCTACACGTCGCGCGGCCTTACGCCCGAAGCGGCCCTGGGTGCCTCTAAAATTATCCTGTCCGAGACCATCGCTTCTGCCATCTGCTTTACTGACGGCAGGCAGGTGCTGGCAAGCTGGGGCGAGGACTCGGCAAAGTGCCCTGCCGGAACCCCGGTAGTGCTCAAGACCACGCTCAACGTGATTGAGACGGGCGAGCAGAGCGTGTTTTCGCGTGATGCCTCCAATGAGACGGGCGGCTATTTTTCCCGTCTGCGTGCCGGTATTGTCGCGCCGCTTAGCGTGCGTGGTCATTGCGTGGGCACACTCGAGCTGTATTACCCACGCCTGAGCAGCATCGATATGCGCCAGACGGCGCTTGCCTCGGGTTTCGCCGATCTCATTTCCACGCAGCTCGCCAGCTTTGAGCTCGAGCGCCAAGATGAGCTCACGGCCCGCGTTGAGCTCCGCGCTCTGCAGTCGCAGGTCGATCCGCATTTTCTATTCAATACCATTAGCACGATCGTTTCGCTCGTTCGAACCGAGCCCGACAAGGCACGATCGCTGCTGATCGACTTTTCCAACTACTATCGTCAGACGCTTTCTGACTCCGATACGCTCACCACGCTCGAGCACGAGGTGGAACAGGGCACGCGTTATATCAATCTTATGCAGGCCCGGTATGGCGACGGCCGTCTGCGCGTTTCGGTCGACATCGACTTTGAGGTGCGCGACAGCCTGGTGCCGCCGTTTATCTTGCAGCCGCTGCTCGAAAACTGTATCAAGCATGCGCAGCGCGAGACCGAGCCGCTTTCCATTCGTGTTAGGGCTTTTGAGACCGATGACGGCTTGGAGATCATCGTCGAAGATGACGGCATCGGTATGAGCGAAGAAGTCTGCGCGCATCTGTTTGAGCAGCATCGCCGAGAGGAGCCCGAAAGCATTACCGCCGACGGCTCCGTCAAGCGAGGCTGCGGCTTGGCGCTCTTCAACGTGCTTCAGCGCATCCATTTCTTTTACGGAGAAGATTCTGGCATGCGCGTGAAGTCCCAGGAGGGCGTGGGAACGCAGGTCATCGTTGAGTTGAACGGCGAGCCGCATGAGCCGGCGCCGCTAACGGTGTAGCACGCGGTTGGATTGAGAGAAAAAAAGAGGGGAAGCGCATATGTCCGAAGGCTGGAATATCTTGGTGGTTGATGACGAGCCCCCAATTAGGGCTGAGCTACGCTATCTGTTGGAAAAGGATGCGCGTGTGGGCCAGATTGCCGAGGCGGGCAATGTCACCGAAGCCGTGGAATCGATTCTGTCGAACAAGCCCGACGTGCTGTTTTTAGACATTACCATGCCCGGTCGCTCGGGAATTGAGCTTGCCGAGACGCTTCAGAACCTAAAGACACCGCCGGTCGTGGTGTTTGTGACGGCATTTGCCGAGTATGCGGCCGATGCCTATAACCTCGATGCCGTCGATTACATCGTAAAGCCGGTCGAGGATGCTCGCCTGTCAAAGGCGCTCGATAAGATCGAGACCGCCCTGGGCGCTCGCCGTGTCGTCCATGCTCCGCGCCAGCCTTTGCGCCTGACGGTGGATCGTGGGGGTAAAAAGGTGTTCATTCCCGTGGCGGATGTCTGCTACTTTGAGGCGCGCGCCGATTTTTGCAACGCCGTCTGCGCCGAGGGAACATATCTGATCAATGAGTCGATTTCATCGCTCGAGCGGCGCCTGGCCTCCGAGGGCTTTATCCGTGTCCACCGCAGCTATCTGGTCAATTTGGAAGACGTGCACAATGTCGAGATCGGTTCTACGGGTCTTATGGAACTCAGGCTCGATCGCGTAACCTCGACGGTGCCCGTGTCCCGTCGTCGCGCTGCCGAGGTTAAGGCGCGCCTGGGGCTTGTGTAGACGGTCCGCATGCCATCGTTTGCCGACGCAGGTTTGGCATGGGCGCGCGGTGGGCATAATGGGTGACATCGAATGAAATCGAAAGGATCATTATGCCTGCGCTTATTACGCATCATCTGTTTGGCGAGGAAAGCATCGATCGTCTGCCGCAGGGCGTCATTACGTCCGACGAGGAACGCATTGCCTTTATCCTGGGCAACCAGGGTCCCGACCCGTTTTTCTTCCACATCCTGACGCCGCGCGTTTCCGACTGCACGCTGCTGGCGCAGGCCATGCATCGCTCGCGCATGTCGCGCCAGTTCTCGTGCCTGCGCGACGGCGTGTCCCATCTGCTCCCGCGCGATGCCAACTTGGGCCGCGCCTTTGCGCTGGGCCTGCTGTCGCACTACGTGCTCGACCGTAACGCCCATCCCTTTGTCTACGAGCAGCAGTTTGGCATTGTCGAGTCCGATCCCGAGCTGGGGGATTCGGGCAGCCAGGTCCATGCGGTGCTCGAAAGTGACCTGGACGTGTTGATGCTGCAGCTCAAGCGCGACGGGGCCACGGTCGAGGACTATCCGCCGGCGGGCGAGATCGTCACCACCGACCGCATCAATCGCGTGGCCGGCGTGCTGATGAGCTATGTTGCCGGGCGCGTGTACGGTATCGATATCCCAGCGGGGGAGTACGGTGCCGCCGTTGCCGACATGCAGCTGCTCTATCGCGCCATTGAACCGGCGGGCTCGGCCAAGACGCGTGCAATTGCCCTGGTCGAGGGCCTAGTACACGACTACTCCCTGCTCGATGGCCTTGCTCACCGCGTGACGACCGAGCCGCCCGAGCGCACCGGCAATCTGGGCCATCTGACGTGGAAGAATCCCTTTACCGATGAGGTCTCGAACGAGAGCTTCCCCGAGGTCTTTGACCGCGCGCTGGCCGATTACGAGTGCACGGTCACCCGCTTTATCGAGACCGGCGATATGGAGGCCGTGACCAACCACGTCAATTACAGCGGTCGCGTGCTCGGCGCTGACGAAGAGTTCGACCGCGAGGGGTAGGGTTCGTGCGTGTCCCTTTGCCGAATCCTTACCGGTGCCTCTGTGCAATTGGGGTACGATGAACTGACTGCATATCGGGCGAATACGAAGGGTCCCTGTCCATGAAATACACCAAGCTCGAGCGTAACTGGGTTATGTACGATGTGGGCAATTCGGCCCTCGTGTTGCTCAACACTTCGGTGGTGCCCATCTACTTTAACGCCATCAATACCGGTGCTTCCTCGGCCGACCTGGTGGTCGCTTGGGGTAGCGCGCAGACGATTGCCTCGCTGGTCATTGCCATGCTCATGCCCATTCTGGGCGCGCTTGCCGATTACGCCGGCAACAAGATTAAGTTCTTCTTGGGCTTCTTCCTCACGGGCTTGGTGCTTTGCCTGGCGCAGGCTATCCCAATGTCCGCCATGGCATTTTTGACCGTGTACGTGCTGTGCACCATCGGCCTTAACTCTTCTATGACGTTCTATGACGCCATGCTGCCCGACATTACCACTGACGAGCGCATGGACGCCGTGTCCAGCTCGGGCTATGCCTGGGGCTACATCGGTTCCACTGTGCCGTTTATCATCTGCCTGGCGCTTATCATGGGTGGTCCCGCTCTTGGCGTCCCCACCATGCTGGCAACGCGTCTGTCGTTTGTCATCACTGGTGCCTGGTGGCTCATCTTTACCCTGCCGCTCATTCGCACCTATAAGCAAAAGTACGGTCGCGAGCGCGGTCCCGAGGACACCATCGGCCACATCGTGGGCGGCGTGTTCTCCGAGGTCGTACACACCATGCGCGAGATCGCCCACAACAAGACCGTGCTGGTCTACATGATCGCGTTCTTCTTCTACATCGACGGTGTGCACACGGTCATTTCCATGGCAACCAGCTACGGTTCGGCTCTGGGCATCGACTCGACCCAGCTGGTACTGGCCCTGCTCGTTACACAGTTCGTGGCCTTTCCGTCCGCCATCATCTACGGCAAGCTCGCCGGACGCGTGGGCACGCTCAACATGATCCTGGTGGCGGTCGCCGCCTACATGGGCATTGTGCTGTTCGCCGCGTTTTTCCTCAAGACCGCCTTTGAATTCTGGGTGCTTGCCATTATGGTCGGCCTGTTCCAGGGTGGCGTGCAGGCACTCAGCCGTAGCTACTTTGGCCGCATCATCCCCAAGGAAAAGTCCAACGAGTACTACGGCTTCTTTGACATCTTTGGGCGCTATGCAAGCGTTATGGGCACCTTTCTGGTGTCGGTCGTCACCTCGCTGACCGGCAACCCGTCGCTGGGCGTTCTTTCCATTGCTGTGCTGCTGGTCGTTGGCTTTATGCTGCTGGCCCGCCTGTCTCGCATGACTCGAGCGGCAGAGCATGCCGCATAGGAGCGAGCGGCTATTGTGCCTGTCTGCGGTACTCTTTTGGGGTTATCCGCAATAAACATTGCGACTTGCGAGCAATGATTTGCCCAAGTGGGTATGATGGAATCAGCTAGGTCGCGGGGCGTCGCCTGTGTTTGGCGGCGCCTCGTTTTTGTGTTGCAGGGAGGGAAGGCATGAACGCCACGGTTGTGATTCCAACATATTGGGCGGGCGATGATGCCCATGCAAACGCTCCCGGTGTCTATGACCACTCGACGAATCTCAACGCCGCCAATCCCGAGCTCGATCACTGTCTTGCTTCGCTCGAGCAGGTACGCGATATTCCGCGAATCATCCTTTTGGTGGTCTGTCCCATCTCGGCCACGGCGGATGTGTCGAAGCGCGTACGCGAAATCGTCGACGCGCACCCTACGCTCAAAGTTACCGTAGTCACCAATACCCAGGCATCGCGTATCGCCGACCGCGTAGCGCAGATTGCGCCCAAGGGTTCGGGAGAATGCGTGAGCCTGCGTGGCTATGGCGCCATCCGCAATATGGGACTTGCCTGTGCCGCCGTGCTGGGTCACGATGCCGTCATCTTTTTGGATGACGACGAGACTGTCATCGATGCCGACTTTATGAAACGCGCGACTTACGCGTTGGGGCAGCAGACGCGTCAGGGCCTGCCGATCTTGGTTAAGAGCGGCTACTTTTACGATCGAGACGGATCGCCGCTGGCCCCCACGGACAAGGTGGGCATCTGCCACCGTTGGTGGACCAAGCGTATTGAGTTCAATCGCTGGATGAAAAAGGCGCTCTCGGGCACCCGTATTTCGCGTTCAAACTATGTGTGCGGCGGCCTTATGGCCCTCCATGCCCGCGCCTTTACCCGCGTGGCATTTGACCCGTTTATCACTCGTGGCGAGGACCTGGACTACCTCTTTAATATGCGCATGTTTGGCTACGACGTATGGTTTGATAACGAGTGGACCGTGCGCCATCTGCCGCCCGAGTCCGAGAAACGCTCGCCGCGCTTTATGCAGGACGTGTACCGTTGGTACTACGAACGTGCCAAGCTAACGTTTGCCGCGCACCAGAAAGAGCTCGTTCCCGTTACAGCCGCGTCTCTCATGCCCTATCCGGGCCCGTGGATTTCGCGCGAGCTTGACGATCGCGTGCGTAAGACTGCCATGGTCCGCAGCATGTTTACCCGCGAGCACGAGGGATACCTACGCATTTGGCGCCACGGTATTGACGAGGCCAGGACCTACGCACGCCAAAACGCCGCAAGCTACCTGCGTTTCCAGAGCTTCTGGCCCAAGATTATGGATGAGCTCTGGCGTGACGCCCAGCTGACCAGCATCCTGGAGGGGACTGAATGATCGACCGCCGCGCCCAGCGCGATAGTTCAATGTCAATCTTTCGCATCATTGCCGTATCCTGCGCCATTTGTGTGCTGGTGTACTTTGTTTTTGCCCTGGCGACTGGAATCGAGCCAATCGCGACCGTGGTCGCCTGTACGCTGCTATGCATCTTCCTGTGTATCTTTATCTTTTTGACGCTCAATCCCGATTCGGTTCGCTCGCAGTACACCGAGGAGACGCTCTCGGTGGCCTCGGCCATGCTCGAGGACATTAAAGGCGGTCTGACGCAGGAGTCAGCACGTCTGGTGTGCCAGCGCATTTTGCCCGAGACACGCGCCATGACAGTTGCCGTTACCGACGAGAGCAACGTACTGGCCTGCGCGGGCGAGTTTGAGGAAAAGCTGCTGCCCAATTCTCCCATTCATACGCTCGCCACGCGCTACGTTATCGAACACGGTATCGTCCAGTCGTTCAACCGCGTGGTGGACGTGGTGGGTTCGGATGGCTCACACAACCAGGTCCCCGCTGGCATCATCGCACCCATCAAGGTGGGCGACCGCACCGTCGGCACGCTCAAGTTCTATTACAAGACCCTGCGTGCCGTCGACCGTACCCAGTATGCGCTCGCCTCGGGTTTTGCCGAAATCCTGTCCACGCAGCTCGCCATTCACGAGCTCGAGGTGCAAAAGGAGCTCACGGCCCGTGCCGAGGTGCGTGCCCTGCAGGCGCAGATTAACCCGCACTTCCTGTTCAACACGCTCAACACCATCGCATCGTTTACGCGTACCGACCCGCTGCGGGCCCGCGAGCTGCTGCGCGAGTTCTCTTCGTTCTATCGCGCAACGCTCGACAATTCGGGCTCCCTCATTCCCGTGTCGCGCGAGGTCGCACAGACCAAGCGCTACCTGACGTTTGAGAAGGCGCGCTTTGGCGAGGATCGCGTGCTGGCGACCTTTGACGTGTCCGAGGACGTCGAGGACACGCTGGTTCCGGCATTTGTGATCCAACCGATTGTCGAGAACGCCGTGCGTCACGGCATGGGTGATGCCAGTGCGCTGAAGATTGACGTGACGGTGCGCAGGGATGGTGACGATGCGATTTTGATTTCGGTGGCCGATGACGGTGTGGGCATGGACGAGGGCATCGCTGCCAGACTGTTTGACGAGCGCTCTGCCCGTCCCGACGCCAGCTCCCCGCAGGGTGGCGGCGCCGGCGTTGCCATGCACAATATTTCGGAGCGCATTCATCGCTTTTATGGGCCGCACTCCTATACGCGCGTCGAATCGGCGCCGGGTAAGGGCGCTAAAGTGCTCCTACATCTCGATTTGTCGGAGAGCATCTTCGACATTCAAGAGTAGAATAATTGGTCACGGGCTTAACGCCGGTTGGCGTATGCCCGACGTAGTTAGTTGACGAAAGGTTTTATCCCCATGCTGCGTGCGATGATTGTGGATGATGAGGCCCCGGCCCGTTCGGAACTTCGCTTCTTGCTCGAGCAGACGGGCAAGATCGGCACGATCACAGAAGCGTCGAGCGTTCGCTCCGCCATCGAGATGCTTATGGAGAGTCGCGTTGATGTCGTGTTCCTCGATATTTCGATGCCTGGCGCTTCGGGTCTGCAACTTGCCGAGGCGCTGCATAAGCTTAAGAATCCGCCGGCGATCGTGTTTGTGACCGCGTACAGCGATCATGCGGTTGAGGCGTTTGATGTGGATGCCGTCGACTATCTGATGAAGCCGGTAGAGGAAGCCCGCCTGGATCGTGCAATCGAGAAGGTCATGCAGCGCACGAAGCCCGTTGCGGACAGCAAGGTGACCATCGAGCGCATCCCGGTGGAGAAGGGCGGCCGCAAGGTGCTCATCCCCGTGGACGACATTCGCTTCATTATGGCCAAGGACGATTACTCCTGTATCTATACCGTCGACGACCGTTTTTTGTCGACGACCTCGCTGGCACAGTTCGAGGCCAAGCTCTGTGATTTTGGCTTCTTCCGCGTTCACCGCCGCTATATCGTTAACCTGGCGTGTGTTACCGACGTCGAGACGGTCCCCTCGGGCGCTATCCAGCTGGGCATTACGGGCGTCGACGAACGCGTACCGGTTTCGCGCCGTCGCGTCGTACCGCTCAAGAAGGCCCTGAGCCTCTAGCACACCGGCCCCGCAGCCCTGTAGACCAAAATCGTCTGCGGAGCCGCGGGGCTTTTTGTATGAATGCACCAAATCGTTTTGCGGAAGGGATCCCATGAACAGTGCAAGCGCCAAGCGTATCGACATCATCTCGGACACCCACGGTTATCTGTCGCCCGCGCTTTTAGATGAGTTGAGCGGCGCGGACCTGATTATCCATGCCGGCGATCTTACGTCGGAGATGGACTACGAACATCTGCGAACCATTGCCCCCGTGCGAGCGGTTCTGGGCAATAACGACTACTACCGTGATTACGGCTCCGAAGTGGACCGTCTGGCGCTCTTTAGCTACGAGGGCCTTAAGTTTGCCGTAGCCCACTACCGCGAAGACCTCCCGGTGGGATCCGTGGACGTAGCCATCAACGGTCACACTCACGTAACCAAAGAGGCCCAGGTGGGCCGCTGCTTGGTCCTCAACCCAGGCAGCGCCAGCTACCCCAGGGGCACCCGGGGCCCCACCATGGCCAGAATGCTCGTCAAGGACGGCAAGATTCTCAGCACCAAATTTATTGACCTAGAGTAAACGCAACAAAAACGGGGGATGCAGATTTGAACTGCACCCCAAAACTTGGACGGCTTAAATAAGAACTACGCCGCAAGGGGCTGGTTCCGGAATTCCTCCGGGGTCAGCCCCTTCAGTTTAACCTGCCTTCGCCTCGTGTTCCAATGGGCGACGTACGCGTCCAGGTCCGCCTTGAAGGACTCGAAGTCGGGCCATGTCCTTCCCCGGAAGAACTCGTCCTTCATGTGGCCGAAGACCTGCTCGGTGGCGCCGTTGTCGATGCAGTTGCCCTTTCTGGACATGCTCTGGACGATCCCGGCGTCCTTCAGCCTCCCGCACCATGCGGCGTGCTGGTACTGCCAGCCCATGTCGCTGTGGAGCACCGGCGTCGCGCCCTCGGGCATCTTCGCCAGCAGCTGGTCGAGCAGCTCGGCCTGCTGCGCCATGTCCGGGCTGGTCGACGTCGACCACGCGACTATCTCCTTGCTGCCGAAGTCGTACACCGGCGCGAAGTAGGCCTTGCCCCAGGGCTGCTTGAACTCGGTGACGTCGGTGCCCATCTTCTGCCACGGCCCGTCGGCGGCGAAGTCGCGCCCGATGACGTTCTCGAACGTCTCGCCCACGACCCCCCTGTACGAGTTGTACCTATGGTAGTCGGTCTCGCGGCGGATGCCGCAGCGGACCCCCATCTCCCGCATCATCTTGAGCACGGTCTTGTTGGCTATGCGCGCGCCCAGCTCGGCGCGCAGGCACATGGCGACCTGGCGGTGGCCGCACCCGTTGGCCGTGCGCGAGAAGATCTCCGCCACCGCGTCCCGCAGCTCCGGGCGCGTCGGCCTGGCCGGGTGCGACAGCGCGTAATAGTAGCTGGACCGGGCCAGGCCGGCGCATTCCAGCAGGCTCCCCAGCTTGCACCCCTCCGCGCGCAGGGCGCTCACGGCCTCGACCTTCGCCCTGGTCAGAGCCCGTCCCTCTCGACCAGGGCACGCAATTTTTTTAGGTAGGCCACCTCGGTCTCGAGCCTTCGGCAGCGCTCCTCGAGCTCCTGCTCGCGGGTGCGCCCGCGCGACTTGGGGCCGGACCCCTTCGGCCTGCCCCTGGGCTTGGGCCTGAGCGCCTCGGCGCCGCCCTCGCGGTAGAGCGCGCACCATCTCTTGAGCGGCGCCAGGGACATGACCCCGAACGCCTTCATGGCGTCCTGCTTGCCCATGCCGCCGTCGACCACGGCCGAGGCGGCGGCGACCTTCTGCTCGTATGTGTACCTGGTCTGCTTGCCGTCCATGGATAGCAGCACCTCGCTTCCGAACGACCGGTATACGTAGAGCCATTGTCTCACGGTGTTGCGCGGGACCGACAGCGCCTTCGCCGCCGACTCGAAGCCGTGCCCTCGCTCGAAGAGCCCGATCGCCGCCTTCCTGGCCTCGATGTCGTGTTTCACTCTCAAGTCGACACGCATAAAAAGCCTCCCATTTCTCGTGTCCAAGAAATGGGAGGCAGTTCAATTGCATCCCCCGTTTTTCTTTGAGCCAAAGGCCGAAGTTCAACAACAACCATCAGACAACCCCGCCGAGGAGCACGCGGGCTAGCCGCGCAGCGGCGCACGCCCGCAAAACTGGTTGAACATAGTGACGGCAGGGAGGGTCTCCGGGGCCGGCTGGCGCGGGTTAAGTTTGTCGCGAGTTCCGCACGCAAAGGAAAGCACTTAATGTGCTTTCCGTCTTGCGCAGGACTGTAGAGCAGCAAACTTAACCCGCGCCAGCCGGCCCCGGAGACCCTCCCGGAGGGACCCAAAAAATATTTTCAAAAAAGTTGTTGCGCGGCGAACAGACTTCTGTGTATACTAATCCCCGCAGCGCACGCGAGCGGAAACAAACGCGAACGACTGCCTGGGGAGTTAGCTCAGTTTGGTTAGAGCGCCGGCCTGTCACGTCGGAGGTCGCGGGTTCGAGCCCCGTACTTCCCGCCAACGCAATTAAAGCCACGTCTTCGGACGTGGCTTTTGCGTTTAATAGGACAACCGCTCGGCCGTCCCTTTCATTCTGCTCCTTGTTTCCGAGATGCGGAAATGAATTAAGTATATCGGTTTAAACAGGGGGGTTTGTTGCGCAACACTCGTTCAACGAAACAGGGGGTTAGGTTATACTAAATTCCACTGCAGGCCTAATCTGATGCAATTTGCTTTGGATTCGACCTTCAGCGGACATCTAGTTCACTATTTGGTTGTCCCGGCGGTTATTTAGCGTCTCGACGTAAGCCCGGCCCCGGAGCCCGTTCGAGCTGTTCGTATTCCTTGAAAGGGGAAACATGGACATATCGAGGAAGACTGATTATGCCCTCCGCATGCTTGCGATGCTTGCCGAGGAGCCGGAGCGGTTGCTTTCTGTTCGCACTGCTGCCGAAGAGGTCAATGTTCCGTATTCGTTTGCCCGTTCGATCCAACACGGTTTGGTTCAGGCCGGTATTGTGGAGAGCCTGCGTGGCGTCCACGGCGGTATGCGTCTTAAGGTCAACCCGAGCGAGGTCACTATCCGTCAGGTCGTCGAGGCCGTTCAGGGCCCTATGGTTATGAATGATTGCACGGCACTCGATGGCGACTGTGCGCGCAGGGGCACGTGCTGCTATCATCCCCTGTGGGCTGGGGCCCAGGCGCTGATGCGTGACTACCTCGATTCCGTTTCGCTGGACGATGTCGTCGCTCGCCGCCAGTTCCCCGCCGTCGATCCCAAGTTCGCCGACCGCGACGCCTTTCCCGAGTATGCCGTTTGCGCGTGTGCTTGCCGGGAGGAGTAGCGCCGCATAAGGAGTATAGCTATGATTCAGGACCCCTTTCGTTCGATGATTCGTTCGGAAGGGGTTCTGCGTTATCGCGACCTTCCGTGGCGCCGCACACGCGACCCGTACATCATCTGGCTTTCCGAGGTCATGCTGCAGCAGACGCAGGTTCCACGCGTAGAGATGCGCATGCCGGCATGGCTCGACCGCTTTCCGACCGTGCATTCTCTCGCCCAGGCCGCTCCTTCTGATGTTTTGGACGCTTGGCAGGGTATGGGCTACAACCGTCGTGCTTTGGCGCTCCATAAGGCCGCGCAGCGACTCGTGGAGGACTGGGATGGGGAGTTTCCGCGTGATACATGCGACCTGGTCGCGCTGCCCGGTATTGGGCCCGCAACGGCGCAGGGCATTCGGTCGTTTGCGTTTGATCTTCCGGGAGTGTACCTGGAGACCAATGTGCGCACGGTCTTTCTGCATCACTTTTTTCCTGACGTTCCGTCTGTTCCCGATCGCGAGCTGGTGCCGTTGATCCAGGCGGCCTGCCCGGCGGCGCCCGGTACGGCGGCGGATGAGGCCGCTCCCTTTGCCGTGCCGCTCGACGATGCCGATACGCCGCGCGCGTGGTATTACGCGCTGCTGGATTACGGCGCGTATCTCAAAAAGACGCTGCCCAATCCGTCTAGGCGCTCGGCGGGCTATAGCCGCCAGTCCAAGTTTGAGGGCTCGCGTCGGCAAAAGCGTGCCCATATCGTGCGCATGCTGCTTGCAGCTCGCGACGGACAGCCGGCGGGCATAACGCTTGTTGAAGCTGTTGCAGGCGTTAACAAGATGGAGGCCGCAGCGGGTCGCGAACCGGTTGGTTGCGATTTTATTGCGGGCATTCTTGCCGACCTGGAGCGCGAAGGCTTTTGTCGTGCCGAAGGCGAGCGCTGGCTGAGTGTGTGATGACGCAAATTTGCAGGACAGGATAGTAAGGTTTAGATTCTCGGCATGAGGGTATCCTAAAGACTATGCCGCTCAAAGTCTGTGGGCGGCGCGTATTGAAGGGAAGTACACCTATGGATTTTGAGAATTCTCAAACCAAGAAGAACCTCGAGACCGCTTTTGCCGGTGAGTCCCAGGCGCACACCAAGTATCGTTACTATGCATCCAAGGCCAAAAAGGACGGCTACGTTCAGATTTCGAATATCTTTGCCGAGACGGCGGGCAACGAGTCCGAGCATGCCAAGCTGTGGTTTAAGTACCTGCACGACGGTGCTGTTCCGGATACGCTGGACAACCTGCGCGATGCCGCCGCGGGCGAGAACTACGAGTGGACCACGATGTATGACGAGTTCGCCAAGACCGCCGAAGAGGAGGGTTTTGCCGAGATTGCCGCGAAGTTCCGTGGCGTTGGCGCTGTCGAGAAGGCTCACGAGGAGCGCTATAACAAGCTCGTCGAGCGCATTGAATCGGGCGAGGTGTTTGAGCGCGAGGGCGTAAAGGTGTGGAAGTGCCTGAACTGCGGGCACCTGCATGTTGGTGCCAAGGCGCCCGAGGTGTGCCCGGTTTGCAACCATCCCAAGGCGTACTTTGAGGAGCAGGTGGTGAACTACTAGCGCTTGGCGCTGGCTGCTGCGGAGCGCGGGGCGGGAGGCCGGATTGCCTTCCCTCCCCGCTCACGGCTTCGCAGGGTCGCGTTGAGGGAAGGCAATCCGGCCTCCCTCCCCGCGCCCCGGCGTTGGGTCGTTGCGTGCTCGCTACAGAAAAGCTGATTAGAAGTTTGCGTGCCGCCCCTTTTGGGGCGGCACGTTTTTGTGTGGGGTCCCTGTCTTCACAATTTCCGTCAAGCTTTTGGTTAGGTTTTGGTCGGATGGCGCAAGGGCGAGAGGGCAAAAGATTGCTGGCGAAAAAAGCTCAAAGAAAGTGCTGGTAGGGGAGTTGTTGAACTTTTCGACAGTTTTCTGACAAAAGAATCTTTGCGGCTATTGCCGCGGATTTCGTTGCCGCGGCCGCGATGGTGCGGGATGCTGGGCGCAAGCATCGAATGCTCCTATTGAGGAGGCCAACATGGATCTGTTTCTTGAGACCCCGCAGCAACAAGCCGAGCGCATGCTGCGCCAACAGCAGCGGCTTATGGAGATGCAAATGCAAGGGGCAGCCGTCCAGCCTCCTGCGCAAAACGCCGCGCCCGCGGTATCGTCTGCGGGTGAGGTGGACCCAGGAGCCTATTCCGTACAACAAGATTCATATGCGCAGGAGCTTGCGTTCGACAAGCGTCGTGCGCGTCGCCGTCGCTGGGCCCAGCGCCTGCGTACGCTGGCGATGATCGTGCTGATCCCGTTGGGACTCGCGGCAATCTTCTTGGCCTCATATGCCCTTACGTGCATTCTCAACGGCGCTTCGCCCAGCGAAGTGCTCCAACATTTAACAGCTCTCGGCCAGCGCCTGGGCGATGTCGTAACAACCATCCGCGCCGGCTGGGAGAGTTAGCGTTTGTCACATTAGGACTTCTAGGGTGCAGGGATTATCGCCACGAGTAGAATTCTTGCATCCTGTGGGTCCTGTCGTGCGACTGAATAGTATTATTGATGATAATTAATAATAGGATTTGCTATGCATAAGCAGGATTTAGAGCAGACTCTTTTGGGTATTGACGAAGAGGCGGAGCTGGAAATAGGTCCAAGAGACGATAGACCGAGCGTTGTATTGGTGGGAGGGAGCGCCTTCATGCTTAACGATGTGACGAATCGGTCGGTTACACATGACATTGATGTGTTTGAGGCAGACAGGTGCCTCCGCGAGATCATAGCTCGATATCCCGAGGTGAATGGTATGGCGGTGGCATATTGTAATCAGATGCCATTCAATTACGAAGCTCGTTTGATTCCCTTGGATATTGGGGCGCGTTTTATCAGGTACTTTACGCCATCCTTGGAAGACCTAGCGGTAATGAAGCTCTATGCCTACCGTCCGAACGACATCGTCGATCTTCATAGCCAGGCATTCGTCGACCGACTTGATTGGGGACTGCTCGAACGGCTTATATTCGACGAGGGCGAGGCGCTGGCGTCGTCGCCTTCGGAGCGGAGTTATCAAGAGATGGTCTGCGCATACAGGCAATACAAAAAGGAGGTGCTCGGTTGAATCTGACCTTTGAGGGATTCTTAAAAGGCTATTGCCGAGAGCTATCCGGACAGCAGTCGCTCAGCTTTAGAAAACTGGTTAAGCAGGCGACGACGGTTGCGCCGCGCGTGGCGGAGCCCCTGTTTTTGCTCGCTTTGGCGCAGGGTAAAGCCGAATACGTTCTGGGCTTATCCGAGGGTTCGTGGATGGAAGAGGGTTACCGAGGCGTTTTGTCCTTGTACGCCCAAACGGGTAGCCTGGCATCTCTATGCGCCGAGGACAAACTCCCTAATCGTTATGCCAACGTTTGGCGTGCGTATAGAGCGGTGAAGGAAAAGCCAGTGGCGGACAGAAGGATCAACGCTCTGATGCGAAAAAGAACGTTGAGAGCGCTAGGGGAATCGGGCGTAACGCGCTACGGTCTCTGCCGCGATTTGAATCTGAATAAGGGAAACGTGTACGCATACTTAGCCGGCGATGACTCAAAGGTGAGCAGGGAGACGGCGCGCCGCATTATGGAATATGCGGAGGAGAGGGGTGCCCAAGAAGGGGCCGGGCGCCCGGTGCGTGTGGCGGGGTAAGATTGATCGCGGTTTTGATTGATGATCGATTGGGTTTGTTGGGCGGAGTCTATGTCTGCTGTTGATATTGTGCTGGTCGTGATCGCCTTGGTAGCGGTAGGAGTGGCTGTGGCTTGCGCCCTGCAGCTCAAGGGCCTTCGCGCCGAGCTGCGAGAGCGCAGCGATGGCGGTGCGGAGGCGCTGGCGGCACTCGAGCAGGCCAACAACGCGCTCGATGCCCTGAACGTCGCGCTGGCAGAAACCCGCCGCACGGCCAATGCCATCGCGCAGCAGCAGACGACAGATGCGGCCGTGGAGCAGCAACGTTACCTGAACATCGCACGCGAGTTTTCGCAAGCTGGTGACCGGATGGATGACCTGCGCCGCGAGACGGCCCAACAACTCGGTGCCAACCGCGAGGGCATCGAGCACCGCCTGGACAAGGTGCGCGAGACGGTCGATGCCCAGCTGGGTGCTATCCGCAAAGACAACAACGTGCAACTCGATCAGATGCGCGCGACGGTGGACGAGAAGCTCTCCCGCACGCTCAACGATCGCCTGTCGGCATCGTTTAAGCAGGTGAGCGACCAGCTCGAGGCCGTGTACAAGGGCCTGGGCGACATGCAGTCCATCGCCACCGGCGTGGGCGACCTTAAGCGCGTGCTGGGCAACGTAAAGGCGCGCGGCATTTTGGGCGAGGTGCAGCTGGGTGCAATCCTGGCGGACATCCTCACGCCCGACCAGTATCTGGAAAACGTCGCCACCAAGCCCGGCGCCTCGGAGCGTGTTGAGTTTGCCGTCAAGCTGCCGGTAGACGAGGACGATCCCGTGCTGCTGCCGATCGACTCCAAATTCCCGGGCGACGCATATGAGCATCTGCTCGACGCCCAGGAGTCGGGTGACGCTGAGGCCGTCGCCGCTGCGCGTAAGACGCTCGACGCCATGGTCAAGCGCGAGGCCAAGGACATCTGCGAAAAGTACCTGAGTGTGCCGGCAACGACCAACTTTGGCATTATGTTCGTGCCGTTTGAGGGGCTGTACGCCGAGGTTGTCAGTCGTCCGGGACTTATCGAGACCCTGGGTCGCGACTATCACGTCAACGTTGCCGGCCCTAGCACCATGGCGGCTATCCTTAACAGTCTACAGATGAGCTACCAGACGTTTAGGCTGCAAAAACGCACCGATGACGTGCTGCGCGTGCTTTCTGCCGTCAAGGCCGAGCTGCCGCGCTATCAGGCGGCGCTGCGCCGCGCCCAGCAGCAAATCGAGACCGCGGGAAAGACGGTCGAGGGCATCATCACCACGCGCACTAACGTCATGGAGCGCAAGCTCAAGGACATCGACGCGCTGGAAGACGCCGACCAAGCTGATGAGATCTTGGGACTCACGCCCGCGGGCCTTCTCACAGATCAAGAAGACAAGGAATAATTACAACAAGACGGTGGGGCGCCGGCGCAAACGCGGGCACCCCGCTGCTTTTCGCATCGTGCCTGCCTGAAGTGCGCTTTAGTATGCAACAATGACGTTTAGCCCCGCCAGATGTGAAAGGAAGCCCATGTCACAGAGAAGCACCAGTCCGCTCAAACGCTCAACCGTGCGCCGCACGCTACAGCGTTTTTGGGACGTCACGCGCACGCAGCCGCTGATCGTCTTTCTCTCGGTGCTCTCGTCGGCGGGCTACATCTTTTTGCTCACGTTTGCCAACACCTACGTGATGGCGCTTATCGTCGACCGCGTCCAGGCCGGCCCCGTGGCGGGCGACCGGGTGTTTGAGGTCTTTGGCCCCTACATTCTGGCGCTTGTGCTCGTTAACCTAGTGGGCCAAATCCTCTCCAAGCTGCAGGACTACACCGTCTACAAGCTCGAGATTGCGGGCAACTATCACTTGGCGCGCCTGTGCTTCGACACGCTCTCCAATCAATCCATGACATTCCACACCAGCCGTTTTGGTGGATCGCTTGTGAGCCAGACGAGCCGTTTTATGAGCGGCTACACGGGGTTGGTGGACGTGACGGTGTATTCGCTCATTCCCACTATCACCTCGGTTGTCTGCACAGTAGCGGCGCTCGCTCCGGTGGTGCCGACGTTTACCGTGATCCTGGTGGGCATTATGGTCGTCTACATCTCGTTTGTCTGGCTCATGTATAAGCGCATCATGCCGCTTTCGGCCGCGACGTCCGCCGCGCAGAACAAACTGTCGGGCGTGTTGTCCGACGCGGTCACGAACATCCTGGCCGTCAAGACCTGTGGGCGCGAAGACTTTGAGCGCGACCTGTTCGATAGCGCCGACCGCGCCGCGCGCGACGCCGAGACGGTTTCGATGCACGCCATGATGCAGCGCAACTTTACGACCTCGGGCCTTATCGTCATCACCATGGCCGTGGTGAGTGTGTTCGTCGCGGGCGGCAACGCGTGGTTTGGCATCTCTGCCGGCGCGCTTGTCATGATCTTTACCTATACGTACAACCTCACCATGCGTCTGAACTACGTAAGCTCCATGATGCAGCGCATCAATCGCGCGCTCGGCGATGCGGCCGAGATGACGCGCGTGCTGGACGAGCCGCGTCTGGTGGCAGACGACGAGAACGCTCCCGAGCTCAAGGTGGGCGAGGGCGCGATTGATTTTGAGCACCTGAGCTTTGCATACCGTGACGCCGCGGCGGGCGAGAGCGTGTTCGACGACCTGACGCTCCATGTGGCGGCGGGTCAGCGCGTGGGCCTGGTGGGCAAATCGGGCTCGGGCAAGACGACGCTCACCAAGTTGCTGCTGCGCCTGGACGACGTACAGGGCGGTCGCGTACTCGTGGACGGTCAGGATGTCTCGCGCTGCACGCAGCAGAGCCTGCGCCGCCAGGTTGCCTACGTGCCGCAGGAGGCGCTGCTGTTTCACCGCTCCATTCGCGAGAACATCGCCTACGGCCGCCCCGACGCCACCGACGAACAGATCCGCGAGGCGGCCCGCTTGGCCAATGCCCTGGAGTTTATCGACCGCCTGCCCCGGGGCTTTGACACCATGGTGGGCGAGCGCGGCGTTAAGCTTTCGGGCGGCCAACGCCAGCGCGTGGCCATCGCCCGTGCCATCCTCACCGACGCGCCGATTCTGGTGCTCGACGAGGCGACCTCTGCCCTGGACAGTGAGTCCGAGGCGCTGGTGCAGGAGGCGCTTGAGAACCTGATGCGCGGCCGCACCTCTATTGTGGTGGCACATCGCCTGTCCACCGTGGCGGCGCTCGACCGCA
The DNA here is from genome assembly GCF_052121015.1 of Collinsella sp. LCP19S3_F2. Taxonomy (NCBI): domain Bacteria; kingdom Bacillati; phylum Actinomycetota; class Coriobacteriia; order Coriobacteriales; family Coriobacteriaceae; genus Collinsella; species Collinsella sp. LCP19S3_F2. Next base: position 258,540 of record NZ_JBQKFA010000002.1, read on the forward strand.
TCGTGGTGCTGGCGGACGGCGAGATTGTCGAGGACGGTACGCATGCGCAGCTTGTCGAGGCAGGCGGCGAGTACGCAAGCTTGTGGGGCCGCCAGACCGGCGCATTTTTGGAGGCGTAAAGACCCCATACGTGGGACAATCGTGCCCATAGGTAAGTTATGCCGCCAATCCGAGGAGTCGTTATGCCACGCGAGACCAATGCCGCCAAACGCGAGCGCGCCGTTGAGGTGTGCGAGCGCCTTAACCGTCGCTATGGCCCGGTTGAGTGTTTTTTGGACCACGAGAATCCCTATAGGCTGCTCATAGCGGTGTTGCTCTCGGCGCAGACGACCGACGCGCAGGTCAACAAGGTGACGCCGAAGCTGTTTGCCCAGTGGCCCACGCCCGAGGCCATGGCGGGGGCGAGCGTTGCCGATGTGGCCGAGACCATCAAGTCGCTCGGCTTCTATAAGAGCAAGGCCAAGCACGCCGTGGAGGCCGCACAGATGATTGTCGCCGATTACGGCGGCGAGGTGCCGGCCGACATGAAGGAGCTTGTCAAGCTGCCGGGCGTTGGGCGCAAAACGGCGAACATCGTGCTCAACGTGGGGTTTGGCATTGTCGAGGGCATCGCGGTCGATACGCACGTCAACCGCATCGCGCACCGCCTGATGCTGAGTCCCAAGACGCACGCCAAAGAGCCGCTCAAGACCGAGCAGGATCTGCTCAAGATCTTGCCGCACGAGTATTGGGAATCGGTCAACCACCAGTGGATCACCTTTGGCCGCGAGATCTGCGATGCCCGCAAACCCAAGTGCGACGAGTGCCCACTGGCAGACCTTTGCCCTAGCGTACGGATGGTGTAATAGCTTTTTGCAAACTTTTTTGCAAAAAAGTCTCAAACCTTAGATATAGCTTGGTTGCGCAACCTTTTGAGTTTTTTCTCGGCTTGAATTAACCATGCAATTCAAATGTCTTCTTTCGCGAAGTGGTCGCGGAGAAGCAAGTCGGGAAAGGACGACCACATGAATAGGAAGCTTAACGCTGCTATCACAGCCGGTCTGAGCTTGAGTATGGTGCTTGGCTCTACGCCGGTAACCGCTATTGCTGCACAGATCCAGCAGCCTGCTGCCAAGAGCGCAACCGAGGCTAATGACTGGTGCGAGCTCAAAGTTTACGATGAGGCAGATGGCCAGCAGTTACTGGGGATTTCGGTTCAAAAGGGCCAAAAAAAGGTAACTGAGGCGCTCGAGGGTAACGTGCCTGCGAAGCCTGGCTACAAGATTGACTACCTCTACACTCGGACTGGTTTGCAGTTTAGCTACGACGAAGCAACGAATACCTGGTCTGGCAACGAGGCTACGGTGAACGACAACATGGATCTCTATGTACACTTCGTTGAGAAGCAGGAGACCCCCGCGGCCAAGCAGTTCACCGTCACCTACTACGACGGCGACACGGTCCTGGACAAGAAGACGTTCGACGAGGGTTCCTACGAGTACGTCAGCTACACCCCGCAGAAGGACGGCTACACCTTCGAGGGCTGGGCTATGAACGGTTCCAACGAGAAGATTGTTGCGACCAAAAACCCGCTTAAGGGCAATTGGGGCCTCACCGCCCTTTGGAAGAAGAACGACAGCAAGCCCTCCACGGAGAAGCGCACCGTCCTCGTCCAGTACTTCGACGAGGGCTACGATCCCATCATCCGCGTCGTCGACTTCGAGGGCTCCACTACTTGGATGAACCAGAAGCCGATGGACAAGCCTGGCAAGGTCTTCGTCGGTTGGAAGTACACGGGTGCCGACGATAGCGAGATCATCAAGCCTGGCCAGCCTCTTAACTACACGGATGAGAGCGTCAACCTGCAGGCCGTCTGGGCCGACGCCCCGGTCGAGTACGCTACCGTGACCTTCTACGACGAGGGCGACCAGCCGATCGGCAACGCCACCTATCAGGTCGGCTCCTTCAATTGGGATGCCATCACGCCCGCTCCCAAGGACGGCAAGGTCTTCGTCGGCTGGAAGTACACGGGTGCTTCCGACGACCAGATCATCGACTTCGCGACTACCCCCATCCTGGCCGACGTTTCTCTTCAGGCCGTCTGGAAGGACGCTGCCAAGGAGACCCACACCGTCAACTTCTATGACGAGGGCTACGATCCCATTATCCAGCTGGTTGATTTCGCCGGCTCCACGACTTGGATGAACCAGACTCCCGCCGCCAAGGACGGCAAGGTCTTCGTCGGTTGGAAGCTCGTGGGCGCAGACGACAGCGAGATCATCCCCGCTGGCACCGAGCTCAAGGGTGACTGGAATGTTCAGGCTGTCTGGAAGGACGCCGAGGCTGCCGTCCACACGGTGACCTATTACGACGAGGGCTACGAGCCCATCGGCTATGGTGAGATCCGGGCCGGCCAGTTCAACTGGGATCAGGTCAAGCCCGCTGCCAAGGACGGCTACACCTTCGTCGGCTACAAGTTCACCGGCGACACCGATGACCACATCATTGACTTCTCCAAGACTGCTATGCCCGACGCTGATGTGTGCCTGCAGGCTGTTTGGCAGAAGAATGCCGAGCCCACTCCCGAGCCGACCGAGAACGAGCATACCGTTACGATCTATGAGAATGGTAAGGTTAGCACGGTCAAGGTCAAGGATGGCGAGAAGCTTTCCAAGCCCGCCGACCCCGAGGCTGTTGCTGGCTACGAGTTCGTCGGTTGGTCGACTTCTAAGTCCGAAATGGCTCAGTATGACTTCGATCAGCCTGTGACCGGCGACCTCACCATCTACGCTATGTTTAACGCTAAGAAGGAGACCGTCGAGAACGGCAAGGCCGAGGATTCTAAGAAGCAGGTTGCTGCTGACAAGAAGGACGAGGCTAAGGCCGAGAAGAAGGACGCCGCTGCCCTTCCTACCACTGGCGACCCGATCTTTGTAGTGACCTCAGCTGCTTCCCTTGCCGGCGCCGTGGCTGCCGCCGTGGGCATGTACATGACCAAGCGTCGCGAGCACTAATCTCTGCTAGTGTTTACCTCCGGGCTTAATTAGCCCAAACCTGATAGCCGCGTGGGGACCCGACCCCCACGCGGCTTTTATGTTTTAGTTATCTTGCTGTGTTTTGTCGGCTCCTGCATCCGTATTTAGATGTCCGCGTCATATAAAGGAGCGCCGCTGCGATGCCTGCAGCGGCGCTCCTTTGCGTTGATTCTTATTGTATGTGCTCGGCCCTAGGCCAGCGCGCGTACGTTTGAGGAGATCTTCAGCACCAAAAACTCGGTCGAGGAACCCAGCTTGAGCAGGTCGCCGTCGTGGATAGGAATCTGACTGTCCTCGTCATCGGCGGTGCGCAGCGAGCGTGGCTTTTCGATAACGGTGGTCGTGCCGTTGCGTGTCACCAGCACCGTTCCGTTGGTGGAGTGCAGTCCGCTTGCGAGCCACGTGCCGTTAGAAAACGCTACACGCAGGTGCCGGCGGGACACATCGGGCCCTACGTTGGTGATGGCGTTTTGGTCGTGTGCAAAAGAGCCTAGTACCGTACCCTCGGGATTGAGGCTCAAAGGATAGATCGGCGGCAAGGCCGAGCCGTCTTTCGCAAGCCTGAGCAGCCCCAGTTTTGCAGGAGGCTCGTTGACCTTGCGGTTAGTGCCTTGTGCCTGGACGACCTCGGCGGTCTCGAGCGTGCCAAAGGTCTGGGCCAGTTGCGTTATGGCAAAGTCTTTGACCTCGGAGGCGGCGGCATTGGGATCAGCCAAGCATCCGCAGACCGTTAGCGCAAGGAGCTCCAAAAGGCGCCGGTCGCTTTGCTTGAGGCCCGGCATGACGGCGATGCGGTCAAAGATATTGCGCAGGATGGAACCATCGAGCCCCCAGTGTTCGAGCGACGTTGCCATGCGCTCGAGGGCGCGCGTCGTAATGACTTGCTGGCGAGCGTTGGCGGCCGCTGGACTGCTGCCGCTGCCGATTTTTGCAGCGGCAGCCAAGTTCTGGACGCTCTGCGAAAAATCGGCAAACATTTCGGGGTCGATCTTGTCGGTACCCGGAACGACGTGCACTACGCGTCGCGATAGAAACGTCTTTTCGGCGATGCGAAACCTAGGGGCCGGTTTGGCGCCCAGCGGCTTGTCCGAAACCAAGATGCGCGCTGCTTCTCGATTATTGATCTGCAGGTCGCACTTAAGGAAATCAAAGAGCACCTCGGAAGGTGTTTCCGCGCGCATGATGCGAGGCTCCTTTCTGGTATCCGGTGAAGGTGTTAGATGCAAAAGCCGGGTAGGACATAGGTCTTTTGGTCTGGTTTGTTTCCGGGCGTTGCCCAGCTAAACACGTCGCCGTCTCTTCCAACGCGGTTAAAGTACGTCGAGTTGGCGCCCTCGCTGCAGTCGGCGCTGGGGGTGCGCTCCCAGTAGCAGATCTTTTTGCCGGCGACGGTGCGGATCATGGCGTCGTTAGTGGTCAGACCGCTTACGCTCTGCTCGCGATAGAGCTGGTACTGCTCGCCTTCTCCGCTGTAGAGGGTAGAAAGGTACTCGTAGCCTTCTGCGAACGTTTCGGGCGCCTGATAGCCGCACAGCTCGCTCATGGACGGCAGCCACAGCTTGTCATCGGTGGCGGTGATGCTGGAGGCGTCTTTGGTGCCGCCGGTGTTGTTGGTGAGCTTTCGCACCGAGCGAATCTGATTGCGGAGATCCTCGGGCAGCGTAGCCATGCCCTTATCCGCCAACCATTCACGAAGCGACGATTGCTCCCAACCGCCCGTCGCGGCGCTGTCGTTTACGGCGCGCATGGCGATGGGGGTACGGAACATAAAGGTGATGCCAGCGGGAAGGCCGTCATCGGTGAGTGTGTCTGCCTTAAAGCCCACGATCTGGATTTGTGCCTTGGTCCCGTCGGAAAGCCTGACGGTCTTGGTGTTCTCGTTTTCGAGCGACTGCTTGCTGTTTACCAGGTGGTAGGTTTCGGCAATCTCGAGCACCTTTTTGCTGGAAGATGTTTCTTGGATTTTGCGGGAGATCAGGGCGAGTTCTTCCCAGGTGTAATCGTCGAGTGAAGGCTTGATGCCGTGCGCCAGGTCGATAACCCCCCAGCATCCCGTGGCAATGGCAGAGCCTGCTATGCCGGCAACGCAGACGCCGCCGAGCACGAGCGCAGCGCGACGCGAGACGACTGGGTGGCGCGTCTGAGCCTTGTCGGAGCAGGAAGGCTTCGGTTGCTGGCTAAAGTCGATCGGGGTGGGCAGCGGCGTGCGCGGCTCAAAATCGATGTCTTTAATCCAGGCATCGAGCTTGCCGACAATCGTAGACAGCGGCGCGCGCTGGGACTGCTCGTTATGGATGCCGCTCATGATGACATCGACAAGCATTTGGTCGCCGGGTACGCGTGCCTCAAGCGGCTCGTGCTCGTGCTCGATCTTGTACAGGTAGGGCGACTGGTCCATATGCTCGTTTAGGCGATATGGCGTGTGGCCGGCATAGAGCGTGTAGAGTACGCTGCAGAGCTCGTATGTATCGATGCTGGGCGACGTACGCAGCGGCGCCAGCTCGGGGATGTCGTTGGAGAGCATCTCGGGTGGGGCGAACTCGGGGGTGCCGTTGCGCCAGATGCCGGTGGACATGGTAAACGAGGGGTCTGAGCGCTTGATGCTCGAGCTGCCCAGATCGACCAGGCAAAGGTCAAAACTGCAGTGTGCAATCTGCTGGGCAAGGGACCGGAGCGTCGTGCGAATGATGATATTGCGCAAGGAGATATCACGGTGTACAAACGGCGCATCGAGCTTTTGGGCACCCAGGAGAATCTCTCCCAGGCGTTTTCCAATCGCGGCGACGGTGTTTGCGGGAATGTGGCCGCCCTCGGCGGGGTCGGTTAGCTCTGCCGCAGCATCGCGAAGGGGCAGGCCTTCAATCCACTCCATAACGATGACCGGTACGGAGCCGGTATAGCCGTAGCCATAGGTTTTGGGAAAGCCGTCCAACAGTGAGACGGCTGCAAGATTGCGATACTCCTCGGTAAGCGTCTTGATGTCCGAGGGGCTGACGGCGGAGCCGTCTTCATCACAGCCGCTGAGGGGCCACAGCGTCTTGAGCGCAAAGGTCTCGCCCTCGGTGTTGGCGACCTTGCGAAGATGGTGGGAACCGCCGCCGACTGCCCCGCAATCCAACAGGGTGGTAAAGCGGCGAATAGTATCGGGGTCTTCGGTGGTCGCAAACATGGCGTTTGGTTCAAAGGGGGACAACGCGATGATATTCATATCCGTGTCGTACGTCACGGGGCGATCCTTTCGAGAAAAAAGTGCATGGCGATAATGTTAGTGAAAAGGTAGCGCAACCGTTGCCTTAATCGAAAAGGTGCCGTTATTTGCATGGGTTGATGCAAATAACGGCACCTTGTGCGTCGAAGATGTGTGGGCGGGCTAGTCTGTGATGCGAATGACCAAGAAGCGCGTCGTGGCGCCCAAGCAAAGCGTGTCTCCGTTGTGAATCTCGACGGGGGTGTTGGCAAAGTTGGCGGGGCGCTCGCGTCTAGGCGGTTCGATAGCATGTCGGCAGCGATCGACGCCCGAGATCAAAAACGATCCGTTGGTGGAGCCGAGGCCCTGCGCAAGCCAGCGTCCGTCTTGGAGCCAAATGCGCAGGTGCTGACGCGAGACATCGGAATCGACGTCGGTGATGGCGTTCTCGTCGCTCGTCAGCGACCCGATAATGCTGCCCACCGGGTCCGTGGTAAGGGGACGCAACGGCGGTCGTGCCGAGTTGCCCACGACGCGCAGCAGCCCCAGGCGAATGTCTCCCGTGGGGCGCGCGGTTGTCGAGAAAAATGAGGTGACGGTTGTCTCGACCGTGCCGAGTGTCGAGAGCATCTGGTCGGACACAAAGGACTCGGTGTATTCGATGGCGCGGGCGGGGTCGCCAAGGCAGCCGGTAACGATAAAAAAGACCAGATGGATGTAGAGGCGGTTTTTAATGTCGCTATCGTCAGCGGTCTCGATGCGCTCGACGCCGTTTTTAAAGAGCATGCCGTCGACGCCGCAATTGGTAAGGGCATCCTGCATGTCTGGGGCGCACGATTCCATATAGCGTTTAGCGACCCTGCACAGCGATTGGGGGTCGGAGCCTCGGTTTTGTATGATGAGGTTAAGTATCTGGCGCGCACTTTGTTCAAAGGGCGCAAACAGCGACTCGGGAAGGTCACCGGGTTTGGCGTGAACGATTTCGCGTGAGATAAACGACGGGACCATCAAGCGTTCGGAGATGAGGCGTCCACCGTAACGGGCGTTGCCGTCCATGAGAATTTGCGCGGCGTTACCGTTGTTGATGCGACCGAGTGACTTGAGCCCGGTGTACAGTGCACAAGATGGAGTGTCGGCCATTTATTTTCACCCCCCCCTCATCAAAAAAGTGACATTGAATACGCAATTATCCTCAATTATAGGCGCTTTGCAGCTCGAAATACTCGCCAGGGGGCGCGGACGGTGTAAATTGCTGCCAGAAGACAGCAAATTAAAAAGCGGAAAGCGGATTAATAAGCTGGGAAACGCGTTGGCAAGACCGTTGTGGGCAACATTTGGCATGATGTCGCTTTGGCTTTTGGTCACGGGACCGTGCGGTACCATAAGCGTCAATGAACTTTGACGCACGACCCGCCGAGCTTGCCCCGGCGGGCTTTTGGCGTTGCGATGCCGGAGGAACAGCATGCTCATTCACCGTATAGCCGCGCAGCTCTACACTGCCGAGGCCTTGCAGACCGTCGAGGCCGGGCTCGACGCCGGCGAGGATGTGACGCTGGCCGTGTCGCAGTCGGGCCGCACGCTTATGGCGGCTGCTCAGTTTGCGCGCCGCCCGCGCCCTACGGTCTACATTGTGAGCGGCGAGGACGCGGCCGATCGCGCCGCGCGCAGCCTGGCCGCCTACGTGGGCCTGGCGCACGTGTGCCGCTTTCCCGAGCGCAAGGACTATCCGTGGCGCGAGCAGGCGCCCGACGATGCCGTGGTGGCACAGCGCTGCGAGGCTCTGGGGCGTATCGTGCGCGGGGACAACTGCATCATGGTTGCCTCGGCCCGTGCATTGCTGCGTTGCGTGCCGCCAGTCGAGAGCCGCTACTGGGAGTCCACGACCTTTGCGGTGGGCGAGGAGATTCCTTTTGACGAAGTGCCGCAGCGCCTGGTGGGCATGGGCTACACCAATGCCGGCGCCGCCGACGCACCCGGCCTGTTCCGCGTGCACGGCGACACCGTCGAGGTATTCCCCGCACAAGAGAAAGCGCCCGTGCGCATTGAGTTCTTTGGCGACGAAATTGATCGCATTCGCCGTATGGTGAGCTCTACGGGCCAAACCATCGGCAACGAGGACAGCATCGAGATCTTCCCGTGCCGCGAGCTGGCGCTTACCGACGAAGCCGTTCACAACATGCACGTGGCGCTCTATCGCGCAAGCCAGAGCGACAGCAAGCTGGCGGCGCTGCTCGAGATGGTTGATGCGCGCATCGTCACACCCGAGCTCGACCGCTTTTTGCCGGTGATGTACGGCCAGACCGTGAGCCCGTTGGCGCACGTGAGCGGCAAGGCGCTTGTGGTTCTATCCGAGCCGCGTTCGCTGTTCGACGACTGCCTGCGTGCCTACGAGGATATCGAGACGCGCGCCGGCGAGGCGGGGATTGACCGCTTGGACGGCCTGTACGTGCGCGCCCAGCAGCTCGACTTTGGTGCTCAGCAGCGCCTGAACTACGTGAGCCTGATCCGCGCCGGCGGTGCGGTTACGGCAGAGCTCAAGATTGAGCAGCCGGCTATCGCGGGCTCGGACAGCCGCTTTATGACGCGCGTTCAGGAAGTCGTGGGCAAGCGCTATGCCTGCGTGTTTGCCATTCCCGACCGCGGAGCGCGCGAGTCGATGGAGCTCACCTTTGGCGACGAGGGCATTACCTTTGAGGAGTCGCTGACGGCCGCCCCCGAAAACGCCGGTGTTATTGGCGAGCGCGTACGCGTGGCAGCGGCAGATTCTGCCGACCGTGCTGCCCGCCAGGAGGCCCATGCCTCGATCCGCGAGCGCAAGGCCGACGCGCTTAACGCCCGCTCGCTCGAGGCGGGCGCCGCCCAGGCTGCCGCCGGTGCTGCCGTACCCACCATCTCGCGCGGACGCGTGACCTTTGTGGATGCTGCCCTGCCGCAGGGCGTGGTGGTGCCCGATGCCAACCTAGCCGTGTTCTCGATCGCCGATCTCAATGCCCGCATGGACGGCAACCGCGCGCGCAGCCGTCGCAAGGTGGACATTACGCAGATCACGTTTCCGTTTAAGCCGGGCGACTACGTGGTGCACGCTACCCACGGCATCGCGCTCTTTAGCGAGATCGCGCGCCAGGAAGTGGGCGGCAAGGAGCGCGACTACTTTTTGCTGGAATATGCCGACGGCGACAAGCTCTACGTGCCGCTCGAGCAGGTCGACCGCATCACGCGCTATGTTGGTCCCGACGGCGACAAGCCGCGCCTGACTAGGCTCAACACCGCCGACTGGACGCGTGCCACCAACAAGGCGCGCAAGAACGCCAAAAAGCTGGCGTTTGACCTGGTCGATCTGTATACGCGCCGCTCGTCGATTACCGGTATCGCCTGCCCGCCCGATACGCCCGAGCAGATCGAGATGGAGGAGAGTTTTCCTTACGACGAGACGCGCGACCAGCTGGAGGCTATCGCCGATATTAAGGCCGACATGGAGGCGCCCAAGCCCATGGACCGCCTGCTGTGCGGCGACGTGGGCTTTGGCAAGACCGAGGTCGCCCTGCGCGCGGCGTTTAAGTGCGTGGACTCCGGCCGTCAGGTCATGGTGCTCTGCCCCACGACCATTCTGGCCCAACAGCACTACGAGACCTTCTTTGAGCGCTTTGCCCCGTTTGGCCTCGAGGTCGAGGTGCTCAGCCGCTTTCGCACGCCGGCGCAGCAGAAGCGCGCGCTCAAGGCGTTTGCCGAGGGCACGATCGACGTGCTCATCGGCACGCACCGCCTGCTTTCGGCCGATGTGAACCCCAAGAACCTGGGTTTGGTGATCATCGACGAGGAGCAGCGCTTTGGCGTGCAGCACAAGGAGCAGCTCAAAAACCTGCGCGAGCAGATTGACGTGCTCACGCTTTCGGCCACGCCTATTCCGCGAACCATGCAGATGGCCACGAGCGGCGTGCGCGACATGAGCCTGATCACCACGCCACCGACCGGGCGCCGTCCCGTGATCGTGCACGTGGGGGAGTACGACCCCGACGTGGTGAGCGCGGCGATTCGCCTGGAGGTGGGCCGCGGCGGCCAGGTGTACTACGTCTCCAACCGCGTCAAGACCATCGACGACGCCGTGGCACGCGTGCACGAGGCCGCGCCCGAGGCGCGCGTGGGCGTGGCGCACGGCAAGATGAGCCCGCGCGAGGTCGAGGACGTCATGATCGAGTTCGCGACCAAAAAGATCGACGTGCTCATCGCCACGACCATCGTGGAGAGCGGCATAGACAACGCGACCGCCAACACGCTCATCATCGAGGATTCGCAGCGCTTGGGCCTGGCACAGCTCTACCAGCTCAAGGGCCGCGTGGGCCGTTCTGCCACGCAAGCCTACGCGTACTTTATGTTCCCGGGCGAGCTGCCGCTCACCGAGGAGGCTACGGCACGCCTGACCGCACTCTCCGAGTTCCAGGACCTGGGCAGCGGCATGCGTATCGCCATGCGCGACCTGGAGATTCGCGGCGCCGGCTCGCTCATGGGCGCCGAGCAGCACGGCAACCTGTCGAGCGTGGGCTTTGACCTGTTTACGCAGATGCTGGGCCAGGCCGTGGCCGAGGCGCGCGGCGACGACGATGCCGGTGTGGAGGCGGCGAGCGTGGGTATTAACCTGCCGGCCGACTACTTCTTGTCCGAGGAGTACCTGCCGGCGGTGGATCAGCGCGTGCTCGTATACCGTAAGCTTGCGGCGGCCGAGGACCTGGAGAGCATCGACGAGGTGCAGGAAGAGACCGAGGCCGCGCATGGCGAGCTGCCGTTGGCGGGACTCAACCTGTTCAATCGCGCGCGAATCCGCATTCGCGGCGAGCGCCTGGGGCTCGAGAGCGTTACGCTCAGCGGCGGTCGCATCACGTTTTTGGGCGTCGACGTTCCCAAGAAGGTGGCCTATGAGCTTAAGACCCGCTATGGCGCGGTAAACTTCCCCAAGAGCCGCAAACTGTCGGTGCCCTACAAGGCGGGCGCCGGCGCGGGCAGCGGCCTGGGTCGCGGTCTCGACGCCAACGACGGCACCGGCCCCGTGGCCGCGGCACTCATGCTGCTGCAGCAGCTGGGCACGTCCGATGATGACTAACGGGTCGACGCCGTAAACGCCCCATTTGGGCAATCTGGTTCCATCGAAAGGAAAGCATGTTCGGGTACATCTATAAGAAAGATGCCGCTGCTATCGCGGTTATCCTTGCCCTCTGCCTGGGCGTGGGCAGCTTCTTCGATTATCAGATCTCGAGCGCGCTGTTCAACATCGGCAGTATGTACGGCCGCTTTATCGAGGCGACCGGCGAGCTGCCGTTTGAGCTGACGGCGAGCGTCGCGGGCGTTATGCTCGTGCGCGCGGTGCGTCCCGACTCCAGGGGGAGCAAATGGCTCGCCGTGCTCGGCATCCTCGTCAATGTTGGCCTGACCGGCTACGAGATCGTTTCGTCCCTGAGGGTTGGCGGCAAACTCATCGCGGCTCAGTTGGTGCTGACGTTTGTGCTGGCCATCGTCGCCAACCTTATCGTCTATCGCCTCACGCGCACGACCGAGCCCGACGAGCTCACACGCTGGGCGCTCATGGTGCTTGCCGTGTGGGTCGCTCAGGCCATCATCCTCAACGTGATCGTCAAGCCGCTGTGGTCGCGCCCGCGCATGCGCGTGGTCGAGGTGACGCCGGGGCTCGAGTTTCAGCCGTGGTGGGTGATCGGCAACCCCGACAAGCGGGCCTATATTGCCGCCGGTGTAGTCAAGGACGGCTTTAAGTCGTTTGCGAGCGGACACGCGGCGCACGCGGCGATCGGCCTTATGCTCGCCGGGCTTCCCGCAGCGGCCTTTAAGGAAAAGCCGTCGCGCCGTCGTGTGGTCTTTTGGACGGCGGCTGTGGTTGTGGCGTTCGTCGCGTTTGGCCGCATCGTGATCGGAGCGCACTTTTTGAGTGATGTGAGCTGCGGCTTTGCCCTGGTGCTGGCGCTTGAGTGCCTTGCCGCGCGCATTGCCTATCCCAGCGGCGTACAATAGCTCCGTTTGAATCATCTGGCCGATACCCGGTAAGAGAGGATTGCCATGCTCGCGTTTAACAACGATTATTCCCACGGCGCACACCCGGCGGTGCTGCAGGCGCTCGTCGACACCAATATGGAGCCGCAGCCCGGATACGGTACCGATGCACATACCGAGCGTGCCAAGCAGCTTATCCGCGAGGCCTGTCAGGCCCCCGATGCCGACGTGTTTTTTCTGGTGGGCGGCACGCAGGCCAACGCGACGGTGATCGACATGCTGCTCGCGCCGTACGAGGGCGTCGTTGCAGCCGAGACTGGCCACGTCGCCTGCCACGAGGCGGGCGCCATCGAGTTTGGCGGCCACAAGGTGCTCACCATCCCCGGCTACGAGGGCAAGATGCACGCCGAGGACCTTGAGAACTATATCCAGGTGTTCTACGAAAACGAGAGCTACGAGCATACGGTGTTCCCGGGTGCCGTGTACGTGAGTCTATCGACCGAGTACGGCACGCTGTACTCCAAGGCCGAGCTCGCGGCGATTCACGCAGTGTGCCAGAAGCGCGAGATTCCGCTGTTTGTGGACGGTGCTCGCCTGGCCTATGCGCTGGCGGCCGATGAGTGCGACATTACCCTGCCCGAGCTGGCGCAGCTGTGCGATGTGTTCTACATCGGCGGTACCAAGTGCGGCGCGCTCTGCGGCGAGGCTGTGGTGTTCTGCGGTATGCACGCCCCGGCGCATCCCATTCCGCGTATTAAGCAGCATGGCGCGCTGCTTGCCAAAGGCCGCCTGACGGGTGTGCAGTTTGAGGCGCTCTTTACCGACGGCCTGTATTTTGAGATTGGTCGCCAGGCGATCGAGACCGCTCAGGCGCTTCGTCGCGTGCTGCACGAGCGCGGCTACCAGTTCTTTTTGGAGACGCCGACCAACCAGCAGTTTGTGATTCTGCCCAACGAGGACATGGCCCGCATTCGCGAGCATGCCTCGATTGAGTACTGGGAAAAGTACGACGAGACCCACACGGTGGTGCGCTTTTGCACCAGCTGGGCCACGACGCAGGAGGACATCGACGCGTTGGCGGCTGTCCTGTAGCCTGATGTAGTGACAAGGGGCTGCCCTGCGCCTGAGCTTGGCGCAGGGCAGCCTTTGTTTTTGAGGGGGAAGGGTTGTATGACCGAAATGTCCGAGCCGACGATTCGCCTGGCGACGCCCGACGATGCGCCGGCGTTGCTTGCCATCTATGAGCCGTATGTGCGCCAGACGGCGATTACCTGCGAATACGAGGTGCCGAGCGTTGAGGAGTTCGCCGGGCGTATCGAGTGTACGCTCAAGCGCTACCCGTATTTGGTGATGGAGCTGGACGGGCGTCCGGTAGGCTATGCCTATGTGAGCCCGCTCAACAGCCGCGAGGCATACGACTGGTCGGTCGAGACGTCGATCTACCTGGCGCGCGATGTGCGCCACGGCGGGCTGGGCCGCAAGCTGCACGATGCGCTCAAGCAATGCCTGATTGCGATGGGCATCACCAACATGTGCGCCCTCATCGCCGTGCCGCACGACAAGGACGACGAGTATCTGACGCACAACAGTCAGGATTTCCATGCCCATATGGGATATCGCCTGGTGGGCACCTTCGACCGCTGCGCCCAAAAGTTCGGTCGCTGGTACGACATGTGTTGGATGGAGTTGGTCCTAGCCGAGCGCACACCCAACCAACCCAAACCAACCTGGTTCCCCGACCTCCCCAAACCTACCATTTAGGGACAGGTTTATTTTGGCAGGTTAGCCGATGGGCTCGGTGTATTTGGCGCGGTCGGTGCGTTGGATGCGCTTGGAGACATGGAGCGGTCGGCCGTCGGTGTCGTAGACGTAGTCGGTAATCAGGATCAGCGCCTGTCCGCGCTCAACGTTGAGCAAAAACGCCTCGTTTTGCGAGGCGTAGCACACCTCAAAGGTCTTATGCCCCTGTGCCGGTGCGCGATGGAACTCCTGTCGCAGCGTGGCGTAGAGCGAACCGTTGATATCGCGATCGATGAGTGTCTCGAAGCTTGGCGGCAGGTAGGTGGTCTCCAGGCACAGCGGCGCGTCGTCCAGGTAGCGCAGGCGGACAAGTTTGACGAGCTTGCTGCCCACGGCGGCGTCAAAGAACTTGGCTATGCTGCCGGCCGCCTTGGCAAAGCCCGAGTCCACGGTGCGTGTGGTGGGCTTCATGCCCTGGCCTTCGACCTGCTTGGTATAGCTCGAAAACACCAGGTTGTTCTCGTGGAGCGCGGGCGTGTCGGCCACAAAGGCGCCACGCCCGCGCTCGGTGCGCACCAGGCCCTCATCAACGAGCACCTTAAGGGCGTGGCGTACGGTGCTGCGTGACAGCCCCGATTCGTCCATGAGTTCCATCTCGGACGGCAGCTTGTCTCCGCGCGCATACGTGCCGGCAGCGATGCGATCGCGCAGCGTGCCCGCCAAGCGCTCGTATTGGGTCAGTTTCTTTTTAGATGTGACGCCCATATTGCCAACCTATATCTAACCTGTATGCTTACCTAAGCAAGCATGTATTTAATAAAACAATAAAACTGCTGGTAGCGAGCTACTGAAAACCACAGCAGCAAAATTTCTAAGACAAATATAGCATACAACTAGTCGACATAACCAAAACATGTATGTAACTTGTATGCCTGTGATGAGCATCAAACGAGAAGAAAGGCTGATGCACGATGACCACTCAGGAACAGGTTAAGGATGTCGTCTCCCAGGTTTTGGCCGACAAGGCAGACAAGGGCGGCATCAAGCGCGTCGTGTGGATTGGCGCCGGCGGATCCAACGGCGGTAACTATCCTGCCCAGTACTTTATGGAGCACGAGGCCACGCAGGTCGTGAGCTCCAGCTACACCAGCAACGAGTTCGTGCACGCCACGCCCGCCTATGTCAACGAGAACACCTTGGCCGTCGTCGTGTCCATGCGCGGCACCAAGGAGACTATCGTCGCCGCCCAGGTGGCCAAGGACCACGGCGCCAGCACCATCGCCATCTATGTTGACGAGTCCGCCCTCACCGAGGTCTGCGACTACAAGATCCAGTACGACAGCTTGGCCGTCGACGAGTCCTGCATGGGCCGCACCAACTCCGCCGTTGTGACCATGATCGCCATGGAGCTCACGCAGCAGACCGAGGGCTATGCCGAGTACGAGACCGCCATGGCCGCCTTCGACTTGGTCGACCCCATCTATCGCAAGGCCGTCGAGTACACCCGTCCGCTCGCTGCCAAGTGGGCCGAGCAGAACGCCGACAAGCCCTGCATCAACGTGATGGCTCAAGGTCCGCTTTTTGGTGCCGCCTACGTCTTTAGCATCTGCAACGTGCAGGAGATGCTACAGATCGACTCCTGCACCATCAACACCTGCGACTTCTTCCATGGCCCCTTCGAGATCCTGGACAAGCGCACTTCGCTGTTCCAGCTCATCAGCGTCGGCCGCAGCCGCTGCAACGACGAGCGCGGCATCCGCTTCGTCAACCAGTACGGTGGCGAGCGCGTCTATCAGCTCGACGCCAAGGAGCTCGGCCTCAACGACATCAAGGACAGCGTGAGCGAATACTTCAACCACCTGATCTTCGCGCCGATCCTCAACAACGTCTACATGCGCGCGCTCTCTGCCGTCACCCACAAGGACTATATGACGCGCCGCTACATGTGGAAGCTCGACTACTAGGGGATAGAGCGGCCTAACAGCTCGATGTCCTCATAAGTTGCGGTGGAATAGTTCCTGTTTGGGGGCTTGAAGCCTCTATTTAGGAACTATTTCACCGCAACAGCCAAATGATCCGCTGGGGACGGAGGAAAACGGATCACTGACGCAGACCAGCCCCTCAGTGATCCGTTTTCCTCCGTCCCCAGCGGATCATTTTCCGTTCGGCGATTTGTGGCTTGAAAATTGTATATAACGACTATAACGTAGTATGAAACATATTGGAAACAATACCGAGGAGGCTGCGTTGAAGAAAAGCAATCTGGGCTATGTGCTGGTGCTGATCGCCGCGCTTATGTGGGGCAGCATCGGAATCTTTGTAAACGGTATCTCGGCCATGGGCGTTTCGTCCCAGAGCATGGCTGCCTTTCGCTTGTTGGTCGGAGCGCTTATCTTGGCGCCGGTCCTGATGTTTATGGGCTGCCGCTCGGGTGAGGGATCTACCGTGGCTCAGGGTCCGCTGGCCCTGTTCAAGGCAAGCCCTAAAGAGCTTGTTCCCTGCGCGCTTGTCGGTATCGTCGGTTTGGCCGCCGCCAACACCTGCTATTACGAGTGCATGGGCGAGGTGGGCATGTCCACGGCCTCGGTGCTGCTCTACACCTCGCCGGTGTTTGGCGTCATGCTCGGCCGCGTGCTTTATCGCGAGGACGTGACCCCTAACAAGCTCGTTGCCATTGTCTTTAACATCGTTGGCTGTGTGCTTGCAGTGACCAATGGCGACCTTTCCGGTTTTCATTTTTCGGTTTGGGGCGTCACGTCGGGTGTGATTGCAGGCCTTTGCGGTGCGTCGCTCGCGGTGTTTAGCCGAATAGCAACCAAGACGGTCCACCCGCTGGCTGTCACGTTTTGGGGCTTTGTTTTTGGCGGTGCGGTTATGGCAGCTATCGCGGCTCCGTGGCCGGATGTCGCCGCGGCAATGTCGCCACAGCTGCTGCTGTTGTTCCTTGGCTTTGGACTCATCCCCACAGCCGTGGCTTACATCTTATATATGCAGGGTCTGTCCATGGGGCTCGAGACGTCGAAAGTTCCCGTCGTAATGTCATTCGAGACAGTTGTCACCGTACTGCTGGGCATTGGTGTCTACGCCGAGCCCGCCGGCGCGATCAAGGTCCTGGGCATCGTGCTGGTGCTCGCGTCCATCCTGATCATGAACACCGACTTCTCCAGGCTGCGCAACAGTGTGTTTGTCGGCCATGTCATTGAGAGCATGACCTTTAAGCCCAACGCGTGGTGGACGGAGAAATCGCAGGACATGGATCTGTTTAAGGAACGCACCGGCATCGCGCTGGAGCCCACCGTACAGGAAAGTCCCTGGTACTTCGTGCGATAGGGAATTGCGTGCGGCATCCGACCTGGGGCTGTCCAGCCAGTGCCCGCCTACCCAGCCCCAACGTTTCGAGTACGTTAAACCCGTAAACGGTCGATTTTTAACCGCGAACGGTCTTTATACTAATTATCAATATAAGTAGCGTATAAGACGTTATAATGACCATAACGAGAAGGAGGAGGCAAGATGAATCAGATCATTCTCGCATCTCATGGCGGCCTGGCCGCAGGCGCCAAAGACACGCTCGAGATGGTTCTCGGCGACGTGTCGAACGTCCACGTCGTGTCGCTTGCTCGTGACGACAAGGAGCCCATCACCAATAAGGTGGACGCCATGATCGCCACGTTCAACGCGGACGACACCGTCTATGTGCTGACCGACATGCTCGGCAGCTCGGTCAACAACAGCATGGTCGAGCTTTCCAAGAACGGCACGAAGTTCACGGTTGTCAGCGGTTTCAACATCCCGCTGGCGCTCACGCTCGCTATGAGCCCCGCCCCCGTCAAGGGCACCGAGCTTGCGGCCCTCATCAACGAGGCCCGCACTGGTCTGACCAACCCCAACGCACCGGTCGAGACCGTCGCGGCTCCCGCCAAGAAGGCCAAGGCGTCCCGTCACAGCTCCGGTCCCGCCAAGATCGTCCTCGCACGTCTTGACTACCGTCTGCTGCACGGCCAGGTCGTCTTTACCTGGACCACCAAGGTTCAGGCCGAGCGCATCATCGTCGTCGACAACGCTGCCGCCAACGATGACATCAAGAAGGGCGCTCTTAAGCTGGCCAAGCCCCAGGGCGTGCGCCTGAACGTCTTCACCGTCGAGCGTGCCCTCGCCAAGATGGACAAGCTCAACACCCTCGGCGAGCGCGTCATGTTCGTCTTTGGCAACACTGCCGAGATGCTGCAGTTCTGCCAGGGCTACAAGCTCGACGCCATCAACCTGGGCGCTACCGCCAACCACGACGGTGCCGATCAGGTCGGCGGCAAGGACAGCTCCGTCTTCTTCGACGCCACGCAGAAGGCCGACATCAACCAGCTGCTCGACATGGGCATCAAGCTCTATGTCCAGCAGACCCCCACGTATCAGAGCGTCGACATCGACGCCAAGCTGTAGTCAACCAGGCTTTTGCCTGACTGAAAGGAGAAGGGTATGAATACGTTCATCAGTGCGGTGCTCGTCGGCCTCGTCGGCGTGTTCTGCATGTGGGACTCCCGCCTGCTCGGTCGTCTTAACTTCGAGCAGCCCCTCGTTGGCGCTACGCTCGTCGGTCTGCTGCTGGGCGATGTGCCCACCGGCCTTGCCGTCGGTGCCGCCGTCGAGCTCGTGTCCATGGGCCTGGTGCAGGTCGGTGCTGCCGTTCCGCCCGATATGGTCCTGGGCGGCATCGTGGCCGCTGCCTTTGCGTGCCTGACCGATGCTTCCGCCGAGACCGCCATGACGATCGCCATCCCGGTCGCCGTCCTGGGTCAGCTCCTCGGCATCGTGTTCCGTTCCATCATCGCCGCCCTCACCCATGTGGCAGATAGCGCGATCGATAACGGAAAGTTTAAGACCGCCTACCGTATGCACATCTGCGTCGGCACTGGTCTGTACGCCGTCATGTACTTCCTGCCGATCTTCCTCGCCGTCTTTGTTGGCACCGACCTGGTTCAGGCCATCGTCAACATGGTCCCCGAGTGGCTGTCCACTGGTCTTAACGTTTCGACCAAGATCATGACCGCCTACGGCTTGGCCCTGCTGCTCACCATGATGATCAAGAAGGGTATGACTCCGTTCCTGTTCATCGGCTTCCTGCTCGCCGCTTACCTCAACCTGTCCGTCATCGCGGTCGCTCTGATCGGTGTGTGCCTGGCTGTCGTCTTCATGGGCTTCAAGTTCAACGGTTCCCATGCAGCCGCCGGTGTCGATTCCGACTACGATCCGCTCGAAGACGATGAAGACTAAGGAGGAACACACTATGGCAACCGCAACCAAGGACGTGTCCCTGAACAAGAAGGTCAGCCAGTTCTTCTGGCGCTCCTGGGCCATCCAGGCCTCTTGGAACTACGAGCGTCAGATGAACATGGGCTTCCTCTATGGCATGGTTCCCACGCTCGATCGCCTCTATCCGGATGAGTCCGACCCCAAGCAGCTTGCTGCTAAGAAAGAGGCTTACCGCCGTCACATGGCGTTCTACAACTGCACTCCGCAGACGAGCGCTTTCGTCCTGGGCCTCGCCGCCTCCATGGAGGAGGAGTACGCCAAGGATCCCGAGAACTTCGATCCCGATTCGATCAACGCGGTCAAGACCTCCCTCATGGGCCCGCTTTCCGGTATTGGTGACTCCTTATTCCAGGGCACCATCCGCGTTATCGCCTTTGGTCTGGGCGTTCAGCTGGCTCAGCAGGGCTCCATCATGGGCCCGATCCTGGCCATGCTCATCTCCATCGTGCCCTCCGTGCTGATCACTTGGTTCGCAGCCAAGATGGGCTATCAGGGCGGCCACGAGTACCTGAGCAAGCTTCAGGGCGGCGACCTCATGGAGAAGCTCATGTATGTCTGCGGCATCGTGGGTCTTATGTCCGTGGGCGGCATGATCGCTACGCTGATCGGCGCCACCACCCCGCTGCAGTTCGCTGACGGCACCGTCGTGATCCAGGACATCCTGGACGGCATGATGCCCCAGATGATTTCCCTTGGCCTCACCGGCCTTATGTACTGGCTCATCAAGAAGAACGTCAACACCGGTTGGCTTCTTGTGATCGCCATCGTGGGCGGCATCGCCCTCTCCGCGGCCGGCATCCTGGCCTAGTCGCGCCCAAGCGTCTAACCGCTTTCCCCGGGGAGCCTGCCTGGCATCCCATACCCCAGGCAGGCTCCCATCCCTAAATGTGTCAAAGGGACAGTCCCTATGTCACATCTTCAATGGGCCGGCGAATCGGTCCAAATCACGGTAATCCTGCGCACGTCCGGCAAAGTGGCGCCGCAAAAATCGAAAGGAATGTGTCAGATGTACGAGATCGACCTTAACCTCCCTAAGCAGATCGTCGCTGACGTCCTGTCCAACCACGAGATCCACAGCGTCGCCTTCGTTGGCTGCGGCGCTTCCATGTCCGACCTTTACCCCGCCAAGTACTTCCTGGCCAACAACACGGACAAGCTGAACGTTCAGATCTTCACCGCAAACGAGTTCAACTACGACACGCCTTCCTGGGTCAACGAGCACACCTTCGTGATCACCTGCTCCCTTGGTGGCTCCACGCCCGAGACCGTCGAGGCCAACAAGACCGCCAAGAAGCACAACTGCCCGGTCGTCTCCCTCACCAACAAGGCCGGCTCCGCTCTGACCGTTGACGCCGACCACGTCATCATCCACGGCTTCCACGCCAACTACGCTGCCAAGTGCGAGAAGCCCGGCTATGCCATCGCTCTTGCTCTCGAGATCCTTCAGCAGACCGAGGGCTATGACCACTACGAGGACATGATCACCGGCCTCACCAACGTCTTCGACCTCTGCGAGAACGCCGCTCAGTCCTGCAAGGGTCTTGCCAAGCAGTTCGCTCAGGACTTCAAGGACGACAAGATGATCTACTTCATGGCTTCCGGTGCCTCCGAGAAGATGGCTTATTCTCACGCCGCCTTCCTGTTCACCGAGATGCAGTGGATCGACGCCGCTGCCTACAACACCGGTGAGTACTTCCACGGCCCGTTCGAGGTTTCCACCGAGGGTAAGCCCTACGTCTTCTTCATGTCCGATGGCGCTACCCGTCCGATGGACGCCCGCGCCCTCACCTTCCTTAAGCGCATGGGCGCCAAGGTCGCTCTGATCGACTCCAAGGACTACGGCCTGGCTGACGCCGTGCCCGCGAGTGTCGTCACCTACTTCAACCCGCTGCTGCACCTCGCCGTTATGCGTGAGTACGGCAACCAGATCGCCGAGGCCCGTCAGCACCCGCTGACCATGCGTCGCTACATGTGGAAGCTTTCCTACTAATCACAAGTAAGTAGACCTTACGGGTTGATTGAGAGGGGATGGGGTTTTCGCCCCGTCCCCTTTTTTGCTTTGGGGGGCGTGTTTGTCGCGCCGCAAACCCCAGATAAAACCTACCAAAATAAACCTGTCCCTTTTTGGCAGGTGGAAGGAGGAGCGTATGATCAAGGCAGTGCTGTTTGACATGGACGGCGTGCTGGTCGATACCGAGTGGTTCTACAACCGTCGCCGCGTGGCGTTTATGGAAGAGAAGGGGTTCCACTTTGACGAGATCCCCGACCTTTCGGGGTCTAACGAGCCGGCCATTTGGAAGGCGCTGGTGCCCGACGATGTTGAGCTGCGTGAGCGCCTGCGCGTGGAGTACAAGCAGGTCTACAGCCCGCACCACCCCGTTCCGTATGCCGAGCTTCTCAACGAGCAGACGGAGCCGGTGATGCGTGAGCTGCATGAGCGCGGCGTGAAGTGTGCCATCGCGAGCTCGTCCTATCGCGAGCTGATCGACGAGCTGGTGGAGATTGCCGGCATCGCCGACGTGCTGGACTACACCATCAGCGGTCACGAGTGCAGTGCGTTTAAGCCCGACCCCGAGATCTACCAGCGTGCCATGGAGGCGCTGGGGGTGGAGCCTGCCGAGTGCCTGGTTATCGAGGATTCGCCTCTGGGCATCGAGGCTGGCAAGCGCTCTGGCGCCCGCGTCCTGGCGCTGCGTCCGCACGAGGGCGTCAACCTGGACCAGTCTGCCGCCGACGTTGTCATCGACAATCTGTGTGACATCCTACCTGCCATTTAGGGACAGGTTTATTTTGGCAGGTTTTATCTGGGCAAATGCCGAATTCGCCGTGAAGGGATCGCTCTCTTCACGGCGTTTTTCTTTTGAGCGGCCTCACGGTCCTTCTGATGGTTGTCGAGAGAGGGTGAATTGAGGCGCCCCCGCACGCTCCATGCTACAATCGCGGGCATGCCCCACAACTATATCTGCCTTCGAAAGGAGCCTGCGTGGCGGATGCCATCGATCAGCTCACGGACCGCGTGCTCGTACTCGGCCGCCTCACCATCGTCCGCCGTGCCATTACTGCCGTGGCAGTCACGGTCTCTGCCGTTCTCCAGACATTCCTGATCCAGGCGTTCATTCGGCCCGCTGACCTGCTTCCGAGCGGTTTTACCGGCGTCGCGGTCCTTCTCGATCGCGTTACCTCGCTAGGCGGCGTTCACATCGACATCTCGCTCGGTATGCTCGCACTCAACATCCCCGTGGCGCTCCTATGCTGGAACGGCATTAGCAAGCGCTTCGTCATCTTCTCGATGATGCAGGTCGTGCTCTCGTCGCTGTTCCTCAACGTCTTTCACTTTGCGCCGTTTTTAGGCGACAAGATCATGCTCATCATTTTTGGCGGCGTGGTCTCGGGCCTGGGTGCTGCCATCGCGCTTAAGTCCGGCGCATCCACCGGCGGCACCGACTTTATCGCGCTGTGGGTTTCCAACCACACAGGCAAGACCATCTGGGGCGTCATCTTTGGCTTTAACTGCTTTATCCTGGCAATCTTTGGTTTTATGTTTGGCTGGGACAAGGCGGCGTATTCCATTGTGTTTCAGTTTATTTCGACCAAGACCATCGACAGTTTCTATCATCGCTACGATCGTGTGACGCTGCAGATCACGACGCGTAAGGCAGACGAGGTCATGACTGCCTACATAAACCATTTTCAGCACGGCATTAGCTGCGCCGAGGTCGTCGGCGGATACAGCCGCGAGAAGATGTACCTGCTGCACACCGTTGTCTCGACCTACGAGAGCCAGGACATTATCAAGCTGGTGTGCGACGTTGATCCCGGCGCCGTGATCAACGTGTTCCACACGCTCAACTTTGTGGGCGGTTGGTGGGGCGGTCATGTCGACGAACCCATGCCCACGGCCGTTCCCGATCCCGACAAGCCCGCACGCATGGCCAGCAGGCAGGTGCGCCTCAGCGAACAGGACAGCTTGCAGCAGGGCGACGGCAAGTAAGGTATTTGGCATTTTGCCGGCTCTGCTCAATCCTGTCCCTTTTTGGTAGGAAGGGTGTATCGTTTTATCGTTATGAGGTAACATAAAACTAGACGTTATATACGTATTTGTTATCCCGATATTTCGATAAGAGTGATTAGATATGCCTGCACCCAAAAATGCGCCGCTGTACCAGCAGATTTACGACGAAATCAAGGATTCGATCGAGAAGGGTGTTTATGCACCCAAGGAGCGTATCCCGTCCGAGCTTGAGCTTGCCGAGCAGTACGAGGTGAGCCGTATTACGGTGCGCCGCGCCGTAGAGGAGCTGTGTTCCGATGGCTATCTGGTTAAACAGCAAGGCCGTGGCACGTTTGTCTCCACGCCGCACATCAACCGCCAGTTTCATGCCTCGATGCTGCAGACGTTTACCGCGCTGTGTGCCGACAATGGCATGAAGGCCGGCGCGCATGTAATCGATCGCCAGATCGTTCCGGCGCGCCAAAACGAGATGGAGTTCTTTGGCCTGCAGAAGGATGCGCTGCTGCTGCATATCAAGCGCGTGCGTACGGCCGACGGCGAGCCCATCTTTGAGGAGAACATCTTTGTGCCCTTTGACGCCTACCGTGAGCTGTTGACGGCCGATCTTGAGGACAAGTCGATTTTTGCCGAGGTCGAGCGTGTTGGTGGAACGCCGATTGCCTCGGTTGGCTACCGCACGGTCGAGGCCGTTCGCGCCAATGCCGAGCAGGCGGCCGAGCTGGGCATCGCTCCGCACGATCCGCTGCTCAACCTGCGTGCCGGCTTTACCGGTCCCAATGGCGAGCCGGTTTTGCTCGGCAAGCAGTACTACGTGGGTAGCCGCTACGTCATGGTCATATAAGTTACGCGGTTTTACCAAACCGCGTAACGGCTCGACGCTACGCCTTTGGTTCCGCCGTTCTAACGAACGGCGGACCGGTCGACGCTGCAAACGCCCCTAAGCGGCAATCTGACGTTCAATCGTCGGTCGCGTACAAAAGTACGCTTCCCTCCTCTTTCACGTCACCTTGCTCGCTTAGGGGCGTTTTCGCTGACTTATGCTCAACCTGCGACGTTTCCGCGCTTGTCAAGAATGTCCCCAATGACTACCCGCAGAATGAGCGTGGATAATCTCCCGTTTTTTGCTTGGTGACGGGCTCAAAGCGGGAGATTATCCACGCTCGTTCCCATCGGATTACATTGCCCGTGGCCGGCAGCCGTGTGCTGCTGTCCGCGTGGCGGCGTATAATCGGCGGCAGATGACTTGGACGTTAGGAAACCATGACCGATAGCATGCAGCAGATGGCGCTCGATACGCTCGGCGCCTATTTTGGCTACACCTCGTTTCGCCCGGGGCAGGACCGCATGGTCGATGTGATCCTTGCCGGCCGCGATGCGCTGGGCGTTATGCCCACGGGCGCCGGCAAGTCCATTTGCTACCAGGTGCCCGCGCTCATGCTGCCCGGTATCACCTTTGTGGTGAGTCCGCTGCTGTCGCTTATGGAGGATCAGACCCGTGCATTGCTCGCGGCGGGTGCGCGACCCAGCTATCTCAACTCCAGTCTTACTCCGGCCCAGCAAAACACCGTGCTCAAGCGGGCGCGCGAGGGCCGCTACCAGCTTATGTACGTGGCGCCCGAGCGTCTGCTCGAGCCGCGCTTTTTAGCTTTTGCGCGGGAGGCCGCCGCCGGCATTGGCGTGCCGCTCGTGGCCATTGACGAGGCCCACTGCGTAAGCCAGTGGGGCCAGGATTTCCGTCCCGCCTACCTGCAGATTCGCGAGTTCATCGATTCCCTGCCGCAGCGCCCCATCGTGGCGGCCTTTACCGCTACGGCGACCGAGCGCGTGCGTGCGGACATTCAGCAGATGCTCGGCCTGCAAAACCCCGCGACGGTGGTGACGGGCTTCGATCGCAAGAACCTCTACTTTGGCTGCGAGGAGATGGGCGACAAGGCCAAGGCCGCGTGGGTGCGCGACTATGTGATCGCACATTCGAGCGAAAGCGGCATCGTGTATTGCTCGACTCGCAAGACCGTCGATGCGCTGGCAAGCGAGCTTGCCGAGGCGCTGGGCTCCAGCGGCATTCGCGTTGGCCGCTACCATGCCGGCATGGGCAACGACGCCCGCCGGCAAAGCCAGCGCGCCTTTATCGACGACGATATCCAGGTAATGGTTGCCACCAACGCCTTTGGCATGGGTATCGACAAGCCCAACGTGCGCTACGTGATTCACAACAACGTGCCCGAGAGCATCGAGGCGTACTACCAGGAGGCGGGCCGCGCCGGTCGCGATGGCGACCCAGCCAGCTGCCATTTGCTGTGGAACGGCAACGATTTTCGCATGCGTCGCTTTTTGATCGATCGCGGCGATGCTGCCGACGAGGCGCTCGATGACGAGCAACGCGCGTGGGCGCTCCAGAATCGATACCGCCTGCTCAGCCAGATGGAGGGCTACTGCAATACCACCGGCTGCCTGCGCGAATACATGCTGCGCTACTTTGGCGACGAGGCTGCGGCCGAGCATACCGCCGCAGCCGGTGCTAGCGGTGCCGCCACGGACGACGCCGAGGGCTGCGGCAACTGCAGCAACTGCCTCACGCAGTTCGAGGTCGAGGACGTCACCGATATGGCCCGCGCCGCCGTGCGCTATGTGGCTACGCGTCCCATGCGTTTTGGCAAGTCGCTGATCGCCGACGTGCTCCACGGCGGCAACACCGAGCGCATTCGCCAGATGCATCTGGACGAGGACCGCGGCTACGGTGAGCTGTCGAGCGAATCGGTCGGGCGCATCAAGGACATCATCGGGCAGCTGTGCGGCCGCGGTTATTTGGCAACCTCACAGGGACAGTACCCGGTCGTGGGACTGGGACCGCGTGCCGGCGAGGTCGAGGACGAGGCGTTTGCCTTTACCGTTAAGCGTCGTGCATCCAAGCGCAAGGCCTCGGCCCGCGCCCGCCGTGCGGTGGATCTGCTACGCGAGGAGGCCGAGCTGGATCAGCGCCCGCGCGTGGGCGACGATGCCGAGCTGTTCGAGCGCTTGCGTGCACTCCGCAAGGAGATTTCGATCGAGCTGGAGATGGCGCCGTACATGGTCTTCTCCGATAAGGCCCTGCGCGGTCTGTGCCGCCTGCGCCCTCAGACGCGCGACGAGCTTATCCGGGTCAACGGCATTGGTGAGAAAAAAGCCGACGCCTTTGGCGAGCAGTTTATGGCGGCGATTGAAGAGTTTGAATCCGAGCATGCACGGGATGGAGCGTAACGATGGTAGCCGATAGCAAGACCGACCGTACTGACGTGTCCGCCGTGCCGCTGTACCAGCAGGTTATGGACGACCTAAAGGGCGAGATCGCGCGCGGCGTGTACGCTGCCGGCTCGCGCATTCCTTCCGAGATGGAGCTCGCGAAGTCCTACGGCGTGGGGCGCATTACCGTGCGTCGCGCCATTGAGGAGTTGTCGCGCGCGGGATATCTCAACCGTCAGCAGGGGAGGGGCACGTTTGTGTGTGCGCCCAAGCTCAAGCGCAAGATTGTCCAGAAAGGCGACGTCCAGAGTTTTACCGAGGCCTGCGCTGCCAACGACATGGCGGCCGGAGCGCGCCTGGTGTCGCGCACGGTGATTGCGGCGACGCGCGAGGACGCGGCTTTTTTTGGCGTGGAACCCGGCTGCGAGCTCATCGTGGTCGAGCGCGTGCGCACGGCCGATGGCGTGCCCGTCATGCTCGAGAACAACGCCTTTGTGCTGGCCGACCATCCCTATCTGCAGCAGCTTGCCGACGAGGACCTCGCCGACAATTCGATTTTTGCGCTCGTTGCCGTGCATTCGGGCCGCGCACCGCTCAAGTCCGATCCCTGTACCGTGGAGATCGCGCTCGCTGATGCTCAGACGGCCCCGCTGTTGGAGGTGCCGGTCGGCGAGCCGCTCTTTTATATGGAGGCGTACTTTACCGATGCGGACGAGCGGCCCTTGCTGCTCGGGCGCCAAAAGATCGTGGGCTCGCGCTACGTGTTCGACATCTAACGTCCATAGATAGAACAATACAGAACAAGTTCGGTGAAATGAATTCACCTGCGACAGCTTGCGTGCTATAAATAGGACAACATAGAACGACCGCAGGTACGAGCTGTCGACGCTCAAAGCCGCCACACAGGGAGGAATGTCACCGTGAACGCGCACGATCTGGTTCAGGAAATTATCGAGCGCAAGGGTAAGATCGAGAATGTCTTTTGGATCGCCTGCGGCGGTTCGATGATTGACCTTATGCCGGCCAATGAGCTGCTCAAGCGCGAGGCAACCACGTTTGCCTCGACGGTCTACACGGCGCGCGAGTTTTGCCTTATGGCCCCCAAGAGCCTAGGGCCGAAGTCACTCGTCATCGCCTGTAGCCACAGCGGTAACACGCAGGAGGTCGTCGACGGCTGCGAGATGGCGCTGGCCGCCGGTGCCGAGGTCGTGACTATGACTGACTACGCGGGCTCCAAGATCGATAACAGCAAGTGGACCACCTGGGTTTACCCGTGGGGCAAGGGCGAGTCGCAGGCCGAAGTTCCGCAGGGCATCGGCGCTCTGATCGCCGCCGAGCTGCTCGACCAGCAGGAGGGCTACGAGGCGCTCGCCGACATGTACGCCGGCCTTAAGCAGATGGACGCGCTGCTGCCCGCTGCCCGCGAGAAGGTCAACGCCGAGCTGGGCGATCGCTTTGCCGAGCTCTGCCAGCAGCACAAGTTCTTCTATATCCTGGGCTCCGGCCCCAACTTTAGCCAGACCTACGCCATGGCCATCTGCTCGCTCATGGAGATGCAGTGGCAGCACTGCTGCTACATCCACTCCGGCGAGTATTTCCACGGTCCCTTCGAGGCTACCGAGCCCGGCGTGTTCTACTTTGTGCAGCTTGGCGCTGGCGAGTGTCGCCCCATGGAGGAGCGCGCACTGGCATTTCTCAACACGCACACCGATACAGTCATGGTGCTCGATGCGCTTGAGTACGGCGTGGGCGAGGTGCCTGCCAGCGTGCGTTTGTACCTGGAGCCGATCTTCTTCTATGCGATGAGCCGTGAGCTGCGCGCCGCCCGCGGCAAGGTATTTGACCACAGTCCCGAGGTTCGCCGCTACATGGGCGTCGAGCAGTACTAGGTAACGGGGAACGCAATTTTTCATGACGGGGCCTTCGCCAAGCGCGGGCCCCGTTTGCGTCACGGCCCCCCTTTCTGTTTGTCGAAAACGAAGTCAAATACTTTTCTCGAGAAGTGAACGACCTATTTTGGACCCCCGAAGCATCGACATTTTTTGACGCCAAAACAGCAGGAAAATCTTAATGAAACTGCAGGAAATGGTCTCCACAAAGTGCCGATGCTTCGAGGGCTCGTTTTTGCTCGTTCACTTTTCGGGAAAAGTATTAGACCTAAATCTGCAAGCGTGTCGCGTGAGTCAAAAAGCGGGCCGCGCCGGTGGGTTTCCGGCGCGGCCCGCTTTACATTGTGTCCGTATGAGTGAGTTGTCGCATCAACCGGCGGACTACTTGGCGTCGTAGGCCTCGGCGTCCCACCAGTCGAGCTGGGCGATGTTGTCGCGGATGTGCTGACAGCTCTTGTGGAAGCCCTCGAGCTCGTGCTCGGAAAGGTCGAGCGTGTAGACCTCCTCGACGCCCTCGGCGCCGATCACGCACGGCAGGGAGGTAAAGATGCCCTCCTCGCCATACTGGCCGGTCATAAGCGTAGAGGCCGAAAGCACGGCGTGCTCGTTGTGCAGCACGGCGGCGCAGACGCGCGTGGCGGAGTTGGCAACGGCGTACTCGGTGCACTGCTTGCCGGCGTAAGTCACATAACCGCCCTTGCGTGCGAGCTCCTCGACTTCCATGTGGTCGAAGGCGTACTTGTCGGGGTTCTCGGCCTGAAGCTCGTTGAGGCTCTTGCCGGCGATGGTTGCGGCCTTAAAGGCGGCCAGCTGGCTAAAGCCATGCTCGCCGATCATGTAGGCGTCGATGGACTTGGGGCTCACCCCGACCTTCTTGGAGATCTCGGTGCACAGGCGGGCAGAGTCCAGGCCACAGCCCGAGCCGATGATCTTCTTGGGATCGTAGCCGGTCAGGTGCCACAGCTCGGTGCACACGACGTCGCAGGGATTGGAGATGCTCACGAAGATGCCGTCGAAGCCGGCGTCGACGATGCGCTTGGCAAAGGTGCGGGCGGCGTCGGTGGTAAAGAACAGCTCGCCGTCGCGGTTGCCGGCGGCCAGTGCGACCTTGCCGGCGGCGTTGACGATGACGTCGCAGCAGGCCAGCTCCTCGTAGTGGTCGTAGCAGTTGACGATCTTGGTGTTGTACGGAACAAACGAAAGGGAGTCGCGCAGGTCCTGGACCTCGGACGTCACCTTTGCCTCGTTGATATCGCAGAGGTACAGCTCATCGGCAATGCCCTGCATGAGCAGGCTGTTGGCGACATGTGCTCCTACGTGGCCCTGGCCGACCACACCGATCTTACGCGTCTGGTACATATTCATATCCTTTCGGCCGAGTATTTCGCATCGAACCATTGTAGCGTCCTGCTGCCACTTTGCTAGGCTAAAGCGC
Organism: Collinsella sp. LCP19S3_F2; assembly: GCF_052121015.1. Classification (NCBI taxonomy): domain Bacteria; kingdom Bacillati; phylum Actinomycetota; class Coriobacteriia; order Coriobacteriales; family Coriobacteriaceae; genus Collinsella; species Collinsella sp. LCP19S3_F2. Next base: position 288,337 of record NZ_JBQKFA010000002.1, read on the forward strand.
CGTTGATTTTTGGGACATGCCTTAATCTCTACTTTTGGAGTGATTTGGGCCGCTGACGGTGTCTCGGGGCGATGCACTCGCGCGGATGGGGCCGCTCGTTGTACCATAGCTGCAACTGACTCGTAAGGAGCATCCATGCCCATTCGCATCCCCGACGCCCTCCCTGCCGCCGCGCAGCTCGAGAGCGAGAACATCTTTGTCATGACCGAGTACCGCGCGCTGCACCAGGACATCCGTCCGCTGCGCGTGCTCATCCTCAACCTCATGCCAACCAAGATCGCCACCGAGACGCAGATCATGCGCAAGCTCTCCAACACGCCGCTGCAGGTAGAGGTGGACCTGCTGCGCACCAAGACGCACGAGGCCACGCACGTGAGTGCCGGCCACCTGGAGACGTTCTACCGTACGTTCGACGACATCCGCGATATCCACTACGACGGCCTGATCATCACGGGCGCGCCGGTGGAGCAGATGCCGTTCGAGGAGGTCGACTACTGGCCCGAGCTCTGCCAGATCATGGATTGGTCCACCACGCACGTGCACTCTACGCTGCATATTTGCTGGGGTGCACAGGCAGGGCTCTACCATCATTACGGTATCCAGAAGTGCGACCTGCCGGCCAAGGCGAGCGGCGTGTTTGAGCATTATCTGGTGAAGCCGCAAAGCCCGCTGGTCCGCGGCTTTGACGACCGCTTCTATGCCGTGCACTCACGCAATACCGATGTGCGCCGCGAGGACGTGGAGGCCGAGCCGCAGCTTGAGGTCGTGGCCGTATCAGATGAGGTGGGCCTGTACATCGTCAAGTCGACCGACAGTCGCCGCTTCTTTGTCTTTGGCCATCCCGAGTACGATACCGACACGCTGCGCCTGGAGTACGAGCGCGACGTGAAGCGCGGGCTCAACCCCCAGGTGCCGGCGCATTACTTCCCAGGTGACGACCCCACCGCCGAGCCGCGCAACGTCTGGCGCAGCCAGGCTCAGCTGTTCTACACCAACTGGCTCAACTACTACGTCTACCAGACCACGCCCTACGACCTGGCCCGCGCCGGCGAGGAGCACTAGGCTACGGCCGCGGTTGCGGTTGTGGCTTCGGCTGCGGCGTGACGAGCGTGGATTTTCGGATGCCCATCTTGCGGGTGCGATACAACGGCGGTTAGGCGCTGATGATGTGGGGTAGCGGCAGGTCGTGGGTGTCGGTGGGAACGTGGTCGACACGCTGCTCGTCAAAGGCGATGCCGATGATTTGGCATGCGGGCGAGATCGTGGGCAGGTAGCGGTCGTAGCAGCCGCCGCCGTAGCCCAGGCGCGCGCCGGTGTGGTCGAAGGCTACGAGCGGCACGACGATCATATCGAGCGCCTCGGCAGGCACGATAGGAAAGCGGCTGCTGTCGACGTCCATGGCTGCGAAGGCCCGCGTAGGGTGGGCGATAAACGGGGCCTCGGACGCATCGCCGGCAGCAACTGCCCGCATGCACATGCGCTGGCCACAAGCCACGGTGTCAGCTGCCGAGAACATGCACGGATAGGCCACGCGCCAGCCGTGTTTTGCGGCCGCTGCGGCAAACGCGGCAGGATCTGCCTCGGAGCCCATGGCGGCATAGACGGCAACGGTGCGCGGGGCCGCGGGACCCGAGCCGCCCAGCAACTCAACGAGCCGCGCGCATACAGCAGCAGACTTTGCCGCCCGCATATCCAAATCTAGAGCGTCGCGCCGGGCAATTATCGCCCGCCGCAACTCGGCCTTATCCATCCCGGCCCCTCTCTCAAACCTACCAAAAAGGGACAGGTTTATTTTGGTAGGTTTTATCTGGTCAAATGTCGAAACCACCACGCAAACCATCGCAAGGGGAGCAGTTCATGGACACCTTCGTGGGTTTTGACGAAGAGTGGGTGTTCGCGGCGGTGTGTCTCGATCTGTAACAGTAACTCGGCAAAATCGGGCCTAGATGTTACAGATTGAGACAAAGGGCCGGCGTCATCCGAAAACGTCTCGATTTGTAACATCTGGAGCCAATATTGCCGCCTAGATGTTACAGATTTAGACAAACTGGTGTGACGGGCTGAGCTGCCCCGCCCAAGCAGCGGCAAAAGAAAAGGTAGATTTTCAGGCATGTCCCAAAAATCTACCTTTGCTGTGCGTTAGCCCAGCAGGTCGATGACGTTGAAGCCGGCGTTGCTCTTGGCGATGACGTCTCGGCCGCCAAAGACGCAGGTGGGCGAGACGGCTGCGATGCGCGTCACGTCGGCGGCGAGTGAGCGCAACTCACCGGGCGTGGCGGCGAGCATCTGGGCGCGGCGCTCCTCGCGTGCATGTGGATCGAGTCCGGCCAGGTAGGTCGTGTTGCGGCGTTTGGTGAGCGCGTACGGCTTCACCGGCGCATCCATGCCGCTCACGCAGCTCACGATAAAGCCCTCAAAGGCTGCCTCGTCGGGCTCAAAACCGCCGAGCCATTCGCCTGCGCGCGCCACGCGCTCAATCGAGGGGTCGATTGCCGGGTCGCGGTAGGTGTAGAACGCCGCCTGACGCTCACCTGCCGCGCGGAATCCGCAGCCGTACGCCCCGCCTTTCACGCGGATCTCGTTCCACAGGTAGTCGTAGGAGAGCGCGTTGGCGGCAACCGCCCAGGCGCCCGTCACGTCAATGCCCAGGCGACGCGGGTCGCATGCGCTTGCCGCAAAGCAGATGTCGCTGGGGATGACAAAAGCCTCGTGGCGGTTGCACGGCGTCGGCACCACGAGCGTGTCGCGGCCGGCAACAGCACCGTCGCCCGCACCCAACCCCAGGTCGCCCGCGGCGGCCCAGTACGCGTCAAAGTCCTCATCGCTGCCGGTAAAGCTCGCCAGACAGCCGTCGGCCACAAAGATGCGGCCTGCCAGCTCGGCAAGCTTGGCGCGCAGATCGTCCAGGCGCTCGTCAAAGTGGTCGAGCAGATCGCGCAGGAACAAGTAGAAGTCCACGCCCGAAAGCTGCTCGCGCACCACGGCCGAAGGCGAGCTGTAGCTCATCGCGCGACCAAGCGCCGCCGAGTGGCCGTTGTTAATGAAGCCCTGCTCAAGCCCAATGCGAATCTGCGTGAGCACGTCGCGCACGCGGTCGGCGTCGGCATCGAGCAACAGCGTGCTCGACCACACCTCGCGCGGCAGGCTCGCCAGCGCATCGATCTTCTCGGACAGGGCGCCGGCGCTCACCAGCAGGTAGGGGCGCACGCCGTCCACGTCGGGCTGGGTCATGACCTCGGTCGTAAAGCTCAAAAAGCCCAGCTTGCCGGCGATAAGGTTGTCGAGCTCCTCGGCCGAGTGTTCGCTCGTGGGTAGCTGTTTGAGCAGGCGACAGAGCAGGGTCACATAGGGCAGGTCCTCAAACGCGACGCAGCTCAGGTCGAAATACTGCATGGCGTAGGCCAGGCGGTTGGTGGGGATGCCGTGGCGCAGGCAGGGGATGGGCGCGGTCGTGTCCACGACCAACGGCGGCTCGGGGCGCGCCTCGCCAATGTCGGACACGCGCAGGCGTGGCAGCGTGGCCTTGGCCTCGGGCGCGTCATCCGCCTCCTGCGCGGCGCGCAGCGCAGCCGTGCGCTCGACCACATCGGCCAGCTCGGCATCGGTCATGGCATCGCGCTTGGCTGCCAGCTCGGCGGCCTCGGCACTCTCCGCACCCTCGGCGGCATCCACCGGCACCAGCTCGACCAGCGCCATGTGGTCGTTTTCCAGCACGAGCTCGCGCAGCAGGTCCTCAAAATGGCTGCCGTCCAGCTCGCCGCGCAGCTCCTCGTACACCGGGCCGTACTTGAGCGCCAGCGTCGCGGCGTCGTCATCGTAGAGCCAGGTGCTCAGCGCGTCGCACGCAATGGCCACGCCGTCGGCGATACCGTAGTCGCGCTGGCGCAGGTCGTATTCGTTGCTGCTGATGATGGCCTCCAGGCGCTCGCGCGGAACGCCGTGCTCGCACAGGTCGCGGCAGGCGTCCTGGAACACGCGGCGCAGCTCGCGCGCCACGCCGGGCTGAGCGTTTTGCAGCATGATGAGCTCGTAGGGCTGCAGGCTCTCGGCCGCGGTGTAGCTCACCACGTTGCCGCCCAGGCCGGCGGCAAGAATGGCCTTCTTAACCGGTGCTTCGTTGGAGCCCAGCAGCGCCTCGAACAGGATGTCCGCGGCGATCGTGCGCTTGCGGTCGAGCGCGCTGCCCAGCACAAGACCCAGGCCCACCAGGGCGTTCTCGGGTGTGGTGGCCATCTCGACGCGCTTGTACTCGCAGGTCACGGGCGCCTGCACGACCAGCGGATTGGGCGCCAGCGTGGACGGGTCCTCGCCGGCGGCGACGGCTGCGTCCATGCGGCGGCTCGCGGCACTCGGCTGCGACAGATAGCGCTCGTCCAAAAAGGCCAGTGCACGGTCCACGTCCAGGTCGCCGTAGAGCGTGATGTAGGAGTTGGAAGGATTGTAGTGGCGCGCGTGCGTGTCCAGGAACTGCTCGTAGGTGAGCGCAGGGATCGCGCGCGGGTCGCCGCCGCTCTCGTGCGCATAGGCGGTGTCGGGATAAAGCGCGGCGTTGACGGCATCGTCCAGCACGCTCATGGGGTCGGACAGCGCGCCCTTCATCTCATTGAAAACCACGCCGTTATAGCGTAGGGTTCCCTCGCGCAGGCTTGCGGAACTGCCGTTGCCCTCGCCCTCGGCGCCCTTCGGCAGGTCCAGCTCGTAGTGCCAGCCCTCCTGCTCAAAAATGGTGGGCTTGGTATAGATGGCCGGGTTGAACACCGCGTCCAGGTACACGTCCATCAGGTTGTACAGATCCTGCTCGTTGGTGGTGGCGACGGGGTAGATGGTCTTGTCGGGGTAGGTCATGGCGTTGAGGAACGTCTGCATGGAGCTCTTGATCAGGTCGACGAACGGCTCCTTGACGGGAAATTTGGCCGATCCGCACAGCACCGAGTGCTCGAGGATATGGAACACGCCGGTGGAATCAGCCGGCGGCGTCTTAAAGCCAATAGCAAAAGCCTTGTTTTCGTCGTCGCACGCCAGGTACAGCAGGCGAGCGCCCGAGGCGGTGTGGCGCAGCACGTAGGCGTCCGAGTCGAGCTCGGGCACGGTCTCGCAGCGCTCGACGGCAAAACCGTGGCAGGTGGTGCCGGGCACCAGCAGCGCGGCGGCAGCGGTGCGCGGGTCGGTTGAGGTGGTGGGCATATGCAGTCTCCTTTGACGCCCCAGCGGGGGCGAATCGAGTCGAATCCTCGTGAGTATACCCATATGGGGCCGCGGCTCTGCGGCGAACTGGAGACGATGCCGGCGGATTGGACAAAGGCCCCGCGTGCCCGCCGCGCGAGCGTGGATATTCGGTCACACGAGCGCGGATTTTCGGACCGTCCAAAAATCCTCACTCACGTGGCGGCAACCAAGATAAGGCGGCCAGCGCCGGCTTGATGAATAGTGCCGAAAGACGTCCTATGCCTGCGCGTCCGCGTGTCCGGCCATCAGGAACAGCCTAAGAACCAGCTTGATGGCATATCCCGGTTTGATTTCTGCCGCGTCAAAGACGTGGCGCTCGGTGAGCTCGCTGCAGTATGCGTAGATATCGCGGATAAGGTCCGCGCCCGAAAGCGTAAACATGTAGCCTGCGTCCGAAAGCGCATTGGGCGCGGCGGGCAACTTGGCCATGTGGCAGAACGTTTGCAGGTCGGGCGCCATAACATTCTGGTAGTCGAGGTGGCCGCTGGCATCCTGTGCGGCAAGCTCCAATTGGCGCATAAAATCCAGCGCCGCCGCTAACACAAAGCTCGGCGTAGGCGCATTGACGTCCTGAGTAGTCGCCACAAGCCTGCCCGCTGCCTGCGTGACAAGCCAAGCGACCTCGCGCTGGCAACGCACGGCCTTGCGCGTCACCGGCTTGATGGACGAAGAAGAAACGCTTCCCTTAGGCGGATTCGAAGCAGCCATAAGACCCTCCCATGAACAATCCGGCCCAATAAGCCCGGATGAAACACGTGCTACATCAGTATACAGGGGAGTGGGATAGCGGGGTACGAGCGCGCCAGCGGCAAACCGAGAGCATCAACGATGTGCCGATCGCGGAAGAGATCTCGTAATAATTGACTCTCGGCCATATTATTGAGGGGCATGACTCGCGTTCGTATGGTTGTAGGTGCTGGCGATGAACGACATTGACCTTGCTGTTCCGTTGATGGATGGACCAAGCTATGACCGTGCCTGCAGTCTCGTGCCTTCCGAATACGTTGAGGCATGGGAGTGGTTTCTGGGTGAGGAGCAGCGCGGCGGCGTTTGGACCAACCTTCCGCACCGCACCAAGGAAGATAGCCCTCAGTATCAGTATCGTTTGAGAATTGGCGCGGACTTCTTTCCCGTAACGCGGGATTCAGGGATCTTCTGGCCGGGTCAGGACCGGGTGAAGCAAGATCCCAATAAGATCTTTGCGCTTTCGGTCCATAACTCTAAAAAGAGCTTCTACACCGATGTTCCTCCGCTCTATTTGGATGACGGTACGTGGGTCATTAAGTATTCGGTTCAAGCGCCAGGCGCCGTTGGTTCTCGAGACCAGAATTACAACCGTAAAATGCTCAACTGCATGGAATATGGCGTTCCAGTTGGAGTCATATTTGCAACCGAGGTGGGCTATAAGGTGCTCGGCCTTGCGTTTGTTGAACGGTTTGAGCCCGAAAACGGCTGGTTTGTTCTGCATGGTCCCGTTCATAAAGGCGGGCCTGATCCTCGTTTTGCGTCCGACATGAGCTATCTGAAGCACATGTCAGCCGACATTGAGTTTGCCGGGCAGAGTGCGACCGATGACGAAAAAGCTCGCTATGCGTTGAGACGCGAGCGATTGGGGCAGCAATGGTTCCGCAAGCAGCTCATTGCCGCCTATGATGGTCGCTGCGCGGTGTCGGGTTGTGGGGTTAACGAGGCACTGGAGGCTGCACATATCGAGAATTACTCGGGACCCAAATCGCAGGTTGCCAGCAACGGCATTCTGCTTCGGCGCGACTTTCATGCTCTATTCGATGCTCATCTGATTTCGTTTGAGCCTGTTTGCGGCGAATATCGGCTGTGCGGATCGTACCTGCTGGATAAGACCGACTACGCTTTCTTTGCAGGTGCGACGCTAAGGCAGCCGAATGAGCGTCAGTGGCGACCCAATGCGGTGTTTCTTGAGGCCCATCGCATTGAGTTTGATCGCTCGGAAAAGAAGCGTGAAAAGGCGGGGCTTCTGCCGTATTAGCGTATTTGGCTTTGGCGGTCTTTTACGATCGTGTTGTTTGATCGGATCGCGTGGCGATGCAATCTCGTGCACGCCCGCCGGTGCATGCTCTTCCTGATTTGGATAGCGAGAGAGGAGCGCGTGTGAGCTGGCGAGGCGATATTGCGATGGGGAAGTACGGAAAACTGCCGTGTGCCCTTATCGACAACAATATGTTTCCGGGAGTAGAGGTTGATTGCGGGTCGTTTGCCGTCGCCTGTCCTTATTGCGCCTCACAAATATCGTGTCTCGATATTCGGTTCATCGATGCGCGCGACAGACTCAGCGACGAAGTGAGAAAACGGACGGGCGTTCATATGCCGGTGTATCCGGAGAAATGCCCTGTTTGCGGCCTCGATATCGTGTATGACGTTTGCGACGAGGGATAGGCGATGCGGAGGAGCTGGCTGTGAAGGCCTCTCCGTCTCTACAAATAAACCCCCTCACCGAGCTTCTTGTGGAACTCGGCGTGATGGTCGCGTGCCCAGGTAAAGAGTGCCTGGTCAAAATTGGTATGCGTGGCCGGAACGCCAAAGACGCCGGCAACTTCGACGCGCACAAACTCCAGTGCCGGCAGCTTGTTGATGGCAGTGAGGGCAAACGGGGACGTGGGTTCTTCGAACAGATAGCGGCTGCCTTGCAGTGCGCCGCAACTGGTGCACGTGTTGCCGAGTGACGGGGCTTTGGAGGCTCGCGCGCCTACGGGCTTGTAGCCACAGCGCTTAGAAAGATAGTCGCGGATCTCGCCCGGGACGCAGCCAAGAGCGGGAACAATGGCGAGTGCGTTGGCATTGGTCGTGTCGATGGCAATGTGCCCGGCCTTGTTGGGTGCGTGCGCGATGGCGATGCCCTCGTCGTTATCGGTTCGATAGGGAATGCCGAAGGCCGCGACCGAGGTCTCTTTGTGACACTTCCAGCACTCGCGCTTGCCCAGTACTAGATATATATACGGCGCAGAGGGGTCGGATCGGTCAACACCGGGCAGCCACTCGGCAAAGGGCTCGGGGTTGACGCCGCTGGGTACATACCAGATCTTCTTGGTCCGGTCCCATTTGGCGCCCAGCGCCTTGGCTTCTTCTTTGCGCGAAAAGGGAACATCGAGCTCGGTGCGCATGGTGGCTCCTTGGTGCTGCAGGTGTAAGTGGCTCAAGGATACCGCAGGGTGTGGACGTTGTGGCGTTCTGCCGAGAAGCCGCGGTGCGGACTGGTTGGTTACGCCTTGGATAAACTGGCAAGTAGATGGTCGGCTTTTGGCCAGTTGGGCGGCAACCTTGCCAAAAACTTGACGGATTGCGGTTTGGGCATCGGCGGATGAACACTTTGGCGCACCTCGGCGAAAAAACCGCCGGTCGTTTACCGGAAACTTAACAGAACCGCCAGCCGCCGCCGGCGTGCGTGCTATCTTCGCGCCATGAGGTACTTTATCGTTTCACATAACGCCGCATTGGCGCTGTTGGCGCACATGCCGAACCCTCGCTTTGGGGATTCGGAGCCAGAGGTCGTGTCGATTGCAGGTGCCTGTGCGCTCTTGGACCAAGAAGCGCAGGAGGTTATCGATCGCTATGACCTGGGGATCGAAACGCTGGATTTGCTGGTGCCGTCGCGCGCCGGCCGTCGGCAGAGCAAGCATGTTAAGACGCATCTGTGCACCAACGAGCTCCCGGCGGGTTCGTTTATCTCGCTGGGCCACTGGATGGGCGACCTTGATGCGTATGTGTGCTCTCCCGAGCTGGCGTTTTTGCAGGCTGTGCACGATGGCGATGTGGCAGCGGCCGTCTATGCCGGCTATGCGATGACATCGGATTACCGGCTGGATAACCTTGCTCCCGGTGGGGTAACAGGCAGGGATACGGGCATGCGCGATAGCAGGCTCACGACTAAGGAGCTCATCGCGGCGTATATCGAGAAGTCACCCAAGGTGAGGGGTATTGCGAAGGCAAAGGCGCTGCTTGCATATGTGATCGAGGGGTCGCGCTCTCCGAGGGAGTCGGGGCTCTGCATGTTTATGTCGCTGCCTGCGCGCTACGGCGGGTATGCATTGGGTAAGGCCGAACTTAACAAGAAGGTCTTCATTCGCGATGGATACAATGACGGACGCGATCACAAGCTTCGCGTGTTGGAGCGCACACCCGACATAACGCTTACGGCTAAAGTCGAGGTGGGCATGGATAAAGTAAAGGCCGGACTGCTGCCAGAGGTGCTGACCGCGATGGTCGATTACGACAGCGATGCCATTCATGACGGACGCGAGAAGATTTACAAGGATGCCGAGCGCCGCAACGAGTTGGAGCTGTTAAGCGGCGTGGCACACTTCACCGTGACGACTGAGCAGGCAAATGACTACGACAAGCTCATCCGGCTGTGCGAACGCATCCGACGGAAGCTGCACCGGAACAAGCGACCCATTTTTAACAAGCCCATGAGCGAGGAGCAGCGATACTTTGCCCTCAAGCGCGTCGAAGTGAAGCGGTTTAAGCTTTGGCAGGCCGTAATCGAGGCGCGTCAACATTGGTAGGGGCGGTTGCTGGGCATGGGGCCAAGGGTCTCATTGTCAGGTCTAATACTTTCCCGAGAAGTGAACGAGTCAAAACGGACCCCCGAAACATCGACACTTTTGGTGGCTTATTTCCTGCGGTTTTATCATTGGAATCCTGCGGTTTTGGCTGTAAAAAGTGTGGATGCTTCGGGGGTCCAAATAAGGTCGTTCACTTCTCGGGAAAAGTATTAGACCTGATTATGGGAAGGCTGTCCGGATGTGGCCGCGAGGCTTGCGAAGGCCAGATCGGGGCAGTCGCCAAGGCTGTTTGGGTAATTTTGGGGCTGATTGGGGCGGTCGCCGGGGTTGTCTGGGCGACTTTGGGTGTGGCAGGGGTAATTGCCGGCGATACCGAAGCAACTTGGGGTCTGCCGGGATGATTACCGGTTATGTAGAGGCGGTATCAGCCTCGATTGGGATAGTTATTGGAGCTGCCGAAGCGGTTTTGGGTGCCACGGCGCCCTTTTGGCTTAGCACATAAAACAAAACAGCCCAGAGGCATAGCCTCTGGGCTGCGAACATTTGGTGGGCGTTAGAAGATTTGAACTTCTGACCTCTTCCGTGTCAGGGAAGCGCTCTCCCCCTGAGCTAAACGCCCGATCAAGGGTGCGCAAGTGCGCAAGGGATAATATAACGGAGCTTGAACTCGGTGGCAAGAATATTTTTTAAAATCGCTAACGTTGTGGAATCAAAGGGCTTTGTCGCGCCCATTTTAAAAGAGCTCGCTGCCGTGATTTGGCTGTCGCATAATGCAAATCCGTTGCGATGCCGAACAATGGAAGAGACGCCTGCGGAATTGTCCTACCGATAAGCGGACAAGCCCCCAGCTGGTGCCTTCGCCGTGGTAAGGTAAGCCGAATTGTTTCCAGACTGTTTCGGGGGAGCGGGATGAGCAAAGAGCGTGTCGAGCAGGTCGAAGGCGCAGGGACTTCGGTGCCGATGACCGATATATCGAACATTGATGTGCCCGAGGGCACCGATGAGCTCAGCCGCAGCACCCGCCGTGCATGGCGCGACCGCCTCAACGACGCCCAGACGCGCAAGATGATCGTGGGCATGTTGGCTACGCTCGTGGGCGGCTCGTTTTGGGGCTTCTCGGGCACCAGCGCGAGTTTTTTGTTCGATACCTACCATGTCGATACGCTGTGGCTTATGAGCATACGACAGATTCTCGCCGGCCTGCTCTTTATGGCTGTGGTTGTCACGCGCGACCGCGCACGCCTGGTTAAGCTCTGGACGACGCCGACCGACCGCAAGCAGCTGTTGCTCTTTACCGCCTTTGGCCTGCTGTTCAACCAGTTTTGCTATCTTTCGGCCGTGCGCCTGACCAACGCCGGAACCGCGACGGTCCTTCAGTGCCTGCAGCTGGTCATCATCATGGGATATACCTGCATCACCGATCGCCGCAAACCGCGCATGCGCGAGGTTATCGGTATTGGCCTGGCCCTTGGCGGCACGTTTTTGATCGCCACCGGCGGCGACCCCACGAGCCTGAGCATCTCGCCGCTCGGTCTGGTGGCGGGTTTTATGTGCGCGGTGAGCGCCACCTGCATGGCGGTGATTCCCGCCAAGATCCTGCCCGAATACGGCAGCCCCATCGTTACAGGCTCTGCCATGCTCACGGCAGGCGGGGTCTCGTGCGTTTTCGTGCAGCCGTGGGCTCATATGCCGGCCCTCGATACTGCTGCCGTCGAAGCGCTCGCGGTGTTTGTGGTCGTGGGCTCGTTTTTGGCGTACATGCTCTATATGCAGGGCGTCAAGGACATCGGCTCGGTGCGCGCGAGCCTCATCGGGACCGTGGAGCCGGTCTCGGCAACCATTACCAGCGCCGTTATGCTGGGCACGGTATTTTTGCCGACCGACCTTATCGGCTTTGCCATGATTATCGTAATGATGTTTTTAACGGTGTAGCCCCCGCGGTTGCTATTAAAGGATAATGGGCTGGCGGCGCGTTGCTTTGGCGGCGCGCCTTTGTCTACGGAAAGGACCTCTTATGAAGTACTTTGGCACCGACGGATTTCGCGGCGAGGCCAACGTTGGGCTGACCGTGGAGCACGCGTACAAGATCGGCCGCTTTGTGGGCTGGTATTACGGCGCCAGGCGCGGGGCCAAGGCACGCGTGATCGTGGGCAAGGACACGCGTCGTTCGAGCTACATGTTCGAGGCGGCGCTGGTGAGCGGCTTAGTCGCGAGCGGCGCAGACGCCTATATGCTGCACGTGATCCCCACGCCGGGCGTGGCGCACCAGACCGTGGAGGGCTGCTTCGATTGCGGCATCATGATCAGTGCGAGCCACAACCCGTTTTGCGATAACGGCATTAAACTGGTCAACAGCGACGGCTTTAAGATGGACGAGGACGTGCTGGAGCTCATCGAGGACTACATCGATGGCAAGAGCGAGGTGCCGCTGGCCACGGGCAACCACATTGGCGCCACGGTTGACTACATGCAGGGTCGCAACCGCTACATTGCCTCGCTCATCGCGAGCGCGAACTTTTCGCTGCAGGGCGTCAAGATCGGCATCGACTGCGCCAACGGCTCGGCGTCCTCGGTGGCCAAGCCGGTGTTCGATGCGCTCGGCGCCGATGTGCGCGTGATTAACGCCGCGCCCGATGGCTTTAACATCAATGTGGACTGCGGCTCTACGCATATGGAGCGCCTGCAGCGCCACGTGGTGGAGCAGGGCCTGGACGTGGGCTTTGCCTACGACGGCGATGCCGACCGCTGCCTGGCCGTGGACGAGCGCGGCCGCGTGGTCGACGGCGACCAGATTCTGTACGTGTGCGGCGTGTATCTTAACAAGCACGGGCGCCTCTCGGGCGGTACCGTGGTGCCGACGATCGCCAGCAACTTTGGCCTGATTAAGTCGCTGGAGCTTGCCGGCCTGAGTGCCGTGACCAGCGGCGTGGGCGACCGCCACGTGTATGCCAAGATGCGCGAGGGCGGCTACAGCCTGGGTGGCGAGCAGACAGGCCATACGATCTTTGGCGATATCGAGCGTACGGGCGACGGCATAATGACCTCGCTGCGTGTGATGGAAGTGATTCGTGCCGAACGCGAGACGCTTTCGCAGCTCGCGGTGCCGTGCAAGCTGCTGCCGCAGGCGCAGGTTGCCGTACGCGTGGCGGACAAGGATGCTGCGCTGGGCAACATGGGCGTGCAGGCCGCCATTGCCGAGGCCGAGGCGGCGCTGGCAGGCGAGGGCCGCGTGCTGGTGCGCAAGAGCGGAACCGAGTCGGTGATTCGCGTTTTGGCCGAGGCCCCCGACCAAGACGCCGCCGACGCCGCCATGAAGCGCATCGCCGCCGCGCTGGAGGCTCTGTAGTTACGCGGTTTTACCAAACCGCGTAACCGCTCGACGCTACAAACGGCCCCAAGCGGCAATCTGGCGTTCAATTTCAAGGGCGCGACCAGAAGGTCAGCGCCCTTTCATTTCACGTCACCTTGCTCGCTTGGGGCCGTTTTCGCTGACGTTGCCAAGACATCGACGTCAACATGGTTGGCGTTGGCGATGGCGTGCTGGTCAATCCTTACAGCTGGTACAGCGTGGTGAACTTGTCCTGCAGGTAGCTGCAGTAGTAGCGGGCATCGAATGCCATACCGCACGCGCCCTTGATGAGCTCCGGCGCGTCCTTGGCGCGGCCCCACTGCCAAATGTGCTCGCCCAGCCAAGCACGGACGGGTGTCAGGTCGCCGCTCGCACAGGCGCCGTTAAGGTCGACACCGTCGCGGCACATGGCCGGCACAAACATGGCATCGTAGGCGCTGCCCAGCGCATACGTGGGGAAGTAGCCAAACGAGCCGCCGCTCCAGTGCGTATCCTGCAGGCAGCCGCGCGTGTCGTCGGGAACAGGAATGCCCAGGTACTCGTCCATAAAGCGATTCCAAAGCGCAGGGATGTCCTTTGCCGTGGCCTCGCCGGCAAACAGCATGCGCTCAATCTCGTAGCGCACCATAATATGCAGCGGGTAGGTGAGCTCGTCGGCCTCGGTACGGATCAGCGACGGCTGAGCGATGTTCACGGCGTGGTAGAGCGTGTCCTCGTCCACGTTGCCGTAGACCTCGGGCGCGTGACGGCGCAGCACTTCGAGCAGCGGGCCCATAAAAGCGCGACTGCGGCCTACGGTGTTCTCGAAAAAGCGGCTCTGGCTCTCGTGAATGCCCATGGAGGTGCCGCCCTCCAGACACGTGCGCGCGTAAGCGGGGTTCACGCCCAGCTCGTACATGGCGTGCCCCGCCTCGTGGATGATGCTATAGACGTTGGAGATGCAGTCGTCCTCGTAGATGTGCGTGGCGATGCGCGCATCGCCCACCGAGAAGCCCTCGCTAAACGGGTGCTCGGTAAAGGCGAGCGTGGTGTCGTCCAGGTTAAGGCCGACGAGCTTCATCAGGTCGAAGCTCATGGCGCGCTGGGCGGCCTCGGGCACGCGGGCATGCAAAAAGTCGGCAGTAGGCTGCTGCCCGCGCTCGCCGATGGCGTGAACGAGCGGCACGACGGTGGCCTTGACCTCGTCACAAAACGCATCGAAGCTCTTGGCGGAAAGGCCGCGTTCGTACTGGTCGAGCCAAACATCGTATGGGTCGCGCTTGGGGTCCATGAGCTCGGCCTGATGCTTGAGCTGGGCGACGATTCTATCCACGTAGGGCTCAAAGCTCGCCCAGTCGTTGGCCGTCTTGGCCTTGTGCCACACGGCGTCGGCCTCGCAGGTGAGCCTGGTCCAGGCCTCGGCCTCCTCAGTAGGGATAACGCTGGCCTCGCGCTGGTCGCGGCCGAGCACACGGATCTCGTCGAGCAGCTGCGGGTCGTCGATCTTGCCGCCGGCGACGGTCTCGTGTGCCAGCGAGCCTACAAGCTCGACGGACTTTTTGCTGGTCAGGAGTTTGTGATGTTCGCCGGCAAGGGTGCCCATAGCATCGGCGCGGGCCGCAGCGCCGTTGGCGGGGGCAATCGTCGCGCCATCGAACTCGGCAATCTTGAGCAGGTACTCGCGGGTCCATAGTTTGCCTTCGAGCTTGCGGAGCTTCTTGATGCCCTTGCCCGCCTTGGCGTTCTTAGAGGCCTTGGCCACGGCGGCCTTGGCCTTCTTATCGAGTTTCTTTCCCATACCTATATCCTTGATCTCGCAGACCGGACGCCACGGGTGGGCGTGCGGCCAGTTTGCACAGCTACCTGCCTTGTACCCAGTGCGAACAAAACGGAACGCGGCGATATGCTCGCAGAATGTGCTATCCTATAGCCCAATGCGTTGACGGAGAGGGTTTTGCCCGCCGCGTCGCCGGCAAGAGAGGGAAGGTCATGGGCTGCAAGCCTTCCTGCGGTGGCAAGGGCCAAGCGTTCACTCCCGAGCAGCAACCTCAACGGGCGCGCGGCCAGCGGCGGCGAAGCCCCAGTAGGGAAGCCGTGAGCCTCGCGATAAGGGGCATAGAGTGGGCGCGGCGGGCCAGACATCCGCCGGGTCAAACAAGGTGGTACCGCGGAATTCAACCGTCCTTGGGCAATGCACATGCCCGAGGACGGTTTTTTGTTACCGAACCGGGCCGCGTTTTTGCAACGCCAGACGGCGGCAGTCGTCCTGGCGAGCGGGGAACGCGAGAGACGAAAGGGAAGACATGAGTCTGATTGATGATCTGGTCAAACTCGAGGAAGAGGCCAAGGAGCTCGTCGCAGGCGCCGACGACGCCGCCAAGCTCGAGGCTGCGCGCGTTGAGCTGCTCGGCCGCAAGGGTCGTATTACCGGCCTGATGCGCATGATGGGCAAGCTCGCCCCCGAGGATCGCCCTGTGATGGGCAAGCGCGCCAACGAGATGCGCCAGCTGATCGAGGGCATGCTCGACGAGCGCACCACCGAGATGAAGGCCGCCGCCCTCAAGCACGCACTGGAGCACGAGGCCGTCGACATCACGCTGCCGGGCATTCGTCCGCAGATCGGCCACCAGCACCTGATCAAGCAGATCATCGAGGAGGCCGAGGATATCTTTAGCGGTATCGGCTACACCGTCGAGTCCGGTCCCATGGTCGACACCTCCTACTACAACTTCACCGCGCTCAACGCCCCCATGGATCACCCGAGCCGCTCGGCCCGCGACACCTTCTATGTGGTCGACAACAACCCCGGCAGCGTCGCGCACCCCGAGGCGCATGCCCACGGCGAGTCCGACGTGCTGCTGCGCACCCAGACCTCGGGCGTGCAGATTCACACCATGGAGTCGCAGAAGCCGCCCATCTACATGATCTGCCCGGGCACCGTCTACCGTCCCGACACGGCCGACGCCTGTCACCTGCCGCAGTTCAACCAGATCGAGGGCCTGGTCGTCGACGAGGGCATCACCTTTGGCGATCTTAAGGGCACGCTCGACTGCTTTGTTAAGTGCATGTTTGGCGAGGACCGCAAGACGCGTTACCGTCCGCATTTCTTCCCCTTCACCGAGCCTTCCTGCGAGGTGGACGTGAGCTGCCACGTCTGCGGCGGCAAGGGCTGCAACTTCTGCAAGCACAGCGGCTGGATCGAGATCTTGGGCTGCGGCATGGTCGACCCCAACGTCCTGATCAACTGCGGCATCGACCCCGAGAAGTACACCGGCTTCGCCTTTGGCATTGGCGCCGAGCGCGTCGCTGCCCTGCGCTACGACCTGCCCGACCTCAGAACGCTCATGACAGGCGATATGCGTTTCCTGAATCAGTTTTAAGTTGACCTGTCCCGGCGGCTTCCCGAGCCACCGCACCTTGCCCCTCAAACCGTCGCTTGCGTACCCAAGTACGCGGCGCTCCTCTTTCGGGGCAATCTGCGGCACCTCGGAAACCCGTCTCCGTAGCTGGAGTTTTCCGTCTGTTTATTGCAGACGTTACAGATGAAAGGAGACCAGTTAGATGCGCGTTTCTTACGACTGGCTCAAGACCATGATCGATATTCCGGAGGATCCCAAGACCCTTTCGGACGAATATATCCGTACCGGCACCGAGGTCGAGGCGATCGACACCGTGGGCGAGTCCTTCGACCACGTGGTGACCGCCAAGGTGCTTACCAAGACCCCGCACCCCGATAGCGACCATATGTATGTGTGCTCGGTCGATGTGGGTGACAAGAACCTCGACGCCGACGGCAACCCCGCCCCGCTGCAGATCGTCTGCGGCGCGCAGAACTTCGAGGCCGGCGACCACATCGTCACGGCAATGATCGGCGCCGTGCTTCCCGGTGACGTCAAGATCAAGAAGAGCAAGCTTCGCGGCGTCGTGTCCATGGGCATGAACTGCTCCGCGCGCGAGCTCGGCCTGGGTGGCGACCACTCCGGCATCATGATCCTGCCCGAGGATACGCCCTGCGGCATGCCGTTTGCCGAGTATGTGGGCTCGAGTGATACCGTGCTCGACTGCGAGATCACGCCCAACCGCCCCGACTGCCTGTCCATGATTGGCATGGCCCGCGAAACCGGTGCCATTTTCGATCGCGATTTCCACGTTGAGCTGCCCGCCATCAAGGCGGAGACCGGCCGCGCGACCGACGACGAGCTTTCGGTCGAGATCGCCGACGAGGGCCTGTGCGACCGCTATGTCGCCCGCATTGTGCGCAACGTGAAGGTCGGCCCCTCGCCCGACTGGATGGTCAAGCGCCTTAACGCCCTGGGCGTGCGTCCGCACAACAACATCGTCGACATCACCAACTATGTGATGATGCTCACCGGTCAGCCGCTGCACGCTTTTGACCTGGACACCTTTGCCGAGCGCGAGGGCAGGCGCCGCGTGGTGGTTCGCGCCGCCCAGCAGGACGAGAAGTTCACGACCCTCGACGGCGAGGAGCGCACGCTCGACGCCGGCATGGGCCTTATCACCGACGGCGAGCGTCCCGTGGCGCTGGCCGGCGTTATGGGCGGCATGGATTCCGAGATCGAGGACGACACCGTCGACGTGATGGTCGAGAGCGCCTGCTTCGACGCCGGCCGCACCTCGCACACCAGCCGCGACCTGTCGCTGATCTCCGACGCCTCCATCCGCTTTGAGCGCCAGGTCGATGAGACCGGCTGCGTGGATGTGGCCAATGTTGCCTGCGCGCTCATCGAGGAGATCGCCGGCGGCGAGGTCGCTCCCGGCTACGTAGATGTGTTCCCCGCGCCCAAGACCATCGACAGCATTAAGCTGCGCCTGGCCCGCGTGCACGCCATCTGCGGCGCCGACATCGAGCCCGATTTTATCGAGCGCTCGCTCACCCGCCTGGGCTGCACCGTCGAGCGCGACGGCGAGGACTTTATGGTTACCCCGCCGAGCTTCCGCCCCGACCTGCCGCGCGAGATCGACCTGATCGAGGAGGTCCTGCGCCTGTGGGGCATGGGCCGCGTGACGGCGACCATCCCGGCTGCCAAGAACCACATCGGCGGCCTGACCCGCGAGCAGAAGCTTACCCGCAAGGTCGGCGAGATCCTGCGCGCCTGCGGCCTCAACGAGACCACGACCTTTGGCTTTGCCGCCCCGGGCGACCTGGAGAAGATCGGCATGTCCACCGAGGGCCGCGGCTGCCCCGTGGTACTTATGAACCCGCTGGTGGCCGAGCAGACCGAGATGCGCCGCTCGCTGCTGCCGGGCCTGCTGCGGTCTGTGGCGTATAACGAGGCCCATGGCACGCCCAACGTGCACCTGTACGAGGTCGGCAGCCTGTTCCACGGCCGCGAGAACGCCAGCCTGCCCAAGGAGACTAAGTCCGTGGCGGGCGTGCTCTCGGGCCAGTGGAGCGAGCAGTCTTGGAACATGAAGTACCGCAAGCTGCGTTTCTTCTTTGGCAAGGGCATTGTCGAGGAGCTGCTCGCCCAGCTGCGCATCGAGAAGGTTCGCTTCCGTCCCGTCGAGGGCGAGGGCTATGCCTTCTTGCAGCCGGGCCGTGCCGCCGAGGTTCTGTCTGGCGGCACCGTGCTGGGCTGGGTCGGCGAGATCCACCCCGAGGCGCGCGAAGCCATGGGCATCGACGAGGTCGTCGTTGCCTTTGAGCTCGACCTGGACAAGCTGATCAAGGGCGCCCGCAACCAGGAGAACTACCGCGAGTTCTCGCAGTACCCGGCTGTTGAGCACGATCTTGCTATCGTGGTCGACAACTCCGTGACTTGCGAGGACCTTGAGCGCCGCATTACCAGCGCCGGCGGCAAGCTGCTCGAGGGTGTGCGTCTGTTCGACGTCTACCGCGATCCGGTCCGCGTGGGCGTGGGCAAGAAGTCCATGGCCTTTGCGCTTACGTATCGCTCCGACGACCACACGCTTACCAGCGAAGAGGTCGAAAAAGCGCACCAGAAGATCGTCACCAAGGTGTGCAAGGGCGTAAACGGCGAGGTCCGCGGCTAGGTCCTGCACTGGGGTATGGGTCAGCGGTGGCTGCTGCCGAGCCTTACGTGACTGCTATCCTCGGTATAAGGCACTGCTGAGCCTGCATATATGACACGCGCATTACATAACGGCGTGCTGCTTTGTCGGCAGTGCGCCGTTTTGCTATGATAGCCCGTGGCGTGTTACGAATCTGACAATACGTAACACTGGCAAGGTGATTTAAGCGGCGTTGTAATTCTGTGCGCCGATAACCGGGAGGCGTACATGCACATTCCAGATAATTATCTGTCCCCGCAGACCGATGCCGTCATGGCAGTGGCGATGGTCCCTGTGTGGGTTCACTGCATCAAAAAGGTGCGCGCCACGCTCGACCGCGAGCACATGGCGTTCCTGGGTATCTGCGCCGCATTCTCTTTCTTGCTCATGATGTTCAACGTGCCGCTGCCCGGCGGTACCACGGGTCACGCCGTCGGCGGCGCGCTCATCGCGCTGCTGCTGGGCCCGGAGGCCGCGGCCATCGCGGTTTCGGTCGCGCTGGCGCTGCAGGCGTTGCTGTTTGGCGACGGCGGCATCCTGTCCTTTGGCGCCAACTGCTTTAACATGGCCTTCGTGCTGCCGTTTGCCGCCGCTATCGTGTTCCGTGCGCTCAACAGCCGTTTACACGACAAGAGATGGGGCACCTCGGTTTCGGCCGTCGTAAGCGGTTGGGTCGGCCTGTGCCTGGCGGCCCTGTGCACGGCGATCGAGTTTGGTATTCAGCCGATGCTCTTTACCAACGCTTCGGGCGCGCCGCTGTACTGCCCCTTCCCGCTGTCTATTGCAATCCCTGCCATGATGGTCCCGCATATGCTGGTTGCCGGCGTGGTCGAGGGCGTGGCGACGGCCGCCATCTACGGTTTCATTAAGAAGACGGCGCCGAGCGTTATCGTCGGGCCCGAGGCCGCCGATGGCCAGCTTGCTGCCGAGGGCGCTGCTGCCAAGAAGACCTCGCTGGTCCCCACGCTCATCCTGGTCGCCGTGCTTGTCGTGGCCACGCCGCTCGGCTTGCTTGCCACCGGTGACGCCTGGGGCGAGTGGGACGCTGAGGGCGCCGCGACCGCCGTTCAGGAGGCTGGTGACGACAGTCTGCAGACTTCGGTCGGTCTCGATACCCCGACCTTTGCCGATGCCCTGCCCACGGGCGATTATCTGCAGGCCTATTCCGAGGAGCAGGGCCTTGGCTTTGCCGGCCAGGCCGCGATGTATATTCTTTCGGGCGTGATTGGCGTGGCGGTGCTCACCATCGCCTTTCGCCTGATCTCGCTGACGGTTAAGGAAAGCGGATCCCATGGCGACGGTCGAGCTGCCTAGCTGGCTTGCGGCCGAGCAGTGTTATGAGCCCGCGGGGGCTCGGCATCGTGTGATGCAAAAGAATGTCCTGCACCTGGCGAGCCTGCTTGAGCGGGTTCGCCTAGGTGGCGGCGTGCATAAGGGCGGGTCGATTATCGACCGCGCCCTTTCTTCCGTTTCGGCGCCAGTGCGTTTGGTGGGGATGTTCGTCTGCGTCCTGTGCGTATGCCTGACGCAGAGCCCGCTGTACTTGATGCTGATGACAGCGATCGCGTTGGTGCTCGTTGCGGTGCGCCCCGTACGCGGGCTGCGCGCGACCTTTGTGCCGGCGTTGGCTGCCGCGGGGTTTGCCGTGGTTTTGGTGCTGCCGGCCCTGCTGCTGGGTGCTTCTGCCACGGACGCCATGCTCAAGATTGCGCTCAAGACCTTTGTTAATGTGTCATTGGTGCTGGGCGTTTCGCGGACGCTTACCTGGAGTCGCATGTCGGCGGCGCTTAAGATGCTGCACCTGCCCGACGAGGTTATCTTTACGTTTGATATGGCGCTCAAACACATCGAGGTGCTGGGTCGCACGGCGCACGACCTGTGCGAATCGGTCATGCTTCGCAGTGTGGGCCGCGCGCCTGCAGGATTTTCGCGTACCGATTCGATCGCGGGTATCATGGGCATGACCTTTATCAAGGCGATGGAATGCAGCCGCGCGATGGACGAGGCTATGCTTTGCCGCGGTTTTGCCGGCGCATATCCGGCGCCTGTACGGAACGGATTTGGCTGGCGCGACGCGGTCTATGCGGCTGTTGTGGTGCTGCTCGCCGTGTTGTGCGCGGTGCTGTAGCGCGGGCGGTCAAGCCGTCGATGTGAACAGGGAAGGGCGACGTTTTGGCAAACGATACAAATGGTGCGATGGGTGAGAGCGGTGCTGCCGGCGCCAAGGCCACGCCGCTCATCGAGTTTCGCGACGTGGTGTTTTCCTATGCGGGCCATACGGTGGTCGATGGCGTGTCGCTGCAGGTTAATCGCGGTGAACTGGTTGCGCTGCTTGGACCCAACGGCTGCGGCAAGACGACGATCATGCGGCTTATCAACGGCCTTGAGCTTGCGGATGCGGGTACGTACCTGTTTGATGGACATGTGGTCGATGCGGCATATCTCAAGGATTCCGCGACGGCCCAGCGGTTCCATCAGCGCGTGGGCTTCGTGTTCCAAAACGCCGATGCACAGCTCTTTTGCGCCACGGTCGGCGAGGAGGTCGTGTTTGGCCCGGCTCAAATGGGGCTTTCGGCGGACGAGCTCGGGCGCCGCGTCCGTGATGCCATGGAGCTGTTTCAGGTTGCCGATCTGGTCGATGCCTCGCCCTATCAGCTTTCGGGCGGGCAAAAGAATCGTGTGGCGCTGGCTGCCGTCGTGTCGATGAACCCCGATATTCTGGTGCTCGACGAGCCTACCAACGGACTTGACGAGGACTCTTGCGACATCGTGGTCAACTTTCTACTGGCCTATGTTGCTGCCGGTAAGACGGTCTTGATGAGCACGCATCATCAGGATTTAGTACGACGTCTTGGGGCCCGTGCGATTTATATCGATCGATATCACCACGTGGTCGAGGCTCCCGTGCCGTCATATGGAACCGAAAACG
Source organism: Collinsella sp. LCP19S3_F2 (assembly GCF_052121015.1). Lineage (NCBI taxonomy): Bacteria > Bacillati > Actinomycetota > Coriobacteriia > Coriobacteriales > Coriobacteriaceae > Collinsella > Collinsella sp. LCP19S3_F2. The sequence continues at coordinate 310,391 of NZ_JBQKFA010000002.1, forward strand.
GTGCAGCAGAATAGTTGCCGCATAGTGGGGCTGCGGTCGCGCACGTGACTTGCTGCGAATGGTATAGTTATCCGGATTTTTACGGGGGTGGCTATGCCAAGTTGGAATATTCATATCGCTCAGACGGAACGACTTCTGGCGCGTGCCGGCGCGCTTGCCGATAACGTGCGCGACCGCAATGCCTTTTTGTTTGGCAGCGTGGTTCCGGACATTTTTGTGGGGTACATGGTTCCCGGTATTGCCGACCCCATCCCGTATCGCATCACGCACTTTGCCAAGCCCGAGCCCATTCCTAAGCCACGCGAGCATGAGTTTTGGGACACCTATGTGGCGCCGTTGCTTAAAGGTGCGCCGGCGGGTGCGCCGGCTGCAGCGACCTCGATTGTCGAAGAGCGTGAAAGGCTCAATCGGGTGCACTATCCGCAGCGCTACAAAGACGCCGAGCCGGTTGACGGCCCCGGTGCCGCCGAGTTTTCGCTCGCGCCCGATGACGTGGCGCAGTCGCTGCTCGATTTGACGCTGGGCGTTTGGTCGCATCTGGTGGCCGATACCGTGTGGAACACGCGCGTGAACCAATATCTCGAGGCGTGCGGCGGCAAGCCGTGCGAGGAGTTCCGCATTAAGAAGCAGGGAGACTTTGACTGGTTTGGCAAGACGCTCGGCATCGTTTCTATCCCGCGTGCGACCGATCGCCTCTATACCGCGGCGGCCCAGTTTGGTCAGTATTCGATTCCACAAGAGTATGTGCTCAAGACCATTGGCGTTATGCACGAGATTGTGCGCGAAAACCCCGGCGATCCGGATCATCCGTCGTACCGTCTGCTGACCGAAGAGTTCTTTGACGCAACGTTTACCGAGGTCGTCGAGCTAACCGAGGCGGGTTTTGCCGCCCGCGTTGCCGCTTCTGACGTCCCCGCAGTCCCTCTGATCGCTAGCTGCTAGCCGGCTGACTTCGCGGTGAACAGTTCATCCCAATTGACCAATAGCTCCCGCCGAAGGGTTTCTGCGGCAGTGAGTTCCAGCTTAGATTTTGGAACGTAAGGGAGCCCCGCCTTTTTATGAATTAGCTCGGCGATGCTGTTAAAGCTCTTCGTGTCCTTGATTTGATCATAGGTTATCTGGATAGCGTCATAGCCCATGCTTGTGAGGGCGGTGGTGCGCTCGGCATCGGAGAGGCTCGCGGCTTCGCTGTCATGGGCGGAGCGGCCTTGGCATTCCAGAATGACGCCCATGCTGTCGGTGCTGCTCTCTATGAGGATATCGGCGTAGCAGCAGGTTTTGTCATACAGTGAGCGCGCGGCGTCGCTGAGTGGGATGCGCACGTTGTTTGCGATATTGATGCCCATGCCGCCCTCGTTGCGGGGGAGCGAGACAAGCATGGAGGTCTGTACTTCGAAGGGCGAGGCGGTCTGTCCCGTCATGTGCTCGGCCGCCCAGCGCAGTTGTTTAACGCCGCGCAGGCCTGCGGCCTGCTTGGCGAACGCGGCAATATCCGCTGCGGAAAGAAGCGGCGTGCGCTTCCACAAGTTGGTGTCATTGCCCTTGGTGTCGACAACACGTTTCCAACCACAGTCGGGCGGAATGAGCTTAAGCGAAATTGCTTCATCGAGCTGCTGCTGCGCCCGTTTACAAGGCGTGAACACTGCAAAGGAGCCGCACATCTCGTAGCAAGCCATGAGTAACTGGTTGCGTGAGACCTGCGTAGCAAGGTTGAGCAGCGTAAACTCGGGCGACGTGACATCAAATCCATGCTCAGTCTGCCTAAACGACCCAGGAGGCGGCTCTTGGGTTAGCAGACGGCTATGAAATAGCTTTCCGTTCGCGCGCTGTTTTCTTTCGCCCACGAATCTCCAGACTGGTGTGCCGAGCAAGTCTTTAAATACTGGTTGTTTTGAGTAATGCACCAAGCGATGGTCATGGTCGGGCGGCAGGATTGCCGGATAGAGTCCCAGTATCTGGGGCGGTATGCGATAGTACTGAAAAGCCGTGGGTCCGCAGGCAAGAAATGACATAGCGATCCGATCGTTTGAGCGTAGTTTGGGCTAGAAAAGCTATCGGTTTCGGAAGTGCGGGGAAAAAGACAAACAGGTCAACCACAAGCGGTATTTAAGTCAACTTTATCAGGGGTTTTGTTGAAATAAAAGGGCTTGTGCTCGGGGGTAGGCGATTTTTCCCCGCACTTCCGAAAACGTGGTCGATTTAGACCTTGCTAAAACGATTTATCAGCCCTGTGTGAGGTGTGGGTTTGCCACCGGGCGAACACTTTTAGCGCTTGGGGCTTTATTTTTTGGGCCTCGGAGGGCGGATTTCGCGCTTTTGGTAAAGAAATGGGTGCGTGTCATGCCGTGCGGTAGGCATCGGCGCACAGAAAAAGGGCCCGGAAGGCAAAGCCTTCCGGGCCCTTTGCAATGCAAGCGTGCTAGCAAGTGCGATTTAGCGCACCTGAGCGACGTAGGCGACGTTGGTCGAGGAAACCTTGTCCTCAAGCTGGACGCTCATACGGGGATCGCCGGCGGTAGCGACGGTCAAATCGCCGGTCTCGACGTAGCCGAGCTCCTTAGCGGTCTCGATCGCCTTGACGATCGTGCCGTTGACGGTGCCCTGGGTAATCTCGGCCTTGTGCGGGATAACGCCCCAGTACATGATCATCTGCTGGACGGCCCACTCGTGGCGGGAGAACGCGCAGATCGGCATGTTGGGACGGAAGTGCGAGATCAGGCGAGCGGTACGGCCGGTGGTCGTCGGCACGGTGATGCACTTGGCGCCAACGGTGGTGGCCATGTTCACAGCGGACATACCCACAACGTTGTTGACGACGCGGGTGCCGTGAGCATCGGTCGGAACCTCGAGCGGAGCGTGAGCCGGGAGGTACTTCTCGGTCTCGAGAGCGATGCTGGCCTGCATCTTGACGGCCTCGACCGGGTACTTACCGGCAGCGGACTCGCCGGACAGCATGACGGCGTCGGTACCGTCGTAAATGGCGTTAGCAACGTCGGCAACCTCGGCGCGCGTCGGGCGCGGGTTCTGCTGCATGGAGTCGAGCATCTGCGTAGCGGTGATAACGGGCTTGTAGGCCGCGTTGCACTTGGCGATGATCTCCTTCTGGATGTGCGGAACGAGCTCGGGCTTGATCTCGATGCCCAGGTCGCCACGGGCGACCATGATGCCGTCGGAAGCCTCGAGGATCTCATCGAAGTTCTCGACGCCCAGGGCGCACTCGATCTTCGGGAAGATCGTCACGTGCTCGCCGCCGTTCTCGCGGCAAAGCTCACGGATGCCGCGGACAGACTCGCCGTCACGGATGAAGGAAGCGGCGATGTAGTCGATGTTCTCGGTCAGGCCAAAGAGGATGTCCTGACGATCGCGCTCGGTGATGGCGGGCAGCGAGATGTTGACGTTGGGCATGTTGACGCCCTTGCGCTCGCCGATCAGGCCGTCGTTCTTGACGACGCAGGTCATGTCCTGGCCGTCGACGGACTCGACCTCGAGAGCAACCAGGCCGTCATCGATCAGGATGAGGGAGCCCTTCTCGACCTCGGAGGGCAGAGCCAGGTAGTCGAGGGAGATGTGCTCAGCGGTGCCGTGGAAATCCTCGGACGTGGGCTGAGCGGTGACGACGATCTTGTCGCCGGTCTTGACGGCAACCTTCTTGCCGTCGACCAGAAGACCGGTGCGGACCTCGGGGCCCTTGGTGTCGAGCAGGATGCCGACGGGCATACCGAGCTCCTTGGAAATACGACGGACGCGCTCGATGCGACCGTGGTGCTCGTCGTAGGAGCCGTGCGAGAAGTTAAAACGGGCGACGTTCATGCCCGCCTTGATCATCTCGCGGATGGTCTCGTCGCTATCGCAGGCGGGACCCATGGTGCATACAATCTTAGTGCGCTTGTACATTCAGACCTCCATCTGACATCGTCTTGCGCTGATAGATAAACCATAAGAAATAAAACTGAGTTGATTATAACGAAATACCGACCGAATACCCCAAAAAATCGACCGTATGCCGAATTAGAAGTTCTTTTTTTACGGAAAAAACGGTATATGAAAAAACTTTACCAACCGCTCTAACCGCTGCTATCTGGGCGATATTTTAGTTTGGCGACACGCCTAAGAAAAAACGTTTTATCAGTATTGAGCATCACACGGTCCGCATCGTTGCATACGGACCATATTTCCAAATGGATTGTTTTGGCTAGACGCGTCGCTTTGGGGTACCATAGCTCCACTATCAACTGCCGCTCAGCACGGCAGCCTTGATGAGCCCTTGCCCTTCTCCTGGGAATTATGATCGGGCATCAATCTGCTGAGTGGCCCGAATCCCAGGAGGGGACTCTATATGCAAAAGGAATACCTGTCCGCTGCGGCGGAGGTGCTCAGCGACCAAGGTGTCGATGAGAACCTCGGCCTGAGCAACGACGAGGCGTCGTCGCGCCTCGCCAAGACAGGCCCTAACAAGCTTGAGGAAGCCGAGAAGACGCCGCTGTGGAAGCGTTTCTTTGAGCAGATGGCCGACCCCATGGTCATCATGTTGATCGTTGCCGCCGTTATCAGCGCGCTCACGGGCATGGTTAAGGGCGAGGCGGACTTTGCCGATGTCGCCATCATCATGTTCGTCGTTATCGTCAACTCGGTGCTGGGCGTGGTCCAGGAAGCCAAGAGCGAGGAGGCCCTCGAGGCCCTTCAGGAGATGAGCGCCGCGCAGTCCAAGGTTCTACGCGACGGCAAACTCGTGCACCTGCCGAGCGCCGAGCTCGTACCCGGCGACGTGATCATGCTCGAGGCGGGCGACTCCGTCCCGGCCGACTGCCGCGTGCTCGAGAGCGCCACGATGAAAATCGAAGAGGCCGCGCTCACCGGCGAGTCGGTGCCGGTCGAGAAGCACGCCAACGTGATCGAGCTTGCCGCGGGCACCGATGACGTGCCGCTCGGCGACCGCAAGAACATGTGCTACATGGGCTCCACCGTCGTGTACGGCCGTGGCCGCGCCGTCGTGGTCGGCACCGGCATGGATACCGAGATGGGCAAGATCGCCGGTGCCCTGGCCGAGGCCAAGGAAGAGCTCACGCCGCTGCAGGTGAAGCTCGCCGAGCTCAGCCGTATCCTCACCATTATGGTGATCGTCATCTGCGTCGTGATCTTTGGCGTCGACATCGTCCGCCACGGCGTGGGCAACGTCCTTACCGACCCGACTGCCCTGCTCGACACCTTTATGGTCGCCGTCTCGCTCGCCGTCGCTGCCATCCCCGAGGGCCTGGTCGCCGTCGTGACCATCGTGCTGTCGCTTGGCGTGACCAAGATGGCCAAGCGCCAGGCAATTATCCGCAAGCTCTCTGCCGTCGAGACTCTCGGCTGCACGCAGACCATCTGCTCCGACAAGACCGGTACCCTTACCCAAAACAAGATGACCGTCGTCAAGCACGAGCTCGCTGCGCCTAAGGAGAAGTTCCTGGCAGGTATGGCGCTGTGCTCCGATGCCCAGTGGGACGAGGAACTGGGCGAGGCCGTGGGCGAGCCGACCGAGTGCGCGCTCGTCAACGATGCCGGAAAGGCGGGCCTCACCGGTCTGACTGCCGAGCACCCGCGCGTGGGCGAGGCCCCGTTTGACTCGGGCCGCAAGATGATGTCCGTGGTCGTTGAGACCCTGGACGGCGAGTACGAGCAATACACCAAGGGCGCGCCCGACGTGGTGATCGGCCTGTGCACCCACATCTACGAGGGCGATAAGGTCGTCCCCCTGACCGAGGAGCGTCGTGCCGAGCTCGTGGCCGCCAACAAGGCCATGGCCGACGAGGCCCTGCGCGTGCTGGCGCTGGCAAGCCGCACCTACACCGAGGTCCCAAGCGACTGCAGCCCCGCCGCGCTCGAGCACGACCTGGTCTTCTGCGGCCTGTCCGGCATGATTGACCCGGTCCGCCCCGAGGTCGCCGACGCCATCCGCGAGGCCCACGATGCCGGTATCCGCACCGTCATGATCACGGGCGACCACATCGACACCGCCGTGGCCATTGCCAAGCAGCTGGGCATCGTCGCCGATCGCAGCCATGCCATCACCGGTGCCGACCTCGATCGCATGAGCGACGAGGAGCTCGACGCGCACATCGAGGACTACGGCGTGTACGCCCGCGTCCAGCCCGAGCACAAGACCCGCATCGTCGAGGCTTGGAAGTCGCGCGACCAGATCGTGGCCATGACGGGTGACGGCGTCAACGACGCCCCGTCCATCAAGCGCGCCGACATCGGCGTCGGCATGGGCATCACCGGTACCGACGTTACCAAGAACGTTGCCGACATGGTGCTTGCCGACGACAACTTCGCCACCATCATCGGTGCCTGCGAAGAGGGTCGCCGCATCTACGACAACATCCGCAAGGTCATCCAGTTCCTGCTTTCGGCCAACCTTGCCGAGGTGTTCTCGGTGTTTATCGCCACGCTCATCGGCTTTACCATCTTCCAGCCGGTGCAGCTGCTGTGGGTGAACCTGGTTACCGACTGCTTCCCCGCGCTCGCGCTGGGCATGGAGGATGCCGAGGGCGACATCATGAAGCGCAAGCCGCGCAACGCCAAGGACGGCGTCTTTGCCGGCAATATGGGTCTGGACTGCGTGGTCCAGGGCTTGATCATTGCCGCGCTGGTGCTGGCGAGCTTCTTTGTGGGCGTGTACTTTGACATGGGCTACATCCACATCTCCGATATGATCGCCGGCGTCGCCGACGAGGAAGGCGTGATGATGGCCTTCATCACGCTCAACATGGTCGAGATCTTCCACTGCTTTAACATGCGCAGCCGCCGCACGTCGCTGTTTAAGATGAAGAAGCAGAACAAGTGGCTGTGGGCCTCTGCCGCGCTGGCGCTGGTGCTGACGGTGATCGTAACCGTGCAGCCGACGCTTGCCGAGATGTTCTTTGGCCCCGTGACGCTTGAGCTCAAGGGCGTTATCGCCGCGCTGGGCCTTGCCTTCCTGATCATTCCGCTGATGGAGATCTACAAGGCGATCATGCGCGCGGTGGAGAAGGAGTAGGTCGAAAGGCCATCCTTCCCACCGGCCCGACCGCCTGCGGGGTTTCTTCTTCGCTGGTCCTCGCGCTTCGCGCTGCGGGATCGTTCGGGAGAAAGGGCTTCCGGGGCGGGCCCTGCGGTATCCTTGCTGGCTTTTCTCCCGCGCGGATGATAAAGGGCTGAGGGAAAGTATGTGAGCTGGTCGGGCTTTGCCCGGCCAGCTCTTTTTGATTTAAAATACCTGCTCAGTTGTGATTTGTGGTGCTGGGAGGCGCTTGTGGGTAAAGCTAGGGCTAAGGCGAAGAAAAAGACGACGGGGGCGCGAGCCAAGCGTGATCGTCGTCGGAAGCTTGCGACCGAAGCCCCCGCGTCTGCCGAGGAGCTGCTGGCGAGCGTACCGGGACTCGATGCGCTGCAGGATGTTCCGGCGTTTGGCGATCTGCCGGTCGCCGCGGCTCAGCAGGCAGCATTTGACGATTTTTGCGCCCAAGCCGAGGAGCCCGAGCAGATGCAGCTGGGTGCCGTGGTGCGCTTAGATCGCGGGTTTCCGCTGGTGGCGACGGCCGACGATACCTTTCGTGCCGAGCATGCCGTGGGGTTTGCCAAGTCGCGTGGCGAGGACGAGGTACTGCTGCCGGCTGTGGGCGACCGTGTGGCGGTGCGTCGTGCACCCGGGCACGACATGGGCGTAATCGAATGCGTCCTGCCGCGACGCACGAGTTTTGAGCGTTGGCGTGGCCGCGCCCGCGGCGAGCGTCAGGTGCTTTGTTCCAACGTGGATAGCGTGCTGATCGTGCAGGCACTTGGCGCCGGCGAAGTGCTGCTCGACCGCGTGGCGCGCTCGCTGGTTTTGGCGCTCGACTGTGATGCCGAGCCGGTGGTGGTGCTTACCAAGGCCGACCGCTGCGAGGCCGCGGAACTCGAGCGCGATCTGGATCGCGTGCGCCGTCTGGTGGGCCCGGACGTGCGCGTGATCGTGACGTCCTCTGCCGAAGGCCGTGGTTTGGATGAGGTGCGCGCCTGTGTGCCGGCGGGAACGTGCGCCATGATCCTGGGTGAGTCGGGGGCCGGAAAGTCGACGCTGCTCAATGCGCTGCTGGGCCACGATGCGCTGGCTACCGGTGGCGTGCGCGAGCGCGACGACCAAGGCCGCCATACCACGGTCGCGCGCGTGATGGTGGCGCTGCCGGGCGACGCCGGCGTCATTGCCGACGCTCCGGGCCTGCGCAGTTTGCCGCTCGTTGGTCACGAGCGGGGCCTGGCGCGTGCCTTCCCCGAGATCGTCGAGGCGTCGCGTGCGTGTCGGTTTGGCGACTGCACGCATACCCACGAACCGGGCTGCGCCGTTCGCGAGGCCGCCGATGCCGGGCAGATCGATGGCCTGCGCCTGGAAACGTTCCAAAACTTGGCGTCATCCATGCGTGTGAGTGCCCAAATGCTCGATCCCGATGTCCATCTGTAATTGAATTTATCTATGACAGCCGTCTTCCAACTGTGCGGGAGGCGGCTTTTTTACTGGCGATGCGCCCTTAAATGAGCGTTTTGCCGACGCGCTGACCAAAACCTTGCCGCGGGCTTGACGGGTTGGTCAGCTCTTGGCTGGTAATTGGTTTGACACTTAAAACCAAGATGGTGATCGTGCTGTTTTGTTGCTTGGCCGCTCGGACAATAGTGGTACGGGCATCCCATCCGCCCAGTGCTGTCTTGAGAGGAGCTGCCGTGAACAAGAGCAAGCGCATCGCCATCAGTCTGGCAGCGGGCGTGCTCGCCGCGGCACTCTGCATGGTTTACGGGTCATCGGTTCGTTCGCGGGCTGAGCAGGCCCAGGCCGAAACCTTGGCCAAATACGGCGGCGATCGCGTCGAAGTTTGCGTTGCCGCACGTGATATCGATGTGGGTGAGACCCTCGACGAGACCAATGTCGTAACCCAAGAGTGGCTCGCGAGCCTGCTGCCGCGCGATGCGGCGACCGAACTGCGCCAGGTGCGTGGCGACGTGACGACCTCGCGTATTCCCAAAAATGCCGTGGTCTGCGATGTCTACACCAAAGCCGAGAGCCATACGCTCGAGGTGCCCAAGGGCAAGGTTGCCGTTTCGGTGGCGGTCGATGCCGAGCATTCGGTGGGCGGAGCCGCAGGCGTGGGCAGCTATGTGGATGTGTACGTGCAAAAAGACGGCGTGACCGACCGGCTGTGCGGCGCGTATGTGATCGATACCAGCGACGAGGCCGGTGCCACGCGCGAAGGCAAGGTCGAGTGGGTGACGCTGGCGGCCGACCCCAAAGACGTCAAGGAATTGCTGGGAGCCTCGGGCAAGGGAACGGTCAGCTTGACGATTCCCGCCACGGCACGCGGCAAAAAGAGCGGAGGCGACGAGTGATGAAGGCGATCTGGCTTGCGTGCTGCGCGTGTGGCGATTACGGACTGCTGCAGCAGGAAGTCGAGGGCCGCGATGCGGGCGCGCAGGTGCTTCGCGTGGGCGACCTAGACGGGTTGGTGTCTATGGCTCGGGCGTTTCCTTCGCGCCGTGGCGCTGCCATTATCGCGGCATCCCTGTTTGATACTAAAGATGTGCGAGAGACCGTCGCGCGCCTGACTGCCGAAGGACGCGTGAGCCGCGTCGTCGTGTTGATAGAGGCGCTCGATCCGTCGGATATCGAGGGGCTGTTTCGCGCGGGGGCGACCGAGGTCATCGCTGCGCACAGCATATGCGGCAGCGGACATGTGGGCGAGGGAGCGGTTGATTCCGATTGGGGCGTGTCGCCTGAGCCCGATGTTTTTGTTGATAGGGAACCCGGGGCGCCTCGCGCTACAAGAGGCCCGCGTGTTGATGACTATGGGAAAGCGGAAGCCGAGCATGTTCGGCGCCCCCCGGGCCCCCTTGCATGTGGTGACGTCGGAGCGTCGGTGCCGTATGGCGAAGACCTCCTGGCCGTAGATATGGGATACGTGCACGGCGTGAGCCTGGCCGATGGACTCGATGAGGTCGAGGGCCTTGTCGCGGGTGATGGTCCGCACGTCGACGTGACAGCGGAATCCCCAGTTCCGCCCCTACCGTTTGAGCAGCCTGCCGTGCCGGCGTGGACGCAGCACTTGGGTGCGGCTGGCGAGACGGGGACGTTGCCGCCCACGTCGTCAGCCCCTGCACCGCTGGCAGACACTGCGTCGACGTCGCATCGAGCTCCGGTCATCTGCGCCGTCTCGGGATCGGGCGGCTGTGGCAAATCGACGATTGTCGCCACGATGGCGCATGCCGCTTCGTTGCTGGGTCTGCGAGCTGCCGTACTCGATTTGGACCTAATGTTTGGAAATCTCTACGACTTGCTGGGCGCCGATGCCCCGCATGACATGGCGACACTTATCGAGCCGTCGGTCGCGGGCGCACTTGCGGAGCCAGACGTGGTCGCTGCATCGATGCGCGTTGCCCCAGGCGTTACGCTTTGGGGGCCTGTCGCAGCGCCCGAGCGCGCCGAGCTCATGGCGCGTCCGGTAGAGCTGCTGCTCGACATCTTGCGTCGTGAGTCCGACGTGGTCCTTATCGATACCTCGGTCTTTTGGGGCGATGCCGTGGCGGCTGCGGTGGCGGCGTGCGACCGTTGCCTTGTCGTGGGTGATGCGGCAGTTTCTTCCGCGACGTCTGCAGCGCGCGTCATTGAGCTGGCGAGCCGTGTGGGCGTGCCGCGCACGCGCATGAGCGCCGTATTCAACCGATTCGGCGCGCGTGGGGCGGACGAGGATGTCGCCATGCGCTTTGAGATTGCCTGTGCGTTGAGCTCCAAGATTCGTATCGCCGATGGCGGGCAGGATCTCGCCGCGCTCATGGCGTTTGGGCGCGCTGACGAGGCAGTGGGGCAGACCAGCGCTTTTGCGACCAGCGTGCGCGAGGCCACGCGTGAGATGCTCGTGGAACTGGGGTGCGCCGTCGGCCCTTGGAGCGATATGGTCGCCGACCGTGCAACGCGCACCGAACGCCCGCGCATCCGCCTTCCCTGGTCGCGTGAGGGTGATTGCCGATGAGCCTGCAAACGAGAATTAAAGCAGCCGGTGCGGCAGCGGCGGCGGCACCTGTCGATGTGGGACGGCGCCGCGCGGTCAAGCGCCGCACCAAGCGGGCCGTGATGGACCGCGTGGGCTACGACGAGGTGGCACGCATCAGTGCCTACGTCGATCCGGTTCTTGCCCGCTCGGAATTGCGTCCTGCGGTGGAGGCGGCACTCAACGTGGAAGAACCGACCGACCTGGCGACGCCCGAGCGTGAGACCATCATCAACGAGATCTTGGATGACGTGGTGGGCTTGGGCCCGCTGCAGCCGCTCATCGAGGACGACACCGTCACCGAGATTATGGTCAACGGTTGCCGCTCGGCTTTCTTTGAGCGCGGCGGGGTCTTATACCCCATCGAGCATGCGTTTGAGGATGACGAGCAGATTCGCGTGCTCATCGACCGCATCATCTCGCCGCTGGGCAGGCGTATCGACGAGCGCAGTCCCATCGTCAACGCCCGCCTCAAGACAGGTTATCGCGTCAACGCGGTGATTCCGCCCGTGGCGATCGATGGGCCGATCCTCACTATCCGCAAGTTCTCGGATCGCATCTGTTCGTTGGACGAGCTTGTGGGTCTGGGGTCGCTGCCGCTTTGGTATGCGCAACTGCTTTCGTGTGCAGTGTCGCTGCGCCAAGATTTGGCGGTTGCGGGTGGTACGGGGTCGGGCAAGACTACGCTGCTCAACGCGCTATCGTGCGAGATATCTACCGGCGAGCGCATCGTGACGATCGAGGATTCCGCCGAGCTCAAGTTCGCGCATCACCCGCATGTGGTTCGCCTGGAGGCGCGCGAGGCTTCAATTGAGGGTGAGGGTGCGGTGACAATCCGCGACCTGGTGACCAACGCCCTGCGTATGCGTCCCGACCGTATTGTGGTGGGTGAGGTACGCGGTGCGGAATGTTGCGACATGCTGCAGGCCATGAACACGGGCCACGATGGGTCGCTCACCACGCTTCATGCGGGCACCGAGCAAGAGACCGTGGTGCGTTTGACGCTGCTTGCGCGCTATGGCATCGATCTGCCGAGCGAGCTTATCGAGGAACAAATCGCTATGGCGCTTGACGGCATCGTGATGTCCGAGCGCCATGCGGACGGCCGGCGTTTTGTGTCCTCCTATTCGGGGGTGCGACGCGGCGCGTCGGGTGGCGTGGAACTCGAGCGCTACGTGACCTTCGATGCCGCCGAGCGCACCTGGACCCTCAACCGCGAGCCGCCGTTTATCGCAGAGGGCTTGCGCTCGGGAACGCTTACGCAGGAGGAGGTGGAGGAATGGAGGTCGTTGTGCCCCTCGTCGTAGGGGGCCTTGCCGGGTTTTCGGTCGCGACGGTATGCGGAGTGGAGCCTCATGTGCCGAGGGTGCCGCCGGCGGAGCTGGTGCGCCAGACGCTCGAGACGGCGGCAGAGAAGCTGCCGCGTGAGCTGGTGGAAAACGATCTGCTGAAAAAGATCGCCCGCTCCTGGGTATCGTTGGTTCCCGTGCGCCGCATCGGTCTTGTCGTTGAGGATGATGCTTCACGCTTGGCGTTCCTGTTGCTATCGAGTGGCGTCTGCTGCCTTGCGCTTGCCGTGGTGTCGCTATCGCCCATCGGCTTTGTTTTGGGGGCGGTTGCGCCCTTTGCCGCGGGCGCCGCACGCGACATCTTTGACCACCGACGCGAGCAGCGCGATGTGGAGGAAGCCATGCCCGAGGCCTTTACGGCACTTTCCATGTCGCTTGCCTCGGGACATTCGCTGGCCCAGGGCATGCGGTTTGTGGGCGCTCACGCGCAAGAGCCGGTGCATACCGAGTTTCTGCGGGTAGCGGCGGCGATCGACTGTGGCATTTCGGCTGCCGATGCGCTCGACGACCTGCTTGTCCGCATCGACGCCCCCGGGCTTTCGCTTGTCACGTTGGCGCTCAAGGTGTCGCAGCGGACCGGTGCCCCGCTTGCCGATCTGCTGTCCGAGGCGTCGAGAATGGTGGGGGAGCGTATCGAGCTCAAGCGCCGCCTGGATGTCAAAACGTCGCAGGCGCGCATGTCGGCGCATATGGTCGCGGCGATGCCGGCGGGTATGTGCGCGGTGCTGGCCCTGCTTTCGGCAGATTTTCGCTACGGTCTCGCAACGCCGGTAGGCGCCGGCGCCGTGGTTCTGGGGCTTGCCCTTAACGGCGTCGCCCTGGTGGTTATCCGGCGCATTATGCGGGTGGAGCTGTGAGCGCCCTGGTTGCCGCCGCGGCTTGCCTGTGCGCCTTCGGCGTATTTGTCGCGACGGGCCTGGAGCGCTCGGATGTGCGCAAGACCATGGAGATTTTCAGGGGCGAGGCGGTGCTAGTCGTTGCTGCGGCCCATTCGGTGATCGATTCCGCTATTGCGTGGGTGAGGGGCGCATTTGGCGTGGACAACTCAGCGCAGGTTTCGCTCGGTGAGGTGTCCGAGATGATTGATGTGGTGCGCCTGGGGCTTTCCGCCGGCCTTTCGTTCGATGCGGCGCTCGAGATCTTTTGCGCCAATTGTCGATCGACGCTGACTGTTCGGCTTGAACGGGCATGCATGGCGTGGCAGGTGGGCGTGGGAGCGCGCGAGGACGAGTTGTTGGCGGCCGCGCAGGACCTGGACGTGCGGGCGCTCGAGACCTTTGCCATTACGGTGGGTCAAGCGCTCGCCCTGGGTGCCCCGCTTGCCGAGACCCTTGCTGTCCAAAGTCGCGAGATCCGCGCCGCCCATCGTGCCGCGGTCGAGCGCGAGATTGAACGAGCGCCCGTCAAGCTGCTGATTCCCACCGGCACGCTCATCTTGCCGGCACTGCTGTTATCCATATTGGGCCCGCTGCTGGGAGCAGGCGGGATGATGTAGGGAGGAATACATGAACAAAATGGCTGACGTTATGGGTAGGGTTTGGAGCCGGACGCTTTACCGTGCAATGCGTTCCTGTCAACGTGCCAAGGCGCTGGTGCAGGAGGAAAGCGCGCAGGGTACCACCGAGTACGCCATCTTGGTCGGCGTGCTTGTGGTAATCGCGATCATTGCCATCGTTGCATTTAAGGGCAACGTCGAAAAGCTATGGAACGCGATCAAAGACGGCATCAACAGCCTGTAGAAGGCGGGCATTCTGTTGGCGTGCTGCTGGTGCTCGCTTGCCTGATTGTGGCGATAGCGGCGACGCTCTGGGGGCTGAATGCCGTGCGACAGCAGCGTTCTGGGGCCGTCGCGGATGGGAGCTCGGGCGCGGTGGCGCCTCCCGATGACAAAGCGCGGGACACGGCCGACAGGGATGCCGCCGTCACGGCACAAACTTTTCTGCGCGCCCTCGACGAACGGGCGGATGCTGCGGCGGGTCCATCTGCGGACAACGCAGTCGCAGCCCGGCTGACATGGGCCGAGGAGCGACCGATGACCGAGGCTGCCGCGGACCTGTTGCGTGTTTATCGCGAGGTGCCCACAGCCCAGCTCGCTCTAAGCGGTTACCTCGACATCAAGGGCAACGTATGGGGCGCCATCGTGCGCGATGGGCGCGGCTGGGTCGACATGGTGACGGTTGCCGCGGATGCCGGCGACGCCTCGTGCCGCTTACGCGCGGTGCGCTTGGTTCCGCAAGCATCGGGGTCAAAGGAGGGATCGTGAAATGCTTGACGTTTTGCGCGAGGAGTCTGCCCAATCGACCGTTGAGTACGCCATCGTCACCATGGCGCTGCTTTCCATCGTGCTGGCGATTGCGGGGCTTTGGCGCGCCGGCACCGACGGACGCTTGGCGGCGTTGGCTGCACGGGCGGCGTCCCATGGCGTCGCCTCGACATCGGTTATCGACGCCGCCGCAGGCGCCAAAGACATCGCGCTCTATTGATATCGCGCGCGAGGATTGGGCGCAGTCCACGGTCGAGGCCGCTTTTTTGCTGGCGACGTTTTTGACGCTCATCCTGCTTGTGCTGCAGCCGGTGTGCCTGCTCTATACGCGTGCGGTCATGGAGTCTGCCGCCGCCGAGACGGCGCGGCTCATGACCACGACGACGGCGGAGGACGACGACCTCAAGGAGTTTGCCCGCCGCCGTCTCGCCGCGGTGCCCGATGTCTCGATCTTTCACGCCGGCGGACCGCTGTCGTGGGATATCGAGCTTGGCCGGGCGGGCGCAGGGGGCGTTTCGTCTGTATCTATCGCGGGTGATGTAAAGCCGCTGCCCGTGATCGGCGCGTTCGCGCAGGCCATGGGCAATGTGGGGGGAGGAGGAAATGTTGAGTTGAAAGTCGACGTTTCGTACCGATCGCGTCCCGGATGGCTGGAGGGAGACTATGATTCGTGGATTGCCGCGTGGGATTAGGCGTCGCCTGCTGCGAATGATGCGAGGGCTCGTGTGCCGTTGCCGGTCGAATGCCCGCCGCAAGCGGGGCGGCTTCATGGGCCGCTCCGGTATCGACTTGTTTATCGAGGACGGTGCCTACACTACGCTTTCTTCGGCGGTCGTCATACTTGTGGTGCTTACGCTGCTGTTTTCGTCGACGGCGGCGATATGGAGTATGTCGCGTGCCGGGGATACCCAGGTGGCGGCCGATAGCGGTGCTCTGGCGGGTGCCAACGTGATATCGTCCTACCATACAGCAGCCACGGTGGTGGATGCGAGCATTTTGAGCTTGGGCTTGGCGGGGTTTGCCACAATCGGCACCGGCTTGGTTGCCATGCTGGTGCCGGGTGGGAAAATAGCCGCAAGCGATATGGTCGATACCGGGATTGAGATTATTAAGACGCGCAATAGGTTTGCCAAAAGTGCGTCGGAGGGTTTGCAAAAAGTCGAAACGGCTCTGCCATATCTGGTTGCCGCGCGAGCTACGCAGGCTGTTTCGGCGCAGGATACCGATAACGTGACCTATACCGGCACAGCGCTCGCCGTGCCCAGGACATCGGAGTCGGACTTTGTTGCGCTCGAGGGATCAGAAATCTCGACCGATGCCATCGAGAGCACCTCAAAAGACCTTGACTATGCTGCCAAGGAACTGAAGAAAGCGTCCGAGAAAACGTCAAAGGCCAAGGAACGCGCCTGGCTTGCCGACTGCGGCGGATCGGACAGAGGCGCAGTCGGAAGCTGTTCGTGCATGTGGGAACGCGCGAGGAGCTTGGCGAAGCTTTCGGATATTGAGAATCCGCACTATGCCTCGAGTGTCACATGGGAGCCGCAAGTGGCGCTCGATCGCGCGAAGGCCTATTACCGCCGGCGCCTGGCAAACGAGGCGCCTCAGGGCTCAAGCGTCGAGACGAAGGCGGAGTCGGCGGCGCGCAAGGCGTTTTACACCTATGCGAGTACAGAGGTCAATCGTGCATATGTAACCGAGGACGGAGATGAAGTCACTTCCCATATCCCGCTGTTGCCGCGCAACTCTGAAGAGGTGCGAGCGACGGAACTCTATACCGATGCGGCGTGGCCAATTAGTACCATCGATGACAAGACGTATCTGCATTACGGAACGAGTTGCCCCAACTATAAGAAGGGGTCGCCAGGCGGGTTAGCCTCGGTTGCTGATTATGACGGGCAGGACAGATGCAACAGATGCCATTTTGGCGTTTCGTCGCTCGGTGCCGTTGCAGCGCCTTCGACTTCTATCGAAAACGGCTTCGAGTATCACTTTGACGAGTTTAAAGGGGCTCTGGAAGATTACGTCGAATGTCGCAACAAAGAGCTCGAGCTCATGCGTCAGACCGAGGACGAGGCCGATCGCGCGGGTAATGCGTTTGACCAGGCCATCAAGGCGCTTTCGGGCGAGCGGCCGCGTATCGCCCCGCCCGGCCGAAACGGCGTGGTCGCCTTTGCGGTCTCGGGCGATATGACCAGTCCCGGTAAGCTCAACTCTTCATTCAATAAGCCGGTTACGCTCGGCAGTCGCGGTGCAATCTCTGCCGCGGTCTTGGCTCCCGACAACGCGACGGCGCAAAACAACGTGCTCTCGCGGTTTTTCTCGACAGTGGAAGAGCGCTCGGGCGGCGTTGCCGGCGTACTCGATGGCGTCATGGATGTTTGGGGACGCCTGCTTGTGGGATACGGAGACATCCAAGGTTCGGCCGACGAACTTATGGACGAGATGATTAAAGACCTAGGAGGGGGCAGCGGCGCGTTGGGCTCCATTGCATCGTGGCTCGGCGATACCGTTTCGGCGTCCGTGGCGGCGCTGGGTTTGGAACCGTGCGACTTGCGCCTGCGAAAGCCGGTGCTGACCGATTCCGCTAACGTCATTAAGAGTCCGGGGTCTGACATTGCCGGTCTCTCTCAAGCGCAAGACAAACTGCGAGGTATTCCGTTGGGCGTGACCGATCCCAAGGCGCTTTGCGAGGCGTTGGAATATCAAGTCGAACGCACCATTAGCGGTACAGTGTTCACACTTGCGGAGATTCCGTTGCCCGGCGGTGGTTCCATCCCGCTTACCGTCGATGTCGCCACGCTGGTTGGCGCTCTGGGCGGTGGGTCGTAATGAGTATCCGCATGCGTCTGCGCGAGGAGCGCGCCCAGGCGACGGTCGAGATGGCAGTGGTCGCTCCCGTTTTGCTGGCGCTTGCGCTCATTGTGTACAACGTCATGGTCTTTGCCGGCGCCGTTGCGCGCTTCGATCGCGTGGTGCCCGATATCGTGCTGGCGCACGCTGTGGCGCCGGAAGGGGAGGGCGACAAGAGCTCTGCCGATGCCTCGGTGCGTGTCCAGTCCGAGATTCAGGCGGCTATGCAGGGCTATGATCTGCAGGTCGAGGTCTCGAGCGAGCAGAGCTCGGTGTCGTCTGACGGCGGCTTGCTCTCTCTGTCCGGGACGTTTAGGACCTATGCCTGCGTCATGTACTATGAGCCGTGGCCTAGATTGCTTAGCATTGCCGGCGTTTCTCTGGGGACGCCGGCGAAGCTGTCGCACGAGCGCGCGGTTACGGTCGATCCGTGGCGACCGGGGGTGGTCATGTGAGCGCCGTCTTGTCTTATATCGCCTACGCGCGTGCGCTCAATAGGCTCGGTTGGTCGCCGGCAGAGTTTATGGTGGCAGAATCGTTTGGCGCACGCTTGCGCGGCATGCTGGGCCGCGTGCCGATTACGGCTGACGGACTGCCGCTCGTCATGGCGTTTCCGTCCTGCTCTTCGGTTCACACCTGTTTTATGGCTTATCCCATCGACATTGCCTTTATTGATTGCAGCGGCAATATCCTTGCACGCTACGAAAATGTCCGCCCCTGGCGCATGTGCTCCTGTCCCGGTGCTTGGGCGGTGCTGGAACGCCCTTCAGTCTTTGTATCGCCCACTGTCTTGCAACGAGTGCAGGCTTGAAGGCCCTGAGCGAAAAACTTCTTGCGGCCGGTTGATGTCTCTGACGTGCTGCTTTACAGAACCGAGGTGGTGTCCAAAAACTTTTTTCAAATTCTCGGTTGACCGGAGCGCGTCCTTGGTTATACTAATCAAGCCTTGAAACAAGGCACACCTCAAATGGCTGGGTAGCTCAGTTGGTAGAGCAGAGGACTGAAAATCCTCGTGTCAGGGGTTCGATTCCCTTCCCCGCCACCTTGAATTGACTAGGACCTCTGCGAAGGGGTCCTTTTCTTTTATGTAGCCCCCGCACGGAATCGAACCCCGCGAGGGCGCGGAGCTGAGGAAACGCGATAGCGTTTGCCAGCGTAGCTCGCAAGGCGCGCAAGCGCCGCAGCGGTCCGTCCGCGCAGCGCGCGGACGCGATTCCCTTCCCCGCCACCTTGAATTGACTAGGACCTCTGCAAAGGGGTCCTTTTCTTTTATGTGGACCCGCGGAAAACGCATCCCAGAATTTCAATCCTGAGCGGGATGCGCTTTCCGCTTTAGGGGCGCTTGGGAAAATGCGACCCGGAATGACGTGAAATTACGGGACATGCTTTCCGGTTGGGCCTGCTGGCGGAAAATACATTCCATTATTGAGCAAAAAAACGGGATGCGCCTTCCGGCGCCTGCTTTCGGCGCGCGTGCACATCTTGGCGTACCATCTCGGGTGTGCCCGCCCAGACATTACTCCTACTTTTGCGCCACTTTGCAGACCGTTCGATCGGCTGTCCGTGTGCGCGGGTATACTCAAAACGATACTTTTCCTATGCAATACGATGCGGGTTCGCCCTGCACGATTCGAAGGGGGCCGTGATGGAGAGGATACTCGGCGTTAATCTCTCTGGCTGGTTTATTCCCGAGCCTTGGGTGACCCCGTCGCTGTACGCGGCGACAGGTGCGTCCAATGCGGCGGAACTGCAAGAAGCCATGGGCACTGCTGCCTATAACGAGCGCATGCGTCGCCATTATGAGACATTCGTAAGCGAAGATGATTTTCGCCGTATGGCGCAGATTGGTCTCAATGCCGTGCGTTTGCCGGTGCCCTGGTATGCCTTTGGCTCGCAGGAGTCCGATGCGTCCTACATTTCGGTTATCGACTACATTGACCGTGCAATTGAGTGGGCTGCCAAGTACGACATTCGCGTGCTGCTCGATCTAGCGACTGTGCCCGGTGGCCAGGGCGATTCCAACGATTCGCCCACCACGCCGGAGGCTGTTGCCGAGTGGCATTCGTCCACCAACGGTCGTCACGTTGCACTCGACGCGCTGGAGCGTTTGGCCGATCGCTACGGCGAAGCCGAAAGCCTTCTGGGCATTGAGCTGCTGGATGCACCTCGAATGAGTGTCCGCAAGAGTCTCTTTACCATGACGGATGGCATTCCGGCCCACTACCTGCGCAATTTCTATCGCGATGCCTACGAGCTCGTCCGTTCGTATATGCCCGAGGATAAGATCGTCGTCTTTTCGTCCTCAGGACATCCCAGCGAGTGGAAGCATTTTATGCGCGGCGCCAAGTACAAGAACGTCTACATGGACCTTCACCTGTACCATTACCGCGACGAGCATGCACTCGACATCACGAGCCCCCGCGGGCTGACGACGGCGATTTCGCGTAACAAGCGCGAGCTTAAAGAAGCGATTTCAACTGGGTTCCCCGTGCTGGTGGGCGAATGGTCGGGCGCGGCGATCTTTGCCAACTCGTCGGTTACGCCCGAGGGCCGCAATGCCTACGAGCGCGTGTTTATCGCCAATCAGCTGGCTTCGTTTGCGCCGGCTGCCGGTTGGTTCTTCCAAACGTGGAAGACCGAGAAACGCATCGCAGCATGGGACGCCCGCGCGGCGCTCGGTACGCTCGAGCGCGGCATGATTGAATAGGTTGATATGACGCAAAACAGCGCCCGTACGGGCAAACTCTATGTGGTCGGAACACCCATCGGCAACCTGGGCGACCTGTCTCCGCGCGTTGGCGAGGCGTTTGCCGCCGCCGATGCGATCTGCTGCGAGGACACGCGCGTGACCTCAAAGCTACTGATGCACCTGGGCATTTCCAAGCCGCTTGTCCGTTGTGACGAGAATGTGATCGCCAGCCGCGCCACCGGTCTGGTCGACCGCCTGCTGGCGGGTGAGACCCTTGCCTTTGCCTCGGATGCCGGCATGCCGAGCGTGTCCGATCCCGGCCAGGCGCTGGTCGAAGCGGCGCGTGAGGCCGATGTGCCCGTCGAAGTTATTCCCGGGCCCTCTGCTTGCGTCACAGCGCTCGTTTCGTCCGGCATTCCCTGCGAGCATTTTTTCTTCGAGGGCTTTTTGGGCCGAAAGCACGGCGACCGCGTACGCCGTTTGCAGCGCCTTGCCGTGGTGCCCGGCGCGCTCATCTTCTACGAGTCTCCACATCGCATCGTGGCGACGCTCGAGGCCGTGGCAGAGGTCTTTCCCCAACGTGAGGTTGCCGTCTGCCGCGAACTCACCAAGCTGCACGAGGAGGTCTTGCGCGGGCCCGCCGCCCAGCTTGCCGAGAGGCTGCGTGCTCGCGGCGAAGTAAAGGGCGAGATTGCGCTGGTCATTGCGCCACCGAGTGAAGACGAGGAGACCGGCATCGTGCCGGTTGGCGCAGCGGCAGCGGATCCCGATGAGGCCCTGCGCGCGGATATCCGTGTCGCGCTCGAGGAGGGGGAGCCCGCCTCTGCGGTGGCCAAGCGCCTGTCTCAGAAGTATTCACGCCGCAAGCGCGATGTCTATGCCATGGTGCTCAATATGCAATAGATGGAGGATATCCAGCCCTTGCGTTAGAATCATCCCCTGTATGCAACGTTTTTCTGGAGGACAAACCCCATGGATCAAAGCAAGCCTTCGTTCTTTATCACGACGCCCATCTACTACGTCAATGCCGATCCGCATCTGGGCACGGCTTATTCCACCATCATCGCCGACGTCCAGGCTCGCTATCGCCGCTCCGCCGGCTATAACGTCAAGTTCCTGACCGGCATGGACGAGCACGGCGAGAAGGTCGCCGAGGCCGCAGCCAAGCATGGCATGACGCCGCAGGAGTGGACCGACAGCCAGGCTCCGCACTTCAAGGAGCTTTGGAGCAAACTCGAGATCTCCAACGACGACTTCATCCGCACCACCGAGCCGCGCCAGCATCATGCGGTGCAGTATCTGTGGGAGCGCATGAAGGAGTCTGGCTACCTGTATAAGGGCAGCTACGACGGTTGGTACTGTGTGCCTGACGAGACTTACTTTACCGACACGCAGGTCCAGAAGGGTGACGAGGAATACGGCAGCGTCGGCCAGCACCTGTGCCCCGACTGTCATCGTCCGCTCGAGCGCGTGCAGGAGGAGTCCTACTTCTTCAAGCTTTCCGCTTTCCAGGACAAGCTGCTCAAGCTCTATGACGAGCATCCCGATTTCGTCGAGCCTGCATTCCGCATGAACGAGGTGCGTAGCTTTGTCGAGGGTGGCCTCAACGACCTTTCCGTGAGCCGTACGAGCTTTGACTGGGGCATCCAGGTTCCATTCGATGAGGGCCATGTGACCTATGTGTGGTTCGACGCGCTGCTCAACTACATGACGGCTGTCGGCTACGGTGTCGACACCGACGAGGCCCGTGCCGAGCTGGCCTATCGCTGGCCTGCGCAGTTCCACATTGTGGGCAAGGACATCATTCGCTTTCACTGCGTCATTTGGCCCGCTATGCTCATGGCCATTGGCGAGGCTCTGCCCGAGCACGTCTTTGCTCACGGCTTCCTGACCGTGCGCAATGCCGAGACTGGCAAGGCCGAGAAGATGTCCAAGAGCCGTGGCAACGCCATTGCCCCGCAGGATGTTATCGACATGCTGGGCGTCGAGGGTTATCGCTACTACTTTATGACCGACGTGGTCCCCGGCACCGACGGCGCTATCAGCTTCGATCGCATGGAGCAGGTCTACAACGCCGATCTCGCTAACAGCTGGGGCAACCTCATCTCGCGTTCGCTCAATATGAGCGGTAAGTACTTTGATGGTTGCGCGCCCGCCAAGCCCGCATCGTTCGATGCGTTCGATAACCCGCTGGCAAAGATCGCCGATGGCCTGGCCGAGCGCTACATGGCCAAGATGGATGTGCTCGATTACGGTGGAGCCAAAGACGAGGTTATGGAGCTCATCCACGCCGCCAACCACTACATCGAGGACTCCGAGCCCTGGGCACTTGCCAAGGACGAGGCCAAGGCCGACGAGCTGGCGTTTGTGATCTACAACCTCCTCGAGGCCATCCGCATTGCCGCTCACCTGCTGATGCCGCTCATGCCCCAGACTTCTACCGAGGCCCTGCGCCGCCTGTCGTGCGAGGACGAGGCCGCGAGCGACGATCTCAAGGGCATTTGCGCTTGGGGTCTGCTTGCCGGTGGTCAGCCCGTCGAGAAGGGTGAGCCGCTGTTCCCGCGCCTGGGTTAAGACGCCGCGCGCCATATCGGCAATCTGCTGTTTAGGTGTAAGGGCATGGCCGCAACGGTCCATGCCCTTTTGTTTCAAGACGCCGCCACCATGCTAAGGAGGCAACTATGACAACTTCGCCTTTGGCAAACCCCACGGCAACAAGGGAGCTGCTGGAGGAGTTTGGCCTTGCGACCAAGCATCGCCTGGGCCAGAACTTCCTGATCGACAACCATGTGATCGAGCGTATTTGCGAGCTTTCCGAACTTGCGGGCGATGAGCGCTTGCTCGAGGTCGGTCCGGGCGTTGGAACGCTCACGCTTGCGCTGCTTCAGGAGGCGGCGTGCGTCACGTCGATTGAGGCCGATCCCGAGCTCGAGCCGGTGCTCGATGCCCATGCCGCCGACTATGCCAACTTCCGCTTTATCATGGGCGACGCGCTCAAGGTGTGCCCGGAGCAGATTGAGCAGGCCGCGGGCGGTGAGCCGACGGTATTTGTCGCGAACTTGCCCTATAACGTGGCAGCGACGATCATTCTGCAGTTCTTCCAGACGATGCCCGCGCTCAAGCGCGCCGTCGTCATGGTTCAAAAGGAGGTTGCCGATCGCATTGCCGCAACGCCGGGCAACAAGACCTACGGCGGCTATACGGCAAAGCTCGGCCTGTATGCGCAGGTGACGGGTCGCTTTGAGGTGCCGCCGCGCTGCTTTATGCCGGCGCCGCATGTGGATTCGGCCGTCGTGCGCATCGACCGTGTCGACGGCGTAGCGCCCGAGGGGCTTGATCGCGAGTTTGTGGCCCGCGTGATTGACGCTGCGTTTGCTCAGCGTCGCAAGACCATCCGCAATTCCATGAGCGCCAACGGCTTTGCCAAGGACGTGCTCGATGCCGCCTTTGAGGCTTGCGGCATCGCGCCCACCGCACGCGCCGAGACGCTTGGCGTTGCCGATTTTGTCCGTCTGGCTCAGGAGCTAATCCATGATGCCTAATGACGAGCGCGTGACGTTTACCAAGAAAAAGAAAACGGTTGCTTGCCCCGTGCCCTTGGCGCCGCTTGCCGATACGCACGCGCACCTGCTCTCGTTTTGGGGCAAGGAAGTACCCGAGACGCTTGTGCGCGCCAAGGCTGCAGGCGTCGACCTGTTGGTGACGATCTTTGATCCCATTGCCGACAAACGCAGCGTGACGGACTATAGCGACTGGCTGGTGCGCGAGATTTTGCCGATGCGCGAGATTCCGCAGATAAAGTATCTCGCCGGTGTGCACCCCTATGGTGCACCGGACTATACCGATGACATTCATGCACAGGTCGTTGCTGCGCTTGATGATCCCTTATGCGTCGGTATCGGTGAGATCGGTCTGGACTACCACATGGATTACGACGACGACATCGCGCCGGCGCCCCACAGCGTGCAGATCGACTGTATGGCGCGCCAACTCGAGGTTGCCGTACGCCGCAATGTGCCGGTAGAGCTGCATCTGCGTCATGAGGACACGGACGAGGAGCGCTCCTCGCATGTGGATGCGTACAACGTGCTGCGCGAGGTGGGTGTGCCTCAGGCCGGTTGCGTGCTGCACTGCTTTGGCGAGGATCGCGCCACGATGGAGCGCTTTGTGGGTTTGGGCTGCTATATCGCCTATGGCGGCGCGGCCACCTTTAAGCGCAACAATGATGTGCGCGAGGCATTCGCGGCGACCCCGCTCGATCGAATTTTGTTCGAGACGGATTGCCCGTATATGGCTCCGGAGCCCATTCGCGGTCTTGAGTGTGAGCCGGCAATGATTTCCATCACGGCAAACGCGCTGGTCAACGACCGTGTCGATCGTACTGGAGAGAAAGCAGAGGCAATTGCGCAAGCTGCGTGGGACAATGCCTGCAAACTTTTTCAAAAATAGTTCTTGCGTTCACGGTGGCGCTCCGTTATTCTAATTCCTGCACGCGGGCGTGGCGGAATTGGCAGACGCGTACGGTTCAGGTCCGTATGGGGGCAACCCCATGAAGGTTCAAGTCCTTTCGCCCGCACCATTGATTGAAAGAGCTCCCAGCAATGGGGGCTTTTTTGTTATGGGCCCATCGCAGGGACTTGAACCTGCGAAGGAGCGAGCGTCAAGAAAACGCGGAGCGTTTTTAGCGAGCTGGCGAGTCCGCCGGCAGGCGGGCGAAGCCGGTGCGGATCCGCGCAGCGGATACGCGGACGTCCTTTCGCCCGCACCATTGATTGAAAGAGCTCCCAGCAATGGGAGCTTTTTTGTTATGGGCCTCCTGATGGTGTCACATGGCTGCTTTGTGCGGGTATCCTAGTGCCAACGTGTGCCCATCGGAGGAGAGACCATGCTGTTATCCGGTATTATCGCTGCCCTTACGAGCCTTCTACTTCCCATCATCATTTTGTTGCTACTGCTTCCCAACGCCTGCTATGTCGTTGAACAGCAGCATGCTGTGATCATCGAGCGCCTGGGCAAGTTTAACCGCATCGTCAACGCGGGTTTCCACATGAAGGTGCCCGTGATCGACCGCAAGGCCGCCACGGTGAGTCTGCGCACCATGAAAAACGGTTTTGGGATCGACGTTAAGACCCAGGACAACGTGACTATCGGCCTTGAGGTCTCTGCTCAGTACCACGTGAGCTATGACATGGGAGCCGGCCCGGCAGATTCGGGCATCTACAAGAGCTACTACATGCTGCAGGAGCCCGTCGACCAGATGCGCGACTTCATTACCGATGCCCTGCGCTCTTCCATCCCTGTCTATACCCTTGATGAGGTCTTTGCCAAGAAGGATGACATTGCCAAGGACGTCAACGCCACCGTATCCGAGCAGATGGCCGCCTACGGCTTTACCCTCGTGTCGACGCTCATCACCAAGATCGCGCTGCCGACCGAG
Source organism: Collinsella sp. LCP19S3_F2 (assembly GCF_052121015.1). Lineage (NCBI taxonomy): Bacteria > Bacillati > Actinomycetota > Coriobacteriia > Coriobacteriales > Coriobacteriaceae > Collinsella > Collinsella sp. LCP19S3_F2. Next base: position 336,009 of record NZ_JBQKFA010000002.1, read on the forward strand.
GTCGAAAACTCTATGAATGACATCAACGCCGCCCAGCGTAAGCGCGCTGCTGCGCAGGAGCTCGCTGAGGCCGACCGCATCAAGCGCGTTACCGAGGCGACCGCCGAGGCCGAGGCAATGGAAAAGGCGGGCGAAGGCATCGCCAACCAGCGCAAGGCCATCGCGCTGGGTATCAAGGATTCGCTCGAGATTATCCAGGAGACGGGCGTCGGCAACGATGAGGCCAACCAGCTGTTCATGTTTACGCAATGGTCCGAGATGATGACGGAGTTCGCTCGCACGGGTAAAACATCGACGGTCGTGCTGCCGAGCGACTTTTCGCAGTCGGCCTCTATGTTCGAGCAGATGCTGACCGCCGGCAAAGTTCAAAACGATTCGAAGGAGTAGGCGCGCGTGAAGTGCACCGTTGTATGCGTCGGTAAGCTCAAAGAGCGTTTTTGGAAGGATGCCTGCGCCGAGTACACCAAGCGCCTGGGCGCCTATGCCAAGGTGGATATGCGCGAGGTGGCCGATATCGACCCGGCCAAGGCGGGCGGCGTGGATGCCGCGCGCGACAAGGAGGGAGCGGCGATTCTTGCAGCCCTGCCGCCCCGAGCGCATGTGATCCTGCTGGCCATTGAGGGCAAAGAGCGCTCGAGTGAGGAACTCTCGGCGCGGCTCGATGATCTTATGTTGCGAGGCAACAGCGACATCGCCTTTGTGATTGGCGGATCGGACGGCGTGAGCGACGATGTTCGCTCACGAGCTGACGAAATGCTCAGCTTTGGACGCATTACCTTGCCGCATAACTTGGCGCGCGTGGTGCTGCTGGAGCAGGTCTACCGCGCCTGCAAGATTAGCCGTGGTGAGCCGTATCACAAATAGGTCGGCAACACGAAACAATGCCGTGGGACAATAGCTCTCGATTTGAAGAACCTGTCTGAGAGGACTATGAGATATGAAGATTGGATTTGTCGGTTTTGGCAATATGGCGAGCGCTATGGCCGATGGCTGGATTGCCGCCGGTGTGGCTGCGAGCGACATGTGTGCCTGCGCGGGCCGCTACGATGCCCTGGTTGAGCGCTGTGAGGCGCGTGGGATACTTGCCTGTCGTGATGCGGCGGAGGTTGTCGCTGTATCCGATATCGTGGTTGCTGCGGTCAAGCCGTACATGATCGAGAAGGTCTTCGCTCCGCTCAAGGATACTCTTGCCGATAAGGTCGTCCTTTCGGTCGCCTGGACTTGGGACAGTGCCAAGTGGGAGCAGGTTCTGCCGGGTGTCGCGCACATCTCGACGGTCCCCAATACACCGGTTTCGGTGGGCGAGGGCGTCATTGCCTGCGAGAAGTCCTCTACGCTCAACGGCGAGCAGCGTGCCGTGGTGCTCGACCTGCTCGGAAAGCTTGGCACTGTCGTTGAGCTCGATACGAGCTTGCTGTTTGTGGGCGGTACCGTGGGCGGTTGCGCCCCGGCATTTGTTGCCATGGCGATTGAGGCCCTGGGCGACGCGGCCGTCAAGCACGGCATTCCGCGCTCCGACGCCTATCGCATTGTGAGCCAGATGGTTCTGGGTACGGCGAAACTGCAGCTTGCAACTGGGCAGCATCCTGCGGCGATGAAGGATGCCGTGTGCTCGCCCGGCGGCGCAACCATCAAGGGCGTCGTCGCGCTCGAGGACGCCGGCATGCGCAGCGCCCTGGTCAAGGCCATCGACGCCACCCTTCAGTAAACCTGCCATTTAGGGACAGGTTTATTTTGGCAGGTTTTTCCCGCGGTTTTATCTCTATAGCGAAAAGCGCCCCGCAACCGGGTTGATACCGGTTGCGGGGCGCTTGCGTTTGCCCAGATAAAACCGACCAAAATAAACCTGTCCCTAAATGGCAGGTTAGTCCCAGAAGCTGTCTTGATCTTCTTCGGATTTGGGCCCGCGGTCGACGTAGAGCTTATGGGTGCGCTTCTCCATTACAAAGGCAAGAATCGCAAACAGCAGGATGCCGCCGGCGAAAAGGATGGCAAAACCGGTACGGGTGCCAAACAAAAAGGAAAAAACTGCGTCCATTGGGTGCCTTCTTGCGTAGTTGAGTTGGGTCGTAAACGCTCATAAGTATATACTTGCCCATACATGTACAAGGTTGCAACCTAAATGGAATGTATATCGCCGGAGGATCTAATGCTTGATATCAAGTTTGTTCGCGAGAACCCCGATGCCATCGATACCGCCATGGCTAACCGCCAGACGTCTTGGGATCGCGAGAAGTTCTTTGAGCTCGACGATGAGCGTCGTGCCGTCATCACCGAGGTCGAGGAGCTCCAGGCCACGCGTAATGCCGAGTCCAAGAAGATCGGCGCCCTGATGAAGGAGGGCAAGAAGGACGAGGCCGAGGCCGCCAAGGAGGCCGTGCGCGCCGTCAACGAGAAGATCGACGGTCTGGCCGAGCGCCGCACCGTTCTCGAGCAGGAGCAGTACGACTTTATGGCTCACCTGCCCAACATTCCCTGCGAGGCCACCCCGTACGGCAAGGACGAGGACGAGAACATCGAGCGCCGTCGTTGGGGCACCCCGCGTGAGTTCGACTTCGACTTTAAACCGCACTGGGATCTGGGCACCGACCTCGACATCCTCGACTTCGAGCGCGGCAACAAGCTCTCCGGTAGCCGCTTCACCGTTCTCGGTGGCGCCGGCGCCCGTCTGGAGCGCGCCCTCATCAACTTCTTCCTCGATACGCACACCAGCCGTGGTTTTAAGGAGTGGTGGCCGCCCATCGTCGTCAAGCGTCAGACCATGTTTGGCACGGGCCAGCTGCCCAAGTTCGAGGACGACGCCTATCATGTCTCGGGCGATAACTTCCTGATCCCCACCGCCGAGGTCGTGCTTACCAACCTGCACGCCGGCGAGGTTCTCGATGCCGACACCCTGCCGCGCCGCTACACCGCCTTCACCCCCTGCTTCCGCGAGGAGGCCGGCTCTGCTGGTCGCGACACCCGCGGCATCATCCGCCAGCACGAGTTCGACAAGGTCGAGATGGTCAAGTTTGCCAAGCCGGAGGAGTCCGACGAGGAGCTCGAGAGCATGACCGCCGAGGCCGAGTTCCTGCTTCAGCAGCTGGGTCTTCCGTATCGCGTGATTAGCCTGTGCACCGGCGACCTTGGCTTCTCTGCCCGTCAGACCTACGACATCGAGGTCTGGCTGCCGAGCTACAACGCCTACAAGGAGATTAGCTCCTGCTCCAACTGCGGCGACTTCCAGGCCCGTCGCGCCAACATCAAGTATCGCGATCCCGAGAACTTCAAGGGCTCGCGCTACCTGCACACCCTTAACGGTTCCGGTCTGCCGGCTGGCCGCACCATGGCCGCCATTCTGGAGAACTACCAGAACGCCGACGGCACCATTACGATCCCCGAGGTTCTGCGTCCTTACATGGGCGGCCTCGAGAAGATCGAGCCGGTCGCGTAGGTTTGCTGCATAAGCGATTTGCGGGGGCGCCCCTATCCGGGGCGCCTTTTTTGTGCGCGGAGCCTTACCATGTCGCGCGGACAGCTCAATAGAAAACACACGAACAAATGTTCTGTATACGATCGTCTACCTGCTATGCTTTTACTAGATACGAGCGAGAGAAGGGGGATGTGATGGACCTGTTTGATGAGCGGGTAGTTTTGTTTGAGAGCGATGAAGGTGGGGAGCACCTGCTAGTTACGTGTGAGCCATCGGGTATGGGTGGCTTGGTGGTGAGGCAAACGAGCGAGGGTCCGTTGACCCAATGGTGCTTTGAGGAGTCACCACATGTAGTTGAGACCTTTGTGACGCACGAAGGGCTTACAACACTCGAACGGTTCTATGGAGTCGGGACTTCTAACCAGGTGGCACGCATGCTGAGTATCTCGTTTGCCGAGTATGATTGCGCCCAGCGGGTGCGCTCGCTATTGAGGGAACTCGGTGTTGGGTTCGATGTGGTTGAAAAGCCGATCGATCGTATGGGAAACGGTGATACATGCGGAGCTGCATGAGGAAAATGGTCTAGAAAAAAAATCAAGATTGTGCTTGACTCCAATTAACTAAAATGGTTTCATATGTCTTGCGCTGCGGCGTTACCTCAGCTGGATAGAGGGTCTGACTACGAATCAGAACGTCATAGGTTCGAATCCTATACGCCGCACCAATCGAACTTGAAGCCTCCGGCAACGGGGGCTTTTCTTTTTTGGAAGCCATGCATGGATTCGAACCTCGGTCGAGGCGCGAGCGTAAAGAAAACGCGGAGCGTTTTTAGCGAGCGGGCGAGCGCGCCGGCAGGCGGGCGAAGCCGGTGCGGATCCGCGAAGCGGATGCGCGGAATCCTATACGCCGCACCAATTGACTTTAAAGCTCCCGGCAACGGGGGCTTTTCTTTTTTGGAAGCCATGCATGGATTCGAACCTCGGTCGAGGCGCGAGCAGCATAATCACCACATCGTAAAATTTTTTCAAATTGTCGCTTGACCCGTCGGGGCCTCGCGTGCATAATAATCCGTGCGTTGCGGCGTTACCTCAGCTGGATAGAGGGTCTGACTACGAATCAGAACGTCATAGGTTCGAATCCTATACGCCGCACCAATTGACTTTAAAGCTCCCGGCAACGGGGGCTTTTCTTTTTTGGAAGCCATGCACGGATTCGAACCTCGGTCGAGGCGCGAGCGTAAAGAAAACGCGGAGCGTTTTTAGCGAGCGGGCGAGCGCGCCGGCAGGCGGGCGAAGCCGGTGCGGATCCGCGAAGCGGAT